>CAMZEC010000054.1 GCA_947305645.1 uncultured Bacteroidales bacterium | reverse complement strand
CGGAATCCGTGCTTGTTGACTCTCTTGCGGTTTGAAGGTTGATATGTACGTTTCATTATCTAATATTTTTAATTATTCAGATTTGGGAGGGCAAAGGTAAGATTTTCCGACCTCAATTACAAATTTTTCTTTGAAATATTCATCATTAATCCAATCTTCTATGCTCCAGACGCGTACACAGCCTGGTGCAACACCGCATTTTCGGCTTAAATCGGCTATTTCAGACAGCACGTCTCCCCCCTTCAGACAGATAATGCTGCGGCCGAATCTGCCGGCAACCCATGGGTACAATTTGTCAAGCGTGGCTACAGCACGAGTCACCACCCAATCGAAAGAGCCCGGCAAGGTTTCCACACGCGCATTAACGCACTCGACATTCTTCAGGCCAATTCCGTCAGCCACCGCACGGGCCACCGTAAGTTTCTTTCCGACCGAATCGCACAAGGTAAAACGGGCCTGAGGGTACTCCACGGCCAGTGGGATTCCGGGAAATCCTCCCCCGGTGCCCAAATCCAGCACGGAAGATCCGTCCAGCACGCCTGCGGGATAATGCAGCTCCAGGTATCTTGCAATGGCCAGCGAATGCAGCACGTGATGCTTATAGAGATTGTCTATGTCTTTGCGGGACACCACGTTTATCTTGGCATTCCACTCCCTGTACAGCTCCAGCGCCCGGGAAAAATCTGCTTCGGTACTTCTCATTGTTCGCTCTTCATCTTGTCCAACATCTGCTTGGCGCGCCTGATCCGGGTACGGACGGTATTAAGCTCCAACCCTGTCTCCTCGGCAATCTCTTTATATTGCATGCCTTCTATCAGGCGCTTGTGGGCTATGTCCCTGTACAGTTCGGGCAGGCCTTCTACCAGTTGCTCCGTTTCTTCCCTGGTTTCCGTCTTGATTATGCCTTCCAGGGCGTCTTCTTCTCCGTAATCTATGGTCTCCGCCACGTTCAGGTTGCGCGATTCGTCATCTATGAAAACGTAGCCCTTCTGGCGCCGGGTTTCTTTGTCTATGACATCCAGGGCCGTGTTGTGCGCGATTCGCTTCAGCCAGACGTCGAAGCTGCCGAGTGCCGGATCGTAGCTGCGGATCTGGCGGAAAGCCTTCTCGAAAGACTTGGAGCATACGTCTTCTATATAGAAATGGTCCAGCCCCTTCATGGTTTTGCGCAAATACGCACGGATAGACGCAATATTCGCATCCCACAGGGCAGTAAAGGCGGTTCCGTCGCCTATCATGGCGCGGCGTACCAGTTCATCAATGGGCCTCGAGCCAATTTGAGCCATAATTACATTCAACTGTTAATGGAACATTCAGTTTTATAACTCCCTGCATCTCCTCCGTAAGCAGGCGGCTCACGGCTTCTATCTCATTCTCCGGCACTTCCAGCAGCAGTTCGTCGTGAATCTGCAGAACCATGCGGGATTTGAGACCTTCCTCCCGTACCCTGCGGTCAACGGACGCCATGGCCAGCTTGATTATGTCGGCACTGGTTCCCTGGATGGGTGCATTGACGGCATTCCTCTCTGCGAACGCTCGCACGGTAGCATTGCCGCTGTTCACGTCTGGCACGTAGCGGCGACGGCCCAGCAACGTTTCCACGTATCCGTTAGCACGGGCTCCGGCAAGCGTGGCGTCAATCCATGCCCGGATGCTGGGGAAGGACTCGAAGTAATCGTCTATCAGCTTCTTAGCTTCCGCACGCGAGCACGCGAGATTCTGAGCGAGACCGAAGGCGGAGATGCCGTACATGATGCCGAAGTTTGCGGTTTTCGCGATTCGCCGCTGGTCCGAGCTCACCTCAGACACCGGGATACGGAAAATCTTGGCAGCGGTGGCGGCATGGACATCTACGCCCTCCCGGAAGGCCTCCTGCAGGTGGCTGTCGCCGCTCAGGTGAGCCATTATGCGGAGCTCTATCTGGGAGTAATCTGCACTCATAATTACGGTGCCCTGCCCCTCAGGCACAAAGGCCTTGCGTATCTCCCTCCCCTGCTCCGTGCGATTGGGGATATTCTGCAGGTTAGGGTTGGAGCTGGAGAGCCGGCCCGTCGCCGTAAGTGCCTGATTGAAAGTGGTGTGCACACGGCCGTCCCGTGGGCTGACGTAAGACGGGAAGGGTTCGATATAGGTGCCGAGCAGCTTCCGCAGGCCGCGGAAGTCGAGTATTTTGTCTATTATGGGGCTGCGGTCGGCAAGCTCCTGCAGGGTCTTTTCGTCCGTAGGCCAGTTGCCTTTCTTCGGCTTCTTCGCCCTCGGGTCCAGCTTCAGCTTTTCGAAGAGCAGTTCGCCTACCTGCTTGGGAGAGTTGATGTTAAGGTCGGGCTCGCCGGCAAGCGTGCGTATCTCCTGCTCGAGGTTTGCCACCTGATCCCGGAGGCCGTCCGCATAGGACTGAAGTGCACTCAGGTTGACTTTCACGCCTGCCAGCTCCATGCGGCTGAGCACGCGTATGAGAGGCTCTTCTATGCTGTCGTAGAGCGACTTAAGGCGGGCGTCGGTGCGGTCCATCGCGGCCAGCAGTGCATCGGCAAGCGGCAGCAGGACGGCCGTTTCCTTGATGCGGTCTGGTCCGGAGGGTGCTTCGTCGAAGAGTGAGCCCTGAAGCGGCGCGTCGCTGTCTTCGAGTTCTATGCCGAGGAACGTTGGCGCAAGGATGTCCAGCTTATGGCTGCTCTCCGGGTTCAGGAGGTAGTGAAGAAGCTCTATGTCTTCCAGGCGGCCGCCGACCTCCAAACCCTTGAGGCTGAGGGCGTTAAGCTGCGGCTTGAGTGCAAAGCCGACCTTCGTGCGTTGCGGGTCCGCCAGCAGTTGTCTGAACTGCTCCGGCTCTCCTTGGGCAACTCCGTGGGAATCAGCGACGTAAAGTGTATCGTCGACGAGATTGATGGCGAGACGGGCATCCGTTATCTCCGCCGCCTCTACCTCCTTCGCCAACGGCCTTCCTGACAGGAATTCGGCAAAAACCTGTCCGTTCGAGCTGTTTGGGGCCGCGCCTGACAGATTTCCGGCAAAAACCAGCCCGGCCACGGTTCTGTCAGCCTCTGCCTGTCTCCACTGCGAGGCGGCGGAGACCTCAGAAGCTATCTTCCGCACGAGGCGAATCAGCGACGGGAACTCGAACTCTTTGAAGATTGCCTCCACCGCCGGAGTCCAAGCCAAGTCGAGGATCATATCGTCTGCCGTAGTCTCCAGAGGAATGTCCGTCTTGATAGTCACTAGCTCGCGGGACAGCGAAATATGGTCCTGAGCAGCACGGAAGAGCTCCTGCTGGCGGGCCGTAAGCTCGTCCAGATGCACATAGATGCCGTCTACGCTGCCGTACTTTCCCAGCAACTTGGACGCACCAACGGGCCCCACGCCCTGCACTCCCGGCACGTTATCGGAAGAGTCGCCGCATATAGTAAGGATGTCGATAACCTGCTCCGTACGGTCTATCCCCCACTTGCCGCAAACCTCCGCCTCTCCCAGAATCTCGTTGTCGGATCCCGACTTGCCCGGCTTATACTGCCAGACGTGCGGAGCCACCAGCTGGCCGTAGTCCTTGTCCGGGGTAACCATGTACACGTCGAAGCCCTCGGCGGCGCTGCGCAGCGCCATGGAGCCTATAACGTCGTCCGCCTCGAAGCCGGGAATCATCAGCACCGGTATGTCCAGAGCCTTCACGATTGAGGTCAGAGGCTCGAGGGCGTCAATCACCAGCTGCGGAGTTTCACCGCGGTTGGCCTTGTATTCCGGGTACATCTCGTTGCGGAAGGTACCCCCCGGAGGGTCGAAACTCACCGCTATATGACTTGGCTTCTCACGGTCGATAAGCTCAAGCAGATACTTTGTAAAGCCGAAAAGTATAGATGTATCCACCCCCTTGGAGTTCACCATGGGGCGCCCCAGAAAGGCATAATACATCTTGAAAACCAGCGCGTGGCCGTCTATCAGAAAAAGTTTCATAATGAAACACAAAGATGCAAAAAGTTTTGAAAGTTTCAAACTTCATGGCTATATTTGAAAGTTATGAAAAGAACAGCATTCATCTTATTTGCGCTCTGCCTTGCAGCAGGCGCCTACGCTCAGACCCAAACCATACGCGCCTTCTCTCACCGCGGCGGCCGACTGGAGAGGGATGAGAACACCGCAATAGCCTTCCAGGACAGCTGGGACGCAGGTTACACCGGTTTCGAGACCGACATACGCCGCACGGCCGACGGCGTCCTCTACCTCACCCACGACTGCACCCTTGAGCGTACGACCAACGGCAGCGGCATCTTCGAGCGCAAGACTTCCGCCGAGATAGAGCAGCTGCGGACCAAGCAGGGTAACAAGATGATGCGCTTCGACGACTTCATCGCCTTCCTTCAGGACAAGGACAACCTGTATGTGGAGTTCGAACTCAAGACCAGGCCCGACTCCCTATACACACAGGAGCTTGTGGAAGACGTCGCCGAAAGAGTGTATCAGGCGGCAAAATCAATACGCACCAGGAACTCCGTGCTGCGCTTCACCTCTTCCGACATCCGCGGCCTGCGATACCTCAAGAAGGCACACCCGGAGATGAAGTGCAAGGGTCCCGAATCGGAACTGCTGATAATCTTCAGCACAGGCGTGACCGACGAAACCATCGCCACTTGCAAGCGCGAAGGCATATACGTTATGGGCTGCAAGACCGAAGGCACCACCCGCAAGATGGTGCAAAAGGCCCACAAAGAAGGCATGATAGTTAGCCTGTGGCCCACCCAGAAGATCGAAGACTTCATGCTGGCAGCTTACCTCGGCTCCGACGCCATGTGCACGGACATACCCTTCACCATGAAACCCTGGCTTGAGAAAAACGCCCCTTGGCTGAATGTTATCTATTGATGAACAATATATGAAAGAGGCGTTGCGGGAAGCGGAAGCTGCCCGTAGCGAGGGAGAAGTGCCCATAGGCGCCGTCGTAGTAGCCAAAGGGCGCATAATCGGTCGCGGCCACAACATGACGGAACGCCTCCATGACCCCACCGCACACGCCGAAATGATAGCTCTTACCGCCGCTACCGAAGCCATGGGAGGCAAGTATCTAAGCGACTGCACGCTGTACGTGACCGTGGAGCCCTGCCCCATGTGCGCCGCCGCACTCTGCTGGGCCCAGGTTGGACGCATAGTATACGGCGCCTCCGACCCCAAACGCGGCTATTCCCTCTACTCCCCCTCCCTGCTGCATCCCAAGACAGAAGTTGCCGCAGGTATCATGGCTGACACCTGCGGCAATCTGGTCGCAGATTTCTTCAAGGAGAAGCGCTAAATAAACACACTTCCCGCCACGAAGTTGGGACGCGTTGCGTAGTTGTAGTCGTCGCAAACCAGGCGCACGGCGTCCTTGACGAGCGCACGCGGGCTCAGAGGCAAGCGGCCGTTACGCACGCTGATGTACTGCATCGGCATGTACTGATGCAGAAGGCCCATGGGGATGTCGGCCCCTTCCAGATTGGCGAAGAGCTTCTGCATGGCGGCCTCGATACGAGGGTCGGGCATGTAATAGCGGCTGCGGTCGGAATAGCTGTATGCACGCTTGAGCGCCTGCTCCTTGGGCGTACCGTGGTAGTACTTCTGCCAGTTCTTGGGATCCTCCATCATGGCGTTCTCCACGACGGCGATATAGTTGGAACGGGCTGCCGGGTCGTCGACCACCTCGTCCTCAATGTGACTGAGGGCGAAGAGGGCTTCGCGGGCGGCGAAAGTCAGCGCCGGGCCCACCTTGAGTATGCCCATGCCGTCCTCCACCATCTGCTTGAGAGCCTGCGGCGACTGATAGTCGGTAGAGTGTGCCTCGAAGAACACCTCCGGATACTTTTTCAGACGGGCGCAGAGTGCGCGGGCGTCGGAGCGGTCGTACATATGCACGTCGGCATCTCCAAACTCTACGCCGGGCTGCACTACGACGGCGATTACGTTCTTCAGCGTCTCAGCCAGGCCACGCTCGGCGAAAACCTCCTTGTATGCCTTCAGGGTGGCTTCGAAGGCGTCGGGATCGGTCACCTGCATCTCCTCCTGCACCTGGGCGCCGCCGGGGATGGGCACCTCGCTGCCGATGATGAACACCGGGTGGACGGCGTCAGGATTCTGCTTATGCAACTCCTGCCATGCATCTTCCGCCACCTTCATCAGCTCGGCGCCGCGGCGGGCTATAGTGTAGTCGCTCAGGGGCTTGCTGCGGTCGTCATCGGCCACGCGCATGCTGGTGTCCAGGTGGATCTTGGTGTATCCGGCCGCCGCATACTGGCGAACCATCTCCTTGGCGTTCTCGATGGCCTCGGCCTCCGGCTGGTTCTGGAAAGGCTGGGGGCCCAGGTGGTCGCCGGCGAGAATGATACGCTCGCGGGGGAAGCCGACGCGGTCTGCGATACCCCACACGTAGTCGCGGTAGTCGGCAGGCTTCATTCCTGTGTAGCCGCCGAACTGGTTGACCTGGTTGCTGGTGGCCTCGATAAGCACGGCGTCGCCGAAGCGCTTGGCCTGCTCCAGGACGGCCTCGATAACTATTTCATTTGCGGTACAATATGAAGGGATACCGGCGGGTATTCCCTCTTTTCTGAGCTGAATAAGGCTCAGCATAGGATTTACTTTATTTCCCATACTCCGTTTTTACCAAATACTTTGTCCATTAATTCGTCATAGAAGCAGCCGCGCTTTGCAAGGTCGAGAAGGTTGATTCTCCAACGCATAAGCTGCACGTAGTCGGTTATCTTGCGAAGGTCCGCCCTTGTAGCGCCGATCTCCTCGGGGGTGGTAGGGGCTCCGGCGCGCTTGAACATATCGCGCATCTTCTCGAAGCTCCAGACCTGAGCCTGCAGCTTTTTCTTGAGCTCGGGCCAGTTGTCCTTGACCTTCTGAAGTTGTACGCGAACCTCCTCCTTGGGCTGCCACTTCTTCGTGATTTCCTCATATCCGAGGGTAGGCACCGGGAAGTCGGCATAGATGCGTTTGGCGCGCTCCTGCTCCTCCTCCAGGCTGGGCCATGCCTCGACGCACTTGTCCACGTCGAGTTTGCTCAGGTCCATCTGGAAGAGTGCATCGAAGAAGGCGCAGACCGTCAACTCGCCGATTGCCACCTGGAAACCGTGGCTCACCGGGCGACCGTTATTGGTATGATGTGTCATGTCCCAGTAGTGACCGTAAAGATGCTCCGCGCAAGAAGCGGGACGGCTGGATCCGGCGACCTCCATGCCTATGCCTGCAAGGCTGAGGCCGAGGAAGAGCTTCTCGATGGCTTCAGGCTTGCCGTTGCGGACGCCTTCCGGGTCGTCCAGCATATCCTTCAGGGAATCCTGGGTGATGTGCCAGCTGGGCGGGTCGATAGGTTCGGTGCCGAAGAGATCGGCAATCATCCACTCGGCTCCGGAGCTTACCTTGGCGGCAAGGTCGGCATAACCGGCGGCTGACAGGAACCAGGGAGCGGAACCGAGGACCTTGGAATCCGCTACGATAACGAGCGGCGGATTGGACTTGATGTTAATTTTTGCGCCGCGCTCGTCGTTGACAATTGCGGAAGATGAGGTGTAACCGTCTACAGATGCAGTTGTCGCCACGCAGATATACTGCCTGTCATGGCGCTTGGATCCGAGTTTTGCCAGATCGTTGATTACACCCGCACCGACTGCAATGAAAATTCCGTCGGGTTCATCATCAAGCACCTTGTCAACCATCTCCACATATTTCCAGTCCGGATGGAAACGGTCGTCGGTAATAAGGAAAGTCGTCGCGGGAACTCCGGCCCTGGCCAGCTCGTAGAACACTTGCTCGCCGGCTACTTTCCATGTAATCTTATCCGCGAAGACTATGGCCTTCTTTCCAGGGAAAAACTTGTTGAACAAACCGGGAATACGGTCCAGAATGTTCTCGCCGAATTCCAGGGCCTTAGTGGCCACGGATACCTTCAGCGCTTGTTCAATGACTTTTTGTGTGTCCATTATCCTAGTTATTATAATGTCTGTTTTTTCGAACCTTAAAGTTAGCAATTATTCTCGTTTTACCCAAAATTATCGTATCTTTGTCCCCGGAATTGAGGTATGGTGTAATGGTAGCACTACAGATTTTGGTTCTGTCTGCCCAGGTTCGAATCCTGGTACCTCAACAGAAAAAGCAGCCGCAGGGCTGCTTTTTCTGTTGAGGTACGCGGCTACGCCGCTACCTACTATCCCCCTGCACCCCCAGTATCAGCTTATTTCTTCAAAAATTATTATATTTATGGCAATGAAAACAAAGGTATTATTCATATTGTGGGTGCTGCTGCTTGGTGCGGCAACGCTGGGGGCGCAGACAGCGCGCGATTCCCTGTCGATAGACGGGCCGTACATTCTCCATTGCGGAGACAGCCTAAGGGTGATAAGCGTAACTGCAGAAGGCGAAATTATAGACACCACTTACGCACAGGCGCCGGAGATCTTCAAGGTCTGCGACCACGAAGGCAACTATCCCTTCGAGGTGAGCCTCCGTCCGGTCAAGCGCCAGGAGTGGTGCGACAGGGAGGCCCCGGAACGCGTATTCGTCATGTCCGACCCTCACGGCAAACTGGACTGCGTGATCTCTTTGCTGAAAGGCAACGGCATAATAGATGAAGACCTTCACTGGGCCTTCGGCAGCGACCATCTGGTCATGATAGGAGACATCTTCGACCGCGGCGACGACGCGACTCAGATATTCTGGTTCTTTTACAAGCTGCTGCAGGAGGCGTCCGATGCCGGCGGCAGGGTAACCATGCTTCTCGGCAACCACGAGCCCATGGAGTTCGCCGGAGACATGCGTTACGCCACGCCCAAATACAAGATCCTGGCGAGGGAGCTCGGAATCGCGTACCGCGACCTCTTCGGGCCTGACAGCGAACTTGGGCGCTGGGTTGCGAACTGGAACGTAATCGGCATCATAGGTCGTAACCTATACGTTCACGCCGGCCTCAGCGGCGAGTTCTGTGAACGCAACATACCCATAGAAGAAGTCAACCGCGAAATGAGCCGAGTCCTGTTCAAGAGCGGCAAGGAACGCCGCGCAGAGTCCGACGAGCTTGGTTTCCTCTACGGAGGCCAGGGCCCCATCTGGTACCGCGGTTTGGTGCTGAAAGGGCCTAAATGGGCTCCAATAAAAAACGACACCTTGAACCTCCTGCTTTCCCGCTATGACATAGACCATATAATAGTTGGCCACACTATCTTCAACGATGTGCGCCGCTTCTACAACGGACGCGTCATCGCCGTAAACGTAGATAACGCCAGGAACCGGGCCAAGGGCCGCGGAAGGGCCCTGCTGATAGACCACGGGAGGTATTACGTCGTGGGCGACAAAGGAATCCTGCGGAGAATCAATGTTTCTCAATTCTAACTTTGGCGTCTTAAGGTTTTTTTCATACTTTTGTGAAAAATAATAGGCGAATGAATAGAAGGCTGGTAGTTTTTTTTCTTTCCCTTGCTTGCGTATTTGTTTCCTGCAGCAAGGAGCATTTCGATTATCCGAAGAAGTTTTTCTCTTCCTGGAATTCCTGTGAGGCCCTGACGGCCCTGCAGGAGTATGTCGAGGATGTTACGAATCCGTTTTCACTTAATTATATTAAGGAAGAAGACAGAATCGTCACCTTCGACATGGACGGAACGTTCGTCGGCGAACTGTATCCTACTTATTTTGAATACAATTTGCTTGAGTACCGCGTTCTTAACGATGAGTCCTACAAAGACAAGGCTCCCGCAGACGTGAAAGAAGCCGCACAAAACATAAGGGATTTCGTCAGGAACGGCAAGAAGCTGCCGGACCACTTCGACATGATTCACGCCAACGCTGCAGCAAAGGCCTACGCCGGAATGAGCGTTGCAGAATTTGACGCCTATGTCAAAGCGTATGCAGCGAAGCCGGCAAACGGTTTTATCGGAATGACATACGGCCAGAGTTTCTACAGGCCCATGCTTGAGGTCTTCGACTACCTTTCCGCAAACGGCTTCACCTTTTATGTTGTTTCCGGCTCCGACAGATTCATCTGCAGGGCGCTTGTAGATGCCATCGGAATCGACCCCAGGCGCGTAATAGGCATGGATGTCAGACTGAAATCCAGCAGCCAGGGTTCAGAACCCGGCGTAGATTATACTCTTGCCTCGGATGAAGACCTCATCAGGACGGACGAACTCATCATCAAGAACCTGAAGACCAACAAAGTACTGCAGATAGTCCAGGAAATAGGCAAAGTCCCGGTACTGTCATTCGGCAACAGCGGCGGCGACTCCGCAATGCATAACTATTGCCTGAGCAACGAGCTCAAATCTGCGGCCTTCATGCTCATAGCTGACGATGAAGCAAGGGACCATGCCAACAGGCAAAAAGCCCTTTCCCTCGGCGAGCAGTGGCGGGAGGCCGGTTACCATGTAATCTCCATGCGGGATGACTTCAAGACCATCTACGGTTACGGCGTACAAAAAGTAGATTTCTCTTTCCAATAGAATAATCGCTTGCTTTTTCAGGATTATTAGTTACATTTGTGGGAAATTTCTAACTTTTCCTACAAATGCAAGAGAAAGACGGCAAATACATCTTCGGCGTGGTGAAGGTGGGAGACAAAGGGCAGATTGTTATCCCTAAAGACGCACGCAAGACTTATGGCATTGAACCCGGTGACGTCCTCATTCTGCTGGGCGACCAGAAAGGCATGGCCATGATCAAGACGGAAATATTCCAGAACGTCATAGGCGAGGCAATGGAGGGCCTTACGAGATGAGAAAGCATTGGATTGACAATCTGCGCTGGGTAACAGTGCTGCTGGTCTTGTTCTACCATGTTATTTATTTCTATAACAATAAGGGTGTATTCGGAGGCATAGGCGGCTTCGGAGATTATCCTGAGTACCCGCAGTACCAGGATGTAGTGATGTACATACTCTATCCTTTCTTCATGCCCCTGCTCTTCCTGCTTGCCGGCATAAGCGCACGCTATGCCCTGGAGAAGAAATCAGCAAAAGACTGGTTCAAGGCGCGCACTCGCAAACTGCTCGTCCCCGGAACCATAGGCCTTTTTGTATTCCATTGGATGGTTGGCTACTTCAATACCGTCGTGGCAGAACGGGAAAGCGTGTTTGACGGAGTTCCGGCCGTTGGAAAGTATTTAATCATGACCATCAGCGGCACCGGCCCGCTCTGGTTCATACAGGTACTTTGGCTGCTCAGCATAGTTCTTCTGATAGTACGCGCCCTGGACCACAAAGACAAGTTGTACCACCTGTGCGGCAAGGCCAGCATAATCGTAATCGTACTGCTGGGCATACTGTTCTGGGCAGGCGAGCAGACGCTGGTTCAAAATCCCCGTCCTGAGAGCCTGGACGGCCTCTACAACCTGTATAAGCCCCTCTTCTACCTGGTACCTCTACTGATGGGATACTTCGTATTCTCACACGATGCCGTTCAAGAAAAGCTGGCCAAATACTGGATTCCTCTGGTCTGCGTGGCTGCTGTTACCGGCATTGTCCTTATCGCAACAACCTTCGGTCAGGACAACACATCCCCCCAATATCTAGGAAGCCCGCTCAACTGCATTTACGGTTGGTTTGCATGCCTGGGGCTGATGGCATGGTTCAAGGTCAAATTCGACCGTACCGGCAAGTTCGCCGGATACATGACACGTACCAGCTTCGGCCTCTACATCGTCCATTATCTGGTTATCGCCAGCTTTGGCTACATGATGAAAATGTACACCCAGCTGCCGCCAGTGGCCATGTATGTAATCCTTACCATTGCAGTGTTCACACTCTCCCCCATCATTTACGAAGTGCTGCACCGCATCCCTGTGATACGGTGGTGCGTATTCGGCGAAAAAGGTTCTCAGCGCCGGACCAGCTTAAGCCAGTCGTAGAAGAAAGAATACGAGAAACAATACAAAAGGAGGGTTCCTGCTGCGGCCAGAGGGGTCAGTAGCAGGAACGCTGCTATTGCCCATAGCACAAAGAATACCGGATATCCCACCAACCGCACCAAAAAGCGCACGGAATTGCTGAAGGCCTTGTCTTTAATCTTGAAGCGGCAGATGTACTCGGCGATGCCCCAAAGCGGCAGGGCCAGCAGGGCGCACAGCACAAACAGAGGCGCAGACACCACTGCAAGCGGTATTTCCCACCAGCTTTTCTTCTTCGGCGGACGCAACTCTGCCAGGCGTGCCTCGTAGTTCTCGTCATCCGGGATACATAGGAAGAGCTCCGAGATCCTGTTGGCCATAAGTCCGCTCAGCTGATCATACAAATCAGGCTTCGACAAGCCTTTGTGCTCCTCGACGAAGCGGTTCACGTCAATGGGTTCGCCGTATCTCAGGGTGCAGGTGCCCTGATAATTGAAAAAGTCGCTGTAATCCAGACCGGCGGGAACTATATAAGTAGGCTGGTCTACCGCATTCTTAAGGGCGATGCGCACAACTCCCTTATGTATAGGAAGCAGCGAGTACATGGGCCTGTGGGTGCCTTCGGGGAATATGCAGAACGGCACGTTATGGTGCAGAATGTCCAATATCACGGGAATAATCTCCAGGTTCTGCGCCACACTCCTCAGGCCGTCGCGCTTGCGGGCAATGGGAACTATCCTCAAGAAATGCAGAATCTTTGCGGCCGTCGGATTCTTGAAAATATCCGCCCTGGCACCGAAAGCCATGGGGGCACGCCGGCTCTGCAGCACCACCAGGGCATCCATGAGGGTGTTGCAGTGATTCGGAGCAACTATTACCGCCTTACCGTCATCGGGCAACGTTCCTTCCACCTTCAGTTCCGAAAAACTTCTCCTCACACACCAGTCCACCCAGCGGCGCAAAACGGAATAAAGCTTATTGTCTTCCCAAAGTTCGGTCATCAAGTTTGCTGCGAAATTTTTCAAATTTAGCCAAAAAAACTTAAATTAGCGCAAAGAAATATTAATCAAAATGAAGAGATTATTGTTGACCGCTTTCATGGCAGCCGTCTGCCTGACCGGCGCCGGCGCCCGCGAGGAAGCCCGCCTGATGCGTTTCCCCGCCACAAACGGGCGTGAAATAGTATTCACTTACGCCGGAGACCTCTGGAGGGTACCCGTAAGCGGAGGAGAGGCCCGCAGGCTGACATCCCACCTGGGATACGAAGGCTTCGCCCGCTACTCCCCAGACGGCCGCAGCATCGCTTTTACCGCCGAGTACGACGGCAACCGAGAGGTTTACCTGATGCCTGCGGAGGGCGGCGAACCGGTACGGCTCACCTACACATCCACCAACGCCCGTGACGACATGGGCGACCGTATGGGTCCCAACAACATGGTGATGGCATGGAGCCGCGACGGCAAGCAGATCGTCTACCGCAACCGCATAGGCGACGGCTTCGCAGGCAAGCTCTGGACAGTATCCCCCCAGGGCGGCATGCCCAACGAGATTCCCCTCCCGGAAGGAGGCTTCTGCTGCTGGTCGCCCGACGGCAAGCGGCTGGCCTACAACCGCGTGATGCGTGAATTCCGCACCTGGAAATACTACCGCGGCGGCATGGCGGACGACATCTGGGTCTGGGATCCGGCCAAGAAGAGCGTCACCAATATCACCCACAACGACGCCCAGGACATCTTCCCCATGTGGGTGGGAGATGAAATCTTCTTCATTTCCGACCGCGACATGACGATGAACCTCTTTGTCTACAACACCAAGACCGGCGAGACGGAGAAGGTTACCGAATTCACGGACTACGACATCAAGTTCCCCAGCACCGACGGCAAGACCATCGTGTTCGAAAAAGGCGGCTATATCCACTATTTCGACCCCAAAGACCGCAGCTGCTACAGGGTGCCCGTAACCATCGACTACGACGCTCCGCAGGCCCGCCCCGAAAGGCGTGCGGTGGGCTCCCGCATCAGCTCGGCCGCCCTTTCGCCAGACGGTACGCGCATGGTTGTCTCCGCCCGCGGTGAGATCTTCGATATCCCTGTGAACAAAGGAGTTACGCGCAACATCAGCCGTACCCCCGGATCCAACGACCGCAGCGCCGACTGGAGCCCCGACGGCAAGTACATCGCCTGGATTGGCGACGCCAGCGGCGAAACCGAAGTATACCTTTATGAAGTATCCACCGGCGGCGAGCCCCAGCAGCTGACCAGCGGCTCCGACACCTATATCCGCAGCCTGCAGTGGGCTCCCGACAGCAAGTCCATACTCTACAGCGACCGCAAGAACCGCCTGATTCAGGTCAGCGTGCCCTCCGGAGCCAAGAAAGTGATCATGCAGAACCCGGAAGCCGAATTCCGCGGCGTCTCTTACTCCCCCGACAGCAAATGGATCACTTACACCCGTCCCGCCAAGAACGAGATGGACATAGTGTACGTATACAATCTGGCAGCCGGAAAGGAGTACCCCGTTACCGAAAGGTGGTACAACAGCAGCTCGCCGGCATTCTCGACCGACGGCAAGTACCTGATATTCAGCTCCGACCGCGACATCAACCCGCAGTACAGCCG
>CAMZEC010000053.1 GCA_947305645.1 uncultured Bacteroidales bacterium | reverse complement strand
ATCCGGAGCACATCACCTTCCTGGGCCCCCTGGTGACCTTCTTCCTCACCGTGCTGGTCGGCACAGGCCACGTGGTTTACACCATCATGCCTATCATCTGCGACATCGCGCTCAAGAAGAACATACGCCCCGAGCGGCCGTGCGGAGTTTCGTCCATCGCATCGCAGGTGGGCATCACATGCTCGCCCATCGCGGCGGCGGTGGTGGCATTCGTTACCATCTCCAATGCCAACGGCTACATGGTAAGCATACCGCAGGTGCTTATGGTGACCATTCCGGCGTGCGTAATAGGTCTGATGTGTGCCTCCCTGGCATCCTACAAACGTGGCAAGGACCTGGACGACGACCCTGAGTTCCAGGCACGCAAGGCCGATCCGAAATTATACAAATACATGTACGTGAGCAAAGCGACTACCCTCGACAAGGAAATCACCAATGGCGCAAAACTCTCCGTATTCATTTTCCTCGGCGCACTGCTGGTTATCGTAGGCTTCGCATTCTGCCAGATGATTCATGTCAGCAGCGGCGAAACCTTGGCCAAGGCCATCAATCTGCCCAAGATGAACATCTGTATCCAGATAATCATGCTCTCGGCAGCGGCACTCAATATCATATTGTGCAAAGTCGACCTCAAGAACGCCGCATCCGGTTCGGTATGGAAATCAGGAATGGTGGCGGTGATCGCTATTTACGGCATTGCCTGGCTTGCCGACACTTACTTCGGCAACTACATGGATCAGATGAAAGAGATGCTGACAGAGCTGGTCACCAACTACCCCTGGACCATCGCATTTGTGTTCTTTATGGTCTCCGTGCTCATCAACTCCCAGGGCGCCGTTGTCGTGGCCATGCTGCCGCTGGCGTACGAGCTTGGAATCGCCGGCCCCGTGCTGCTGGGCGTGCTTCCGAGCGTGTACGGCTACTTCTTCATCCCCAACTATCCTTCCGACATCGCTACGGTCAACTTCGACCGTTCCGGCACTACCGTTATCGGCAAGTACCTGCTGAACCACAGCTTCATGATGCCGGGCCTGATATGCGTAACAGTATCCACCATAGTGGGATACCTTATCACCAACGTGTTCTTCCCGGGCTACTTCGCCCAGTTTATTCAATAATTAGGACTTGTATGAGCTGTCCTGACAAACTGAAGCATCCGTACTCTATGCCGCTGATGGAGTGGGGATCGTTGTATTATGATTGTCTAATCGCCGATTCATCTTTGGAAACGATAAGTGATGGGGATGAATGGTTATGGGAGGAGTAGCTATGAGACGTTCATCTTTTGCTCTAGCATTATTGGTTCTATTCGGGTGCACGGAAAAGGAAATCAACCTGGAAATAAACGTGTCGGTTCCGGATGAAACTGTTTATACGGCATCTTTCGAATCCCCGGACACAAAAGTGTATGTTGACTCTGATCTTAAGGCTCATTGGACGGCAGGCGATGAGATCAGCGTTTTCAAATCCACCTATAATGGCAAATATAGATTCAGCGGCAATACCGGAGACATCGACGGATCCTTTGAAAAAGTTGATGTAGCAACAGGCTCGAATATTCCTACTCTATACGCTGTTTATCCATATAACTCAAATACAAGTATATCCACAAACGGAGTCGTTTCTCTGGAGCTGCCGTCTGTGCAGCATTATGCGGAAAACTCATACGGGCTGGGCGACAATACAATGGTGGCGGTCGGCAAGACTCTGGTGTCGACATCTTTTGCGTTCAAGAACGTTTGTGGCTATATAGTAGTTAATTTATATGGAGGAGGGACGGTAAAGTCAATAACGCTCACCGGTAATAATGGTGAGAAGCTTGCCGGCCAGGCAACAGTGACATCTGCTTACGGGCAGAAACCGGTTTTGACCATGGCTGAAACAGCAACCGCCAGTATTACTTTAGATTGCGGAGAGGGCGTTAAGGTGGGCGATACCGCTGAGGCGTCAACTTCTTTCTGGTTCGCTGTGCCGCCTCAAACTTTTACCAACGGGTTTACCATTACCATCACAAGTCCTAACTCTTTAACGATGGAGAAATCCACGCATTTAGAGAGAGTGGTGGTCAGGAATCAGCGGAATATGCTGTCGTTGCTGGAATTGAAGTATGATTTGCCTGAGGGGAATATCAAGTTCTCCAGTTCCAAGTTTAAAGCATACTGCGTAGATCATTTCGACACTGATGGCGATGGCGAAATCTCATATAAAGAAGCGGCCGTTGTCACGGAGATTAATTGCTCGAATAAGGGCGTGACCTCTTTGAATGGCATTCAGTATTTCTATTCGCTAAAATCATTGAAGTGTAGTTCAAATAGCATAAGGGCACTTGACCTGAGTAATAATATTGAACTAGAGGAGTTGAAATGCGATGAGAATCAGCTTTCTTCGTTGGATGTCAGTCATAATACCAAGCTGAAGCAACTCGACTGCTATAATAATAACAGCATAACTGCTTTAGACTTTAGTAACAATAATGAATTGGAGAGTCTGAGTTGTGGGAAGACTCAAATAACCTCATTAAATGTCGGAGGTCACACAGCGCTAGAGTACTTAAATGTTCTTTGGTGTGATAATCTTAAGTATCTTACGATTTCTCGAACTTCAATTAGTTCTCTTACTATTCCTAAGAATCTAGCTTATCTGCACGCCGATAATTGTACGTCTTTTAAGGATGTTTTCAGCACCTCTGGTAACCTTAGCACAGTAACTGTATCTGGTTGTACGGCTTTAGAGTCGGTATATTGTCCCGGCAGTAAGATAAAGACGCTTGATCTTAGAACTTGCACCTCACTGAAATCTTTGAACTGTAGTAATTGTCAACTCGGCTCCGAATTGGATCTTAGTAAGAATATTGAGCTGCAGTCATTGTCTTGCGAGGGGAATCCCAACCTGCAAACCATCTGGCTCATTTGGAAGCATCATGAGTTTCTGTCTATATTCAAATATGACGAAACGGTGACAATCAAATATCGAGACATGGTAAACTTTGAGGATATATTCTTCGGAGCTTATTGTCTTGAGTATTTTGATTCCAATGATGATGGAGGTATTTCTCTGGATGAAGCTGCTGCTGCCAAAGTCATTAAATGTGACGGTTTAGAAATATTATCCATGGAGGGCTTGCAGAGCTTTACAGGTCTGGATACATTGGATTGCTCCAACAACTCAATAAAGAAGTTAAACCTTACGGGCTCCAGGAATCTTAGGTACCTTAAGTGTGACAAGAATCAACTGACTTCATTAAACGTGTCCGGTCTGGATGAGTTGACATATTTGAATTGTCAGCACAATCAGTTGCCGCAATTGGATCTAAGAAACACTCGTGCCATTGAATACCTGGACTGTTCTACTAATAGCCTGAAAGAATTAAATACGAAGTATCTTACCTCGCTGAAATATCTGAACTGCAGCAATAATACATTAAATAGTATAGATATCAGCAGCAACCTGGCGTTAACGGAGCTCTATTGTTATTCCTGCGTCATGCTGTCGTTGGATATTACTAAGAATACAGCTTTGGAGGTGCTCTTCTGTAGCTATAATAATTATTCCGCTTTAGTTACGAAGAATAACCTTGCATTAACAAAATTGTCCTGTGATAATTGTGGCATATTTAGTTTGGATGTGACCAATAATACTGCATTGATTGAATTGAGGTGTCGCGGAAACAAAATAGGGAATGTGACATGCCCCATTCTTGATGTAAGTACCCTTGCCGATCTTGAATATTTGGACTGCGCAGCCAATAATTTAACCACCTTGGATGTCAGCAATAACCTCAAGCTGAAAACTTTATATTGTTCCCAAAACCCCAGATTAGCGGAAATCTGGTTGAGGACCGGACAAACTCTTAACATTTATTACGACCGCGATGTTTCTGTAATCCTCTACAAAGACTAAATAACACTTCTTATCCCCCACCTTGTCCCGCACGTATGGCGGATGCTGACGGAACCATCGACCAGAAACTCCCCGCGTGAGGAAGCGCGTCCCGCACCGCGGCAGCCTAATGTCGGCGACGTTTGATGGATTTAACTGCTGCCGGCAGACCAAAAATGAAGGTTCTGGCGACGTTTGAGGGAGGACATTGTCACCGTAGTGTTGCTGGATGTGTGAACTTCCCGGTTATGAAATAATAAAAGACAAAGCGCTTTGGTCTGCCCTCGTTGATTGCCTTTGTCACAAGGCCTATCTCGTCAACACGACCAGCCCTTCTTACAGGGTGCTTGAAACCCGAAAAATGAATGAAAAATAAATGCTTTTTAAACGACTTTTGTTATCTTTGACTCGTACTCAGTTGGTACATTTTTCCGCTACTACATCCAGTAATATGAAGCAACTTCCAATTATACTCGCCTTCCTGGCGTTGATGACAATGCCGCAGCTCGCCGACGCGGCCGGGCCCCGCCTACCCAAAGGCTGCACTGTCTGGGGACAGGTCCTGAAGGACGGAGCCCCTGCCCAGGGAGTCGTGGTATCCGACGGAGCGGAGCTCACCCAGACCGACAAGAAAGGCTTCTACTACCTCAAGTCCTCCAAACGCGAGGGCAGCGTGTTCGTGAGCATCCCTTCGGGCACGGAGGTGGAGCACATAAGCGGCATGCCCCAGTTCTGGCAGCGCCTGCAAGCGCCGGCCGGAGAGGCTGAGCGGCACGACTTCACGCTGACGTCCGTCAATAACGACAACTATACCCTGCTGGCCATTTCCGACATCCACCTGGCCAACCTGTTCGACGACATCTACCAGTTCAAAGAGGTCTTCATGCCCCGCTTCCGGGAGGAGTACGAGAAGGCGCGCGCCCGCGGCCCGGTGTACTGCCTCAACTGCGGCGACAGCGTGTACGACCGCTACTGGTACGAATACGGCTACCCCATCGAATGCTTCCCGGGGACACTTGAGGAGGTCCGCTTCCCGGTACCTATGTTCCATGTGATGGGCAACCACGACAACGACGGGGGCACCCCGCGCGAAGGAGACGTCGACTTTATGGCCGCCGAGCGTTACCGCCGCACCATGGGTCCGACGCACTACTCCTTCAACCTCGGGCGCGAGCACTACATCGTGCTCGACAATGTGGTGTACCTCAACTCGGAGGGGCGGATAGACAGCTACGAGGGCATTACCGGCAAGCGCGACCACGACCACTACGTGACGCAGGAGCAACTGGACTGGCTGGTGAAGGACCTGGCGACCGTGAAAGACAAGAGTGTGCCCCTGGTCATCACCTTCCACTCCCCCATGATGCGCTACAAGGCGGGATTCACCGGGAGCCCCATCATCCAGCATTTCCAGCACTCCGGCGGCGAGGCCGAACGGCTGTTCAACGAGTTCACGGCCCTCTTCAAGGACTTCCCCGACGTGCACTTCATCTCCGGGCACTCGCACCAGAACATGCTCTGCTACGGCTCCGACGACAGTTCGACCTACCCTTACATATCTAATATCGTAGAGCATAACATCTCCGGCGTCTGCGGCTGCTGGTGGCAGCCGGCCGCACACGGCGGCCTCACCCTCGCGCCCGACGGAGGGCCTGCAGGCTTCGAGGTCTTCCCTGTCAGCGGCAGCAGGATAGAGTGGTACTTCGTATCCATCGACGATGGCGCGCAGCAGCAGTTCCGCGTGTTCGACATGAACTCCGTGCGCGACTTCTATCGCACCAACGGGGAAATGAGGGCCTTCATCAAGCACTTCGACAAGCGAACCGACTACGGCCAGATAGAGGACAACATGCTGCTGATCAACGTGTGGGCATGGGAGAGCAAATGGAAGATAAGCGTTACGGAAAACGGCGCAGAGCTGCCTGTAAAGCACAAAAAGGCGGAGAATCCTCAGTTCACCCTGGACTATTACCTGCCCAAGTCGGCCTGGGACGACAACAGCAAGGGCCGCTGGCCGGAGAAGTATAACGACGCCGGGGTCAAGCCTCACTACTTCTGGGCCAAGGCATCTTCTCCCAACAGCACGGTAGTCGTTAAGGTTACCGACAGCTTCGGCAACGAATACGTACAGACTGTAGAGCGGCCAAAGCCTTTCGGTAAGAAGATGAGATAAAAGTACCACTATGAAAAACAACGGCAAAGATTATTACGAAGCCCCCGCCATTTTGGTACTGGAGGTAAAGACGGATTCATGCCTCCTGCAAATGAGCCAGGAAGACTACCGCTTCGGCGGACTGGATGAAATAGTATAAGGAGGGACGGACTATGAGAAAGATTATTTGTTTTGCAGCTGCGTTGCTTGTGACACTGCTCCTCCCGGCCACCGCGTGGGCGCAACCCTATGAAATTTCTAATTATGCGCAGCTGAAGAGTTTTGCCACCACAGTCAACGGTGGCAGCACAAACGCCAATGCCATCCTGACAGCAGACATTGAGTGCAATGATGCCACTTGGGTTCCTGTCGGCAATGGGTCTAATGCATACACCGGAACCTTCGACGGCCAGGGCCACAGTATTACCGGACTGAACAACACCGGTAACGCTGTTTCCAGCTATGCCGGCCTCTTCGGCCATCTCGGAAGTGGCGGAGTGGTTAAGAATCTTACCCTCTCAGGGGCTGCCATCACAGGGCAGCAAAGCGTGGGAGGCATCGTGGGCAAGAACGCAGGCGGTACCGTCACAAACTGCCGGGTAGAGAGCAACGTCACCGTCCGGGCAGGAGGTGCGTCGGCCCAATATTTCGGTAGCATTGTAGGCTGGAACGCCTCGGGCACCATCACCGGCTGTATCAGTGCGGCCTCCGTCAGCAATAACGGCTATAATAATTGCACATATTTTGGCGGTATTGTAGGGTATTTCCCGGCCGGGAGCTTACAGCACTGTCTTTATACGGGTACAACTGTCTCCGCAAATAACCGCATAGGCGCCATTGCAGGAACATTCGTTGGCGGGACAATGAATAATAACTATTACACCACCATTGAACTTGGCGGGAGAGGATCAGAGAAATCTGGAAGCAGCGACATGGCCGGTTGTCGCCGCGCCTATACGGTCACTTTGGGCACAAATGTAGGCATTAACGGCACTCGGACATCCTTTAACCAGAGCGGCCTTACCTCATACGTCATCAACTCCAACCTGTCAAATTACGCGCTCAGTTACAGCGACGGCAACACCACCACATATTACTGCGGGCAGGACCAGAAACTAACGCTCAAATATGCAGGCAGCGACAATCCGCCAACTGGATACCATCGGGCATACAGCTACAACGACGGCAGCGACCACGAAGTAACCGGAAACACCCTGACCATGCCTGCGGCCAACATTTACGTGACCTGTACCGGAGATGTTCCCAACACCTACACAGTGGCCTTTAAGTCCAACGGAGGCAGCGGAAGCATGGCCGACCAGGCGTTTACCTATGGCGTTGCCCAGGATCTGACTTCCAATGCCTTCAGCCGTTCCGGTTATTTTTATTCGGGGTGGAATACCAAGTCAGACGGCAGCGGCACCGCCTATTCAGACGGTCAGAACGTGACCAATCTGACCGCCGTCAACAACAATACTATCAGCCTATACGCCCAGTGGACGCCCGACATCGCGACCCATTGGCACGCCGATGCAGACCATGACGGCACCACGGAAGAACGGGCCTATATCATCACCACGCCAGAAGGCCTTGAACTGCTGGCTTCCGAAGTCCAACGAGGCAACAACTTCAGCGGTAAGTTCTTCGCATTGGGCAGCGACATCATTTACCCACATACCTCAAAATGGAATGCCGGCGGCAATACCGAGAACAACCATCTCCCCATAGGCAGAAATAATAATAGTTTTTATGGCATTTTCGACGGCCGGGGACATACAATCAGTGGTGTCCGTGTAAACAATAACTCTTCGCATTCCGGTCTGTTTGGTTATATTGACGGCGGAGCTGTCGTGAAAAACGTTACCCTGACGGACTCCCGGGTTCGTGGCGCTGATCATGCTGGCGGCATTTCGGGATCTGTGGGCATTGGCAGCGTGGAGAACTGCCATGTAACCGCTACCGTAGCCGTTTATGCTGTCGCGAGTAATTCCGATGAACTTGGCGGCATAGCAGGTACAAACTGGGGCACCATCAACGGGTGCACCAGTTCTGCCACTGTCGCAAATAGAAACCTTTCTGCTTGCGATGAATACGGTGGGATCGCTGGCAGGAACGAAGGGACCATCATGAACTGCCTGGCGCTGAACGCAACAGTTTCGGCCAGCAATACCCTGGGTGGTGTTGCAGGCGATAATAGTGATGGAAACATCATCAACTCTTTCTTCCGTAGTTGTAAGATAGAGACGAGCTACTTAAGCAATGGTTTCTCCATCAACGCCGGCGCCAATGTCACCCTGGCCCCTGCAGAAGATGCCACCCAATCTTTCCCGTATGGCGGTCTGCAGGCCTACAGTAATGTTCTCCTGCATGACGGGACGTACTATGCCGCCTGGAATGACAACGTCAGCCTTACGCTGAACTACACCGGATCCGGCACCCCCATCGCCTATATGGCCACCGGAGGCACCATCAGCGGTTCCTCCAACCCTTACACTCTCACGATGCCGAGGAGCGATGTTACCATAGAAGCCGTCTTCCCCGCGACGGTTGTATATACCGTCCGTTTCGATGCCAACGGTGGCAGCGGTTCCATGGCCGATTTACCCTTTACTTACGGCCAGGAGCAGGCTCTTCCCTCCTGCGCCTTCCATCGCCCGGGCTATGTTTTCTCCGGCTGGAACACAGCGGTATACGGCAACGGCACCGCATATGATGACCAGCAAAGTGTCAGCAACATCACATCCTGCTTCGGTTCATCTGTAACCCTCTATGCCCGGTGGTCGCCCGACTGCGCCACGTATTGGCACGCCGATGCAGAACATGACGGCACCACGGCAGAGCGTGCCTATATCATCACCACTGCCGAAGGTTTGCAGTTGCTTTCCAGCATGTCGCTCGAAGGGAATCATTTCGCGGATACCTTCTTTAAACTTGGGGCGGATATTGATATGGGCGAAGCTGGGGCGTTTATACCTATTGGCTATGATTTCTGGTTTAGCGGGCATTTCGATGGCGACAACCATCGCATCAACAGACTCCATGTCAACTTACCCGACACTATAATGGGAGCTGTCGGTTTATTCGCTAATACTTCTTCAGGTACAATCAAGAATGTCACGCTCTTCGGGGCCAGAATTATCGGCAATTATGATGTCGGTGGAATTGTGGGATATATTGAAGACAACTGCACCGTGAGCAACTGTCATGTCACCGGATCTACCATCTACGCCACTTCCAGCGATTTCCCTTACGTCGGGGCTGTTGTCGGTTATACGGACGGCATCGGCACTCTGGCGGGAAACACCTACCATAGTACCCTTGTGTATGCACCTAATTACGCCTCTGAATTATTCCATAATGGCGGTGATGCCTTTAACATCGGCGTGGGCTACAGCGATTATCAAGCATTTTGCGGAGACTTAGCCGGTGCTTCCTTAGATGCCACGCAGCTTACGCTACCGGAAGACCCCGGCCAGCGTGCCGCCATTCTTACCGCATACCAGAATCCGGAAGCCCATACCGCCTACAACGGTACACCTCCCAACGTCAGCGGACTGTTCGGTAACCTTAGCGCCTCACCCGAGACAATTTTCGGTGAAGCCAAGTACGTGACCACTTTCTTCAACGGGACTATCGACTATCTTCTTTCCCCCGGCGCAAAAGCCTATACGGCGAGTATCTCGGGAACTACCGTCCTATTCCACCAGATTGGAGACGACGGCAGCGTGATTCCCCACGGCACTGCTGCCATCATCGTATCCGATTCGGCCAGCATCCCCCTTTCCCAACTGGCTTCCACCAACGTCACCGCTCATGCCGGCAGCATCCTGCGGGGGTCAGACACCGCTGTGACTGTGACCGCTGGAAAAGTGAACGGAATGACGCCCTATGTGCTGGGCATCAGCGACAGCACGCTGGGCTTCTACAAGTTTAACGGCAGCACCATTCCTGCCGGCAAGGCATTTTATCTTAAGAGTGAGTAGCGTATGAAAAAAAACATATTGCTTTTGATGGCGCTTTGGGGCGCGATGACTGGAACCGGCTGCCAAAGAATCGAGGGAGAAATAGTCGAGGAGAAACCGGAAGAAGCGGCGCAGGAAGCCACCACCTACACCCTCACCATCCAGGCAGAAAGGAATGGCGGGGTGCAGACCAAGGGTCTGGCCATTGACGGAGAAGAGGCAAGCACCACGCTGCTGCAATCTGTCTGGAAGGCCGGCGAGGAGGTAAAAGTGTATCAGGAAGGCTACTACATCGGTACGCTCATTGCCACCCCGGATGGAGAGAATGCGCATCTGGCTACGCTTTCCGGCGAGATAAACACTTTCAATATAACGGCCAACAGTAACACGCTCACTCTCCTCACCCCGCGAAGTATCTGGGACTACACCGGTCAGGCGGGCAAGCTGCTGATTTCGGACGACGCAACGGACTCCATCGAGAAGAAATTTCACTACACCATGGCCACAGATGTGCATGTGACCAGCGTTTCCGGCTACGACATCACCACGGAAAGCGCCCACTTCACCAATCAGCAAAGCATCTACAGGCTCAGTTTCCGCTACAATGACGGTGTGAGCAAGACCCCGATTACCACCAAATCCGTGACCATCTCCAGCGCCAACGGGCATCTGGTCCAGAGCCAGGTGCTGAATGGCGCGGCCACCGAGGGGCCAATTTCAGTCACCTTGGGCTCGGCTACGGTCGACCCGTTCTTCGTAGCCCTTCGCAACGGCGACGAGACCAACGCCGAAGTCCTGACCTTTATCGTCTTGGACGATGAGGGCATAACGTATCGCGGCACCAAGACCATCCCGGCTGAGTACAAGCCCAACGGCACCTTCGTCAGTATTAAGAACGCTTCCCTCACGGAGCGCATGGAACTTGCCCTCAGTTCCACTGAGGTTAATACGGCTCTTTAGCCCCGACACATACAGAAAAGCGGTCCCAGAATATTCTGAGACCGTTTTTCGTGCGCGAGATGAGACTCGAACTCACACAGGTTTTACCCCACTAGCTCCTGAAACTAGCGCGTCTACCATTTCGCCACCCGCGCTTCGGAATTGGACTGCAAATATACAACTTTTTCAGAAAATGTACGATATTGTTAAAAGAATATCATTGGGAAGCACGAATATTTTTCCTCCGCCGTCGACAATCTTACCACATTTCAAACACTCATAGGCAATATATTTATCGTAACCTCCCCACAATCCAAGACCTA
Source organism: uncultured Bacteroidales bacterium (assembly GCA_947305645.1). Classification (GTDB taxonomy): domain Bacteria; phylum Bacteroidota; class Bacteroidia; order Bacteroidales; family UBA932; genus Cryptobacteroides. The sequence continues at coordinate 3,768 of CAMZEC010000053.1, read as the reverse complement.
CGTCAAGGTTCAGGTGTGTATTCAGCATGAATGAATAGCCGGCAGCCAGCGCACCTCCGTAGCGGTCTCCTTCGACAGCCCTGGAAGACTCGAAGCCTCCCCTGTTGTATTCCTGCCATTTGAGTTTGCCCGACATCCACCAGCCGGAGTAAATATGCCAGGGCCAGAAACGCGCCCCCGCATCTATGCTGCGCTGGCGGTCGGCAAAGCCGCCGGTCCCTTCCCCGTACAAAAAAGGATTGTATTTAATTCCGGCAGATACGCTCCACTGCCGGGCAAAACCGCAGGACGCCTCCAGATTCAACGTCCCCAAATTCACATAGTCCAACACATTAGTAGAAACGGCAAAGTTTTGTGCTGAGACCAGACCGCACAAGAGCAATCCTGCGGCAGCCGACATTAAGTTCTTCATAGCTATAGTTTATTTATTGTAATTCGCAAAAGCTTCCAGAATAGCAGTCTTGTACTGAGGATAATAGCTGAGCATTTTCTGCTGAAGAATATCCATGTCCACCACATCCGTGCTGAACAGCGGAGCCAGGCTTTCCAGGCCGAGACCGTGCTCGTCCAGATAAACAAGTATCTGTGCCGATCCGGAGTCACCGCTATCGAAGACTGCCTTCGAATCCGGGTAATTCCTGCGATACAGGACCGTACGGCAATAGTTTGAATAAGCATTCACCACTTCTGCCTGTGTACCTGCAGACTCCACTCCTTCCGACACCGAGCCCAGGAGTTCGGCAAAAGTCTTGAACACCTTCGACCCCAGCGCACTCAGCACATAATCGTACCACCAATCCCTTCCCACACGGGAGAAATGGCCTGCCTGCGCAAAAATCATCATTCCACGTTCGTAGGCGTCATTATAGCTCCCGCAACCCTCCAGGCCCAGGTAAGCATCTGCCTGCGCCAGGCGCGCAATGACGACAAACTCTCCAAGCACCGCATGCAGGGGTTCGAAGGTCTCCAGCAGCACGCCGTGGTGCATCATCACGTTGAAACTGCCATTCAACAGAGGCAGATCCCAGATTCGCAGGTCTTTTGGCAGCGGCGGTATGGAACCGGCAGACTTTTCGCAAGCCTTGCAGTAGTCGTAACCGGCATTGTTTACCACGCAACGTATGAATTGGTAATAATCCGAATAATTGTCTATGGTCACGCTGCAACCTTCTGCCGGGTGCGTGCCCAAGGTAGATACGGACGCTGCCAGCAGGAGATTGTTGATGCCCTGCGAAAAGCCTTTGACGTTCTTGAACATCAGCCTGTAGCGGGGGTCGGAAAAATAGCTCTTGCTCATCTTGTAGTGTCCGTTCTCGTCGGTATAGGCCGTAGCGATCTTGACGAAAGAATTGCAACACACACGAACCCCCTTTACGCCTACAGGCTCGGCTGAATGGTCCGGATCCATGATAGTGATGTACCCCTCCGGGTAAAACATACCGTCCAAAGCTTTGGTCTCCGGTTTAAGCATGGACTCATTTCCGGTCAGACGGTATGCCTCCCGTTCCACGGCCTGCCAGTCTATGCCGTCCGACTTGGTGGCGGGATCATGCTCGGCCAGATAGCAGTCTTCCAGACGTTCGAAGCGCACGTTCAAAGGGAAATCAAAATCGACCGGAACCACTCCGTACTGCCAGGTATAGCCGTCTTCCGGAAGGTCCGGGTCATGATACCAGTCCCCTTCCCTGACTATACGGTAGTCCAGCGGATGGTCTATCAGCTGCACGCCCATGTCTGCGAGCAACTGCATCTGCTCGGCATCTTTAGGAAGAAAGCGAACATAGAAATCCGTAGTCTTGACCGGAATACGGTCGGCCTTCGTCGAAGGATAGAGGGCGTTGTACGCCTTGGTCATGTTAGACACGGAGTAAGGATCTTGCAGTTGTTCTCCCAGGACTATCATGTCGTGGGAGAACTGGGTACCGCCGGCACCGGCCGGACGGTCCCACGGAAATTTTGCGCTCTCTGAGCAGGCGGTCAAGGCCGCTGCGGCAATAATTGCTGCAATTGACAAGTTCTTCATAGTTCTAAAGTTTTTCTGATGCAAAGATGAGGGTAATTATCGGTGTTTTTTCATTTAGCAACGCTTATTTGCAAAACCGGCCCACGAAGTGCTTCGGAGGCCGGTTCTAAAAAGCAAACCCTGAAAAAACAGACCGGTTTTTTAGAAATATTTGACTGTCTTGCCCTCGATCGCGCTTACCAGGCTGTTGCCGAGACGGCTTACGCCGAAGCGCAGATACTTGGGATTGAGCCATTCGGGACCGAGAATCTTTGCAGCGATGCTGTAATAGCATATTGCGTCCTGGGCGTTGGAGATACCGCCGGCGGCCTTGAATCCTACGCGCCTGCCCGTCACCTCGTAGAAGCGGCGGATGGCCTCGCACATCACATAAGCAGCCATAGGGGTAGCATTAACCTCGACCTTTCCGGTAGAAGTCTTGATGAAGTCGGCACCTGCTTCCATTGCGAGGAAAGAGGCCTCGGCAATCTTCTCCGGGGTAACCAGCAGACCGGTCTCGAGGATGACCTTCAGGACAACCTCGCGCTTTACAGCGGCGGCAGCCTTGTCTATGGCCTTCTTCATGGCCACAATCTCATCGAAGGCACGCTTCTCGTCACCTGCGAGGAAAGCATTGAGCGCCAGGACGATATCAATCTCGTCGGCACCTGTCTCAACTGCCAGTTCGCACTCACGCACCTTCACTTCGAGGAAGCTCTGGGCAGAAGGGAAACAGCTGGCCACGGTGGTTACGTGAACCTTGGGATCCTTCTTGAGGCTGCGCACGGTAGCTGCGAAATTGGGATAGACACAGATGGAAGCGGGGGCAGGATACTCGGGGAAGGCCTCGGGCAGACCGTTCACCTTCTCTACCAGCTTTCCTACAGACTCAACGGTGTCTGAGGGAGAAAGCGTGGTAAGATCCATGATGGAGAAGCAAAGCTTGAGAGCCTCGGTGCTGGTATTCTCCTCAAGCCTGTCGGCAATAGAGTTAATGTCGGCATTGATTTTTGCCTCTTCGGGTGTGTACCCGTATTTCTCAAGATAAATCATAATTGTGTTTATAAATTGGTTATTGTGTTATTTCGAACTAAAGCTCCTCGTCCAGTCTCTTCAATCTCTTTTTCTTGAAAGAGGGCAAATCATTCACCCTCTTGAGGGAGTCACGCACAAGGGAATCACGCACGAGAGAGTCCCTGATGAGGGAATCCCGGACTATCGAGTCCCTTATGAGGGCAAGCCTAAGCATGGAATCCTTATAAGCAGAGCGCCACATCATGGTATCTTTGTCGAAGTCCTTGCCGGAATAACCCTTGATGGCTGCGTTGAACTCGCGTATGCTTTCCAGCTGATTGACCTTCGCCTGATACTTGTCCCTGTTCTTCTTGAGCTTTATGGAAGCGTCCCTGAATATGCGGGAGTAGCGCTCCGGATCTTTCAGATAGCGCTGTACCGTGGCATCGTAATCTTCGAAAGTATAGCCGTAGCGCGCAAAAATGGGGTCGTAGAACAAGGTAGTATCGACCTTCTTGCGCTCGGAGCTATGATCTGCCAGCCATTGGTCGGCCAGGAACATTTCCGCATATATGTCCGTCATGACGCTCCGGGGAATGATGCGCGGCTTCCCGATGCACGATGTCAACAGGAATACCAGCAAAAGTGCCGGAAGAATATGACGAAAATGTCTCATTATCTGAGCTCGGCGCCAAAGTCGTTCTTGAACATCTGCAGCAGCCTGTCCATCAGGCGCTCGGTATCCTGGTCGG
>CAMZEC010000052.1 GCA_947305645.1 uncultured Bacteroidales bacterium | reverse complement strand
TAGGATCGAGAGCTACATAAAAGCCGTCCTCAGTGAGGTTCTTCACATCGGGCTTCTCTTCAGGTGTACATGAAGCAATGCCCAGTGCTACTGCAGCAATGCTGATTAACCAAAAGATTCTTTTCATAAAGTTAATTGGTTGTTTGTTTGGTTGATAATTAATAATGTGTATTGGTTTGTTTAATATCCGGGATTCTGTTCGTATACTCCGGGAGCTCCGTCGCGCACCCAGTCAGGTATGGGGAACAGTTTGTGATTGGCGTCGCTGGCATCTTTGAACTCCCAGCTGCCTCCGTAGGTGCCGAAGCGGATCTGGTCGTCGCGGCGATGGCCTTCCCAGGCAAGCTCGCGTCCGCGCTCGTCGAGAAGTTCGCTGTAAGTCAGCTGAGATGCAGTATAAGCGGGAAGACCGGCGCGGGTGTGGACCTGGTTGACGCAGTCAAGGGCGACGTCATCGGCCACGCCGTTATTCTGGCGCATACGGGCTTCGGCCTTCATCAACAGGACATCAGCATAACGGTAGATGGGGAAGTCGGAGTCGGCGTGATGTGCAATACCGTTCTTGAACTCGAACTTCACAAAGCGCGCTCCCTCGCAGGAGTTCTTTGCGGAAGGGTCCTGAATTGTGGTTACCTTGGGATCAATGATGACCTGGAAGTGAGAATCCGCATGGTCCCATTCGACTATGTCGCCGGTCCAGCTGGAACGGTTGTAGATGATGGTGTTCCAATCTGTGGTTTTATTGTAAACGGGGCCTACGAACCACTGTGCCTTGCGCTTGTCGGCATCGGCGTACTTGTTATAGAAGGACTCGAGTGTGCAAGGGCCGTTCCAGCAGTCGGTAGTAAAACCGAATACGTCGCGCATGGCATAATGCATGGTGATAAGGTGGAACATGTTGCCGTTTGCATAGACGGAATCGAACACGATGGGGAATATGATCTCCTTGTTGCCGGTGTTGCTGGTCTTGAATGCATCGAAGTAATCGTCATTGAGACCATAATAGTTGCCGTTGATAATCATGTCGCAGTATTTTTCTGCGTCTGCCCAACGCGCCTTGCCGGTGTAAACCTCGGCGTTCAGGTACATCTTGGCCAGGATCATGTAAGCCACGGGCCTGGTCATGGAACCATAGCGCACGCCGTCGTCAACGAGTTCCAGATTGGTCAGAAGTTCCGATTCGATCCAGTTGAACACTTCTTCGCGGCTGGACTGCTTGACCTCGCGGGCGCCGTCATCGATGTGTACGTTGCCGTAAACATCCATGGCAAGCAGATGATAGAAGGCTCGAAGAATCTTGGCCTCGGCCAGGCCGGCCTTGGCGGCTGTGGAATACTGTGATTCATCTTCTCCCGCGATGGAGCGGATATTGTCGATGACGGTGTTGCACTTGGTTACACCGCCATAGGCGAAACTCCAGCCATTGTTGATGTCACGGGTGTTGCTTCCCCATGTATGCTGATGCATTGCCATAGGCACGCCGGCGTCGAACCAGTCGGTGCCTCGGGTAGGAACGATAACCTCGTCGGAAGTGTATTCCTGGAGACTCCAGAAACCTTCACGATATACATATCCATATTCACCGGCAAGCTGTGAGTAAGCATTGGCGATGAGGGTGGAGAACTGAGCCGGAGTCTGGAAATAGTCTTCCTTACGGACGTCTGAATAGACCTCGGGGGACAAGTCGGTACAAGCCACAGCGGCCAGGCCGAAGACTGCGATTATAATGTTGAATATCTTTTTCATAACCGTGCAATCATTAGAATTTGAGGTTTACGCCGAGGCTGAAGGTCCTCTGGGTGGGATAGTAGGAACGGCCGTCGAAGCCGGGAGCCAGGCCGGACATGGAAACCGTCGAAGGATCGTGGCCCTTGTAGCTGGTAATCGTAAATAGGTTCTGGGCGTTCAGGAACACGCGGAAACTGTGAATGTATTCGCCAAGGGTTCCTTTGATTTCGGGCGTCCAGCCTATGGTGAGGTCGTTGAGCTTGACGTAAGTCGCATCCTCCAGATAGAAGTCGGAGAAATAACGCAGTGAAGCGTTGTCTACGTCCTTGTTCTTGATCCAGTTGGTGAGCGTCAGTGCATCGCCTTCGAAAGCGGAAAGCAGAACGTTCTCGGTACCGCGGGTATTCTCGTAGAAGTAGCGGGTCTCGTTGAAGATAAGACCGCCGATCTGACCGCGGAAGTTCATGGCGGCGTCGAAATTCTTATACTTTACAGCCGTGTTGAAACCGAGGGTTACGAACGGGAAGGCATTGCCGAGCACCTGCTTGTCGGCGTCGGTCGGGTGGGTGGTTATACCGCCTGCAGGGGTATAGAAGATCCAGCGTCCGTCTTCCTTCATGCCGGCATATTTCAGGCCGTAGAAGTTACCGACAGCCTCGCCTTCCACGAGACGCATGACGTAGTTGCCGGTTTCGCCGTCACCGGAGGAGATGTAACCCACGTTCTGGTAAGCGGCGATATGGTTGCCGTCCTTGTCTTTCTCGCCGTACTGCTCACCGGTGATGCGCACCACGCGGTTGCGGTTCCATGCGGCATTGACTCCGGCAGTCCACTCGAAATCCCTGGTCTTCTTGATGACTCCGTTGAGGCTGAGTTCCACGCCGTAGTTATGAATCTGACCGTAGTTATCCCACTTCTTTGCGGTTACGTTGCCGCCGGTGAGGGGAACGTCGTATTCGTAAAGCAGGTTGGTGGTGTTGCGGAAGTATCCATCGATTGTACCGAACAAGCGGCCCTCGAAGAAGGAGAAGTCCACACCGAGGTTGGACTCGTGCTTCTCTTCCCAGCGGATGTACTCGTTCACGTTGGACTGGGGACCCCATGGCAGAATGAACTCGCCGTCGGAGAATACGTAGTCGCTGCCCGGTCCTACGAGCATCAGGTAAAGGTAGGAGCTGCTTGGCATGTTACCGGTGACACCGTAACCCGCCCTGAGCTTGAGGTCGTCGATCCAGGAGACATTCTTCATCCAATCCTCTTCGGAGATGTTCCAGCTTGCGGAAACAGCGGGGAAGAGACCCCAGGGACCGAGAATTGGATTGGCCTTGCTGCCGAACTTGGAGGAACCTTCCAGACGGGCGCTGGCGCTCAGGAAGTACTTGCCGGCGTAATTGTAGAGACCACGCACGAAGAATGAGGCCAGTTTGTCCTTGTATTTGTAACTTCCCTGGTTGGCGTCGTCCGATTTGCCGGAGAGCTTACCCTCGCCCATACCCAGGTTATTGAACAGGAGCCTGTCAAGAGGGAAGTCGGAGTTCATTACGTTGAAGCCCTGGGAGAGGTTGGTCTGGTAGCTCTGGCCGAGCAGGAACTGGTAGTTGTGCTTGCCGGCGCTGCCCATGTAGTTGAGGGTGTTCTCGACTACCTGCTGGGTGTTGGAAGCATAGCTCTGGTTGGCTACGCCGTCCTTACCTGAGACCGCGCGCAGGGTGCTGTTCTGGAACTTGCCGTTCCAGGTGGTGGTCTCCTGAATCGAGTATGCCGTGGTGAACTTCAGGCCGGGGATGATGTCGAGGGTCGCACGTACGGAACCTATGAGGTTCTGGTCTTTCTGCTCGTTGGTGGTCTGCTCGATGTCGGAAACAGGGTTGCGGGTGTAGAAGTTGTCGGACTCATAGTAGCCGCCGTATTTGACGAACTTCTCGGCATCCGAATAGACAGGCATGGTAGGGTTGGAACGTATGGCCTGGTTGAAGTTGTCGTAGTTCGCCCAGTTCTTGTTCGCCCTCTGGTAGGAGAAGTCGTAGGAGATGTTCAGCTTGCCCTTGAGTGCCTTCTGGTCGGCTGCAAAGCGTCCGGAGATCTCGTCGAAGTCGGATTTCTTTGCAATACCCTGCATGTTTCGGTAGCCCACGGAAGCACGGTAGTTGAAGTTCTGGGTGCCGCCGGTGAGGGATACGTTGTGCGTGTGGGAAACGGGATTGCGGGAAATGGCCTTGATCCAGTCGGTGTCGGAGCCGTAGTCGGTGCCCAGTTCGTTGGCGACCATCAAGTCGCGGTATTCCTGAGCGTTCAGCACACGGGGCACGTTGGTGATGAAGCCAACGCTGCCGCTGCCGCTGTAGTCGGCGCTGAATGCACCGTCCTTATTGCCGCGGCGGGTGGTGATGAGGATAACGCCGGCGTTGGCACGGGTACCGTAGATAGCTGCGGCGGAACCGTCCTTGAGGATGTCGATGGACTCGATGTCGGAAGGCTGGACGGAGGAAAGGTTACCTCCGGGCACGCCGTCGATAACGTACAGGGGCTCGGTGGATCCGTTGAGGGAACCGACACCTCGCAGCTGCACGCTGTAGTTGTTCTGTGCTGGGTCGTCACCGCCGTTCTTGATAACGTTGAGACCTGCGACTTTGCCCTGGAGCAGACCCATGGGGTTGGCTACCGAGCCCTGGTTGAAGTCTTCCGGCTTGAGTGATGCCACAGAACCTGTAACTTCCTTCTTTGACTGTGAGCCGTAACCGATCACGACTACGTCGTCAAGGAATTCGGAGTCCTCTGCAAGCAAGATGTTGGCAGGTACCTCGGAGGCCTTGAATGTACGGCTGGAGTAGCCGATGCAACTCACCTCTACGACCGCGTCGGGTCCGGAAACGGTGAGTATGAAATCTCCGTCAAGGCCGGTAGAGGTGCCGGTGGTCGTGCCCTGCTCCATTACGGTGGCTCCGATTACCGGGCCGAGGGCGTCTTCCACTACACCCTTGATCTGGTAACCCTGGGCTTGCGCCGCAAGGCCGAGGCCAAGGAGGAGAAGAATAGTACTGATGATTTTTTTCATTGGTTGTAATATGTGTAGATTATTGGTTGATTATTTAGTCTTAACGAGGCTCACGCTGCACGCGCCCAGCACCAGGAACACGCCGGCCAGCAGGAGCATGGCGCCCTGGCTGCCGCCTACGAGGCTTATGACGGCACCTCCGGTGGCCGCTGCGACTATCTGCGGCAGGCATATTGTACAGTTGAAGAGACCCAGATAGCTGCCCATGTAGGGATTGCCCTCCAGGGCGTTGGTAAGGAAGGTAAAAGGCAGGGCGAGCATGGCAGCCCAGGCGAAGCCGATCAGGAAGTAGCTGGCAAACAGTACATACTGGTTATGGATGAACATAACGGATGCAAAACCGGCGGCTCCGGCCAGAAGGCTGACAACGTATGCGAACTTAAGGTTCTTGAAGCGCGGGATTACAAGTGCCCAGAGTATGGAACCTACGGCCTGCACAGCGAACAGCACGCCGACCCAGTTGCCTGCAGCCTGATATTCAGCAGAAGCGACATCGGTTGTGCCCCAGCAGTTACGGGCGATGGCGCCGTTGGTGTAAGTCCACATGTAAAGGAAAGCCGCCCAGCAGAAGAACTGAACCAGACCGACGGTCCAGAAGGTCTTGGGGGCCTTTACGAGAAGCTTGAACAGGCCTTCGGACTTCTTTTCGGCCTTGTCTGCCTCTATTCCATGGAACTCGGCGTACTCCTTCGGCGGCATCTCCTTGACCTTCATGAAGGTGTAGAGGACGCAGACGATCAGGATGGCGGCACCGCAGTAGAAGCTGTATATGACGCTGTCCGGCACCACTCCCTCGGGGGCGGTGTTGGCAATGCCTATCCACGTGAAGAAGATAGGGAAGAGGTAGCCCACCAGCGATCCGGCATTGCAGAGGAAACTCTGGATGCTGTACGCTTCCGCCTTCTGCTTCTCGCCGACCATGTCGCCTACCATCATCTTGAAAGGCTGCATGGCAACGTTGATGGAGGTGTCCAGGAAGATAAGGGAGAACAGGCCGAACCACATGGCAGCGTTGAGACCCAGGAAAACGTATGCGGTGGAGAGCTTGAGACTGCCTGCATTGGGCAGGAAAAGCATCACCAGTACGGCAATGATGGCGCCCACCAGGAGGTAAGGCTTGCGGCGGCCCATCTTGCACCAGGTACGGTCGCTCCACTTACCTATCAGGGGCTGGACAATCATGCCCATGAGCGGCGGAAGTATCCAGAAAAAGCTCAGTTGGTGCGGGTCGGCGCCCAGTGTGGCGAAGATACGGCTGATGTTTGCACTCTGCAGCGCATAGGCTATCTGCACTCCGAAAAAGCCGAAGCTCAGATTGAACATCTGCCAGAAAGAAAGGGTCTTGCTATTGGCCATTAATATTAATTTTGCGGTTGCACCATTAAAGTGTAACCGCAAAAATAAACATTTTTTCCTAATAAATAATAGGAGGGAAGACTTTTTTACTTCGGCAGGGAGAATGTCAGCTTGAAGAAGGGTCTGAGACTCTTGTCGGGATGATTGGGACCGCACAGTACAGCGTTGTAATAACGGTCTTTGTCCAAAATATCCTGAGCGCTCTCGGTGGTTCCCTGGTTGGCGTACATGCTCGCCATCAGATAGTAATTGTAATAATTTGAATACGAGTCATAACCGTAGCCGCCATAGCCTCCGTATCCGTAGCCGCCATAGCCTCCGTAACCGCCGTAGTACATATTGTTGTAGTACTGCTGGTACATCAGGTACTGGTAATAATCGCTCAAGCTGGAGCTGGACGAAGAGCTTGTCTTGGTGACCTCATGTGCGGTGATAGTCATCCAGATGTCATACTCGCCGCCAAGCAGTTTGCGACGCTTCAACTTGTCGTTTTCGCTCTCTCCGCTGACCGGCGTCTCGTTGATCTTAAGAAGCTCCTGCAGGTGGTAGGTGATATCAGGCTCGTAGCGAAGCGTGCTGCGGTTCACTATGCCCTGGTTTTCATCCGACGAGCTGGCGTCCGTGAGCACGGCGAACACCAGAGTGGTGTCGTTCTGGCGTATCCTGCAGGTGGGCGACAACATGTAAGGATAGCGGTCCATATCCCTGTAGTCGGACGGGAATTCGAAGGGGAAGATGAGGCTGGCCTTGTTGATGACGGCCCCCTTGGGGTCGCCGCCGGCCTCGATAATCATGGACTCGGCAAGATGCTTGAGCTCGGTAGCCGATACCACGGGCTTGAGACCGCCACCGCCTTCTACCTGAACCTCCCGGTCGGACTTGCCTGCGAGCGAACCCGATTCGTGCCCGGTGAGGTTGAGGCTGAACTCGGGATAGCTGCCGCGGCTGGAGTCGGTAAAGAGGGAATCGACATTGATGAAGTCCATCAGTCCGAAGACGAAGAAGAACGCCGTATCCTTTTCCGGCTTGCCGTCGTTGTCGTAGTCGCACAACATATTGAGCATGGCGTAGTTGCCGGTGACATATTTGACCTCGGAGTCGTAGCCGAGCTGAAGGTCGAAAATGTTGATGCGGCCGCCGTCGCCCAGTGGTGCGTCGGTTGAAAGATGGATTCCCGGGATCTTGCGGCAGTATTTGTCGAAATCTTTAAGGTCGTCCTGCGTGATGCTGAGGAAACGTTTTGCGTATTCCTCCGTAAAGTCGAAACTGAGCGAATCGGTGCCGTTGATGGTAGGCGTACCCTTAGCAATTGATTTGCTGTAATCTACGCCCAGGGTGTTGCCGTTGCAGTTGTAGTCCTTGCTCGCATCCATAGGCTTCGAAAGCCCGTATACGTTGACGTTCTGAAGGATGTGGCGCTGGCTCTCATTTGCTATGGAGACCGTGTCCAGGCGGGCCGCAAAGTGGAACCGGACTATCTTTGCTGCGGACAGGTTCCCGAAGTCGAGTGTGTCGAGCGCCGGAACCAGGGTGAAGGCGCAGGAACGGGTAGTAAGCCCGAATTTACTGTCCCTGATGGATCCTATGGTGATCCGGGTCTGGGAGTATCCCGAAAGGGAATCTGCAGGCAGCTGAAGTACAGACCCGTAAGGCAGCTGGGCCTCTACGGGGTGAATCGTATATGTCTGGTCAGTCGGAATAAGGTTGCCGCCCAGTTCCGAATCGATTTCCACACAAGACAAGCAGCAGAGCAGGGCCGCCGCTATGGCAGGGAAGTAAAATTTCATCGTCTCAGATAGTGTCGTAAAAAGCATTGTACGCGTCTATGTAACTTCCATCCTCCATTGCCGCTGCGTTGTAATCGAGTACCGGCAGTTTGCAGCTCTTGCAGTAGCTGAGGAGGCTTGGATCAGTCCCGGGGGCTCCGAGAATGATGCCGTCGGCGTACTGGATGGCGGTTTTAGCAAGATTTATGCCATCCGGCTTCTTCAGGAAGGCAAGGTCTTCAGCTCCAAGGCCGCCGAATGCGGCTTTCTCTGCGAATCCTGGACGGAAGCTGCCTTCCGGAACGTCGTCGTAGAGGGAAAGAACGACTTTGCTTGCGGAAAATATGGGATCGTCTTTGTATGCTTTCTTAAGGTAGGCCGGCACCAGGTGCGAAATCCAGCCCTGGCAGTGGATGATATCCGGGGCCCAGCGCAGCTTCTTGGTGGTTTCCAGAACTCCGCGGGCAAAGAATATGGCGCGTTCATCATTGTCTTCGAAGAAATTGCCGTCGGCGTCCGCATACATCTGTTTGCGACGGAAATAGTCTTCATTGTCAATGAAATAGACCTGTATGTGCGCGGCTGAAATAGAGGCCACTTTGATTATCAGCGGATGATCGACATCGGAGATGATGATATTCATGCCTGACAGGCGTATCACCTCATGAAGCTGGTTCTTGCGTTCGTTTATGAAACCGTATCGCGGCATGAAGCAGCGGATCTCCTTCTTTCGCTCCTGGATACACTGGGGGAGTTGCCTGGCAATGCCGGCAATGGGAGACTCCGGAAGATACGGAAGCATTTCGGAGTTTACGAACAGTACTCTCTTTACAGTTTGTGCCATTTTTACAAAGGTAAGAATTTTTTTTGAAATATTGATAATTCACTATATTTGAAGTCAATTTGGGAGACTATGTCTAAAGAGGAAAACAAAATAATCCGCCGCCGGTTGCGTAATGCCTACGCATCCAGTATAATAAGCATAAGTCTGGTGCTCCTGCTCATAGGAGTGGCCGCGCTGCTGATAGTAAACGCCCGTTCGGTTTCCGATTATTTCAAGGAGAATATGCAGCTCTCCGTCTTGCTTAAGCAGGATGCTACCGAAGCTCAGGCTCTTGAGTACCAAAAGTCGGTGAACACCATGCCGTTCATCAAGGATTCCCATCTTGTGACACGGGAAGAGGGGACGGCGGAGCTCGAGGAGATGCTGGGTAAAGATTTCCTGTCGGTTTTCGAAACGTCCCCGGTGCCTCTGTCGCTGGAAATATCCTTGAGGGCAGACTATGTCTCCGCAGACAGCGTGGCTTTCGTGCGCCGCGCCCTGGGCGCTTCCCCTTTGGTAGAGGAGGTGGAATATCAGCAGACTCTGGTGGAGACTTTGAATGAGAACCTTGCCAGGATTTCCCTGGTTCTGGGAGTGTTTATCCTGCTTATGCTGTTTATCTCTTTCGTGCTGATTAACAACACAGTACGTCTGAATGTCTTCTCCCGCAGATTCACCGTTCATACTATGCAGCTGGTGGGTGCAACACGGGCTTTCATACGCCGTCCGTTCATGAACGGAGCCCTGGCCCAGGGGATTATTTCATCAGTTCTGGCCCTGGCTGTCCTGACCGGAGTGCTGGCTCTCCTGAGGCGGTCTTTCCCTCAGCTGTTTTCCGTGTTCGACACCCGCTCCATGTTGATTGTTGCTGGAACGGTCGTTGCATGCGGTGTGCTGATTTGCGTGATCAGTACTTATTTCGTAGTAAACAAACTTGTGTCCCTGAACAAGGACCAATTATATTATTGATATGCAGAAAAAGATGGCTATGTCCCGCAAGGGCGTGAGGCTTCTGCTTGCCGGCCTGATAGTAATGGTGGCAGGCTATATCCTGATGATGGGAGGAGTGAGTCCGGATCCCAACGTGTTCAATTACGATATGTTCGACTGGAGGCGCCTGGTTGCGGCTCCTTTGGTGATTCTGGCAGGAATTGTTGTGGAGATAGTGGCGATTATGGGCAAGTTTGAAGATAAGGAGGAGAAGTAGAAATGGATTGGTTGCAGGCTGTCATTTTGGGGCTGGTTCAGGGCCTTACTGAGTTTTTGCCGGTCAGCAGCAGCGGCCATCTCGCCATTGGCCGGGCGCTGTTGGGCGTCGAGGAGTCGGGAGATCTGGTATTCGAGGTTGCCGTTCACGCGGCTACCGTCCTGGCTACTATAGTGGTGTTCCGCAAACAGATATGGAAGCTCCTTTGCGGTCTCTTCAAATTCAGATACAACGATGAGACGGATTACATCGCAAAGATCTGTGTATCAATGATTCCGGTGTTTCTTGTCGGGGTGTTTTTCAAGGATGCCGTCGAGTCTGCTTTCAACTCTATGCTGGTCGTCGGCCTGGCGCTGATTGTTACTGCAATGCTGCTCACCTTCTCCGACTGGAAGGCAAAGCATGGGTCCCTGGTGGCCGCGTGCAAAAGGAGGGGACGGTTGGACCCCACGGCCGTTCCGGAGGCGCTTGCGCCGACAGAAGGGTTAGCCGCGGAAGCGGCGCAAGGGGAACAGTCCCCTTGTCCCCTGGGGGTGCAGGGGGATAGCAGCATCGAAGGTGCCGTTGCGACACGCAACGGCATATCGTTCTGGCAGGCGCTTGTGGTCGGTATCGGACAGGCATTCGCGGCTATTCCCGGCCTGTCGCGAAGCGGCACCACCATCAGCACAGGTCTGATCTGTGGAGTCAAGCGCAGCGAGATGGCCCAATTCTCCTTCCTGATGGTGCTGGTGCCCATTTTGGGCGAGGCGTTCCTGGATATCGTAGGTGGCGATTTTGCGTCTTCTTCCATCGGCGTGCTGCCGCTGATTCTCGGCTTCGTTGCCGCTTTCGTTTCCGGCCTTTTTGCCTGCAAGGTGATGATTGCCCTCGTGCGCAAGGCTCAGCTTAAGTGGTTCGGCCTGTATTGCGCGCTCGTGGGCCTGGCCGTACTTATTTTTATGGTATAATGGAGGGGCGCTCGCTTGTCTTGTTCGTTTCCGATGTGCACCTTGGGCTGCGCACCGCAGATCCGGTGGAGCGGGAAGCCCGTTTTGTGGCATTCCTGAAGGGGATTCCGCGAGATTCGCTGGCCCTGTATCTTTTGGGCGACATCTGGGATTTCTGGTACGAGTATCGCGATGTGGTTCCGCGTGAGGGCGCCCGCGTGGTGGCGGAACTGATAGCCCTTATGGACGCCGGGGTGCAGGTTTATTTCTTCCCGGGGAACCACGACCTCTGGTGCTTTTCTTTCTTCGAGAGCATAGGTATGAAGCGGTGCTCCCAGCCGCAGCTGGTGGAGATAGGCGGCAAGTCTTTCTGTCTCGGACACGGCGACGGACTGGGCGGCGGGAGCGTTAGCTACCGTTTTCTTAACTGTCTGTTTACCAGTCGATTCGTGCAGTGGCTTTTCAGCCTTCTGCACCCTTGGATTGCCTATCGTCTCGGCACCGGATGGTCCGGAGGGAAGCGGGAGAAGCATGACCGCTACCGCTTCCGGGGAGAGTCGGAGCCGCTGTACAAGTTTGCCGTTGAACAGTCGTCCCAGGTGCACGTCGATTATTTCATCTTCGGCCATTTCCATGACGCCGTTGATATGACGCTGCCCGGCGGGGCGCGCCTTATTGTGCTGGAAGACTGGATCGGCGGCGGCACGCCTCACGCAGTCTTTAATTCTGATACCGGCGCGTTTTCTGTTGTTCGTGCCTGATACACTTACTTGGTCTGATGGATTTGGTGCAGGTCTGATTTCTGGCCGGGGACCTGCCTCGCAAATCGGCATTACACGCATTCCAGTGCTGCAAGTCCCTCTCCCTTTTTCGAATTTGCACCAATCTTCCCCTGTCCTGCATCCTGTAGCTCAGGCATGCGCCCGACACCGTAAGAAAACAAAAATAAGGCATGGTTATTGAACAATATGCCCACCATGACCGTAAAGGAGAGAATCTATCTAACTTGGAGTTACGGGAAAGTACAATTCCTGGTGGGGGCAGTGTACAATTTTATGTGCGCCCAATTACTGGCAACGAGCTTTTTCTATCCCATATTAGTAGATGCATTCATCCTGAAAGCATTAGTCTATGCGATTACATTCTATCTGGTCAAGCAGTTACGGGACAAGGATGCCGTTATTTTCTACATTAACCTCGGCCTGCCCATTAAAAAACTGCAACTGAGCGTTTTCCTGATAGACTTCCTGTCTTTGGCCGTGTTAATGGCCGCTGTTGTGGTTCTGCATGGATAAGCACAAACTCATAGTGGATAGCGTCGTGGTCCGTTTCGGCAGCAAAACGGTCCTCAGCGGCGGCTACATCACATCCGAAACCGGCATGGTAACAGGACTGCTGGGGCGAAACGGCGCCGGAAAATCATGTATGTTCAGGGCGCTCATGGGCGGCCTAAGGGTGGAAAATGTCATGGTCAGCATAGACGGATTGCCCTTGGACCGGCAGATTATAGGTAAAAGTGTAAAATACCTCCCTCAGGGCCGCCTTCTGCCTGACGGCATCAAGCTTCGCAAAGCATTTGAACTATACGACGTCAGCTATTGGTCATTTGTCAACAGTTTTCCTAAGTACTCCCGCTTCCACGACTCTTACATTTGGGAGCTCTCCGGCGGAGAAGCCCGTCTGGCAGAATTGTACATGGTGCTTTTCAGTGAAGCCCGGTTCTATATCCTGGACGAGCCGTTTGCACAGATCGACCCGATCAGCATCAGCGCCGTCCAGCATCTTATCCGGGAAAGGAGCAGGGACCACGGCATCATCGTGACCGACCACAATTACGACGCCATCTCCAGTATCACGGACAATCTGTTTGTCATCGCTGACGGATATACATCTCCTGTTCATTGCCGGGACGACCTGGTTCGTCACGGGTACCTGAAGTAGAAGTATGACCTGCGCCGCTAGCGCTTCTTTTTCTGTGGAGCTTTCTTCACCTCGGAAGTAAGCCTGTCCTGCTTGATGACGACCTTGGGAGGGGCCTCCCAGAAGACGGAGTAGTAGAACTGGTCCCACTTGCCGCTGTCCCATATCTGCACGAGCTCTTCTATCTTGGCGTCTTTGCCTTTGGGGTCGTACCTTGCCTTAAGGTCGTGTGAGAACAGTTTTGCAATTACCTGCCAGAAGTTGGCAGCAAAGCTGCTTTCATACTCCTTGATGATGGAATAAGGGCTCATTCCGCATTCGCGGTCTACCAGACGCATGAGAACCATGCCCTGGCTGATGGTCATATGCTTTATGTCGTATGAGAAGATGTTGAGCAACTCGCGCTCGACACTTTTGATATATTGCGTGCGCTGCGAGCGTTTGCTGGCGTCTGCGGCTATGGTGCTGTCTACCTGGGCCATAAGCTTGCGGCCCACAAGTGCGTAGGGATACACTTTGTTGAAATTGTAGATCAGTTTGTACTCCTTGCGCCAGTCGCCGTTGCTCTTGAAGCCGCGGCCGCGGGGGAAGACCCATATCGGCTCCAGATTGTCGAAAAAAGTGGTATCGCCGTCATGGACTTCGTAGTACATGGGGAAACCTTTGGGCACTCGGTAGCCGACGCTCTGGGCCCCGAGGTTCCAGACCGCTGTCAGCAAAAGACTTAATATGACCACCAAGCGTTTCACGCCGCAAATATAAACAAATTCTGCGCCAAGCCAGCATTGCAGGATATTTTGTAATAATCCAGTTTTTTACGTAACTTGCGCGGCGAAAAACGTTTCACCGGAGACGAATAATTTAAGCAATGAAAAAGAATATCTTTCGGGTGCTGGCCGTCATCCTGCCCCTCGGCCTCATGTTACTTACCTCCTGTAATAAGGAGTATCCCGACAATTCCATATTTGGAGACTGGCTTGTAAAAATCGACCGCGGCAAATACGGCGCGGATGGTGAGGTAGAATACATACTGTTTACCTTCCAGGAGAACGGCGTCGTGGTGAGGAACAATTATGTAGGCGCAGAGGATAATAGGTCCCTCGATCATTGGGAGCGCATGCGCCGTCATGGCATCTACGCCCTGAACGAGTCCGCGAAGACCTTCGATTATGAGGATTTCGGGGATGAGTCCGGAACTGCCAAGTACAGTTTTTCCAACGGATTGATGTCTCTGACCGTGTATTATGACGACACAAGCATAACCGAGACCTTCCATCGTCCGTCATGGGCGGAGTTGCAGCAGCTTGCCAGGTACGATAAGACCATCGAGGGTGACGATTATGTCGGCAAGTGGTTTGGCGGCAGCGAGTTCAACGGGCTGTACACCTATGTGATGAATGATTTCTCCGATGACGGCGAGCTGACCACTATACGCTATTCGGTGTATGGAAACGAATGCACCCGCACTGAATCCACCCGTGCGTGTTATGAAGGGGATGCGTTTAACGGTAAGCGTACCCTGGAGATTTACGACGAGGCAGACTACTCCGTGTCTCGTTTATGGTGGACGGTAAAAGACAATGTCCTTACCATCGGGCTGATTGACCCCGAAAGCACGTCCTCCGACTTCCATCCAATTACAAAGGCCGACAAGGCAAAGATGGCGGAGCTGGACAAGATGGTCAAATAATGGAGACGGAGCCCTTGCGGCTCCTTGTTCCCACGATTGCCGGAGGTGCCTGGAGAAGGTGCCTCCGGCAGTCATTTTATACCGTCGGAAAACATCCGGAAACTTCGTGTCGAAAATTTGAGGAAGAAAATAGAGCCGCATCTCGTAAGTAACGAAAAACCGTATAGTTAGCTGAAAAATTCCGTGTCGAAAATGTTTCAAAAATTTTCAAAAGACTATTGCGGATTGGAGATTTTTTTGTATCTTTGCAGTCCCAAAAATTGGCTTGATGCTACATATAATATTGATAATCAGCTAGTTAGGGTTTTAGGAAAATATTTTATTAAAGTAATACTACAATGTTACAACCTAAGAGAACAAAATTTAGAAGGGAACAGAAGAACCGCATGAAGGGCAACTCCCAGCGCGGCAACCAGCTTGCGTTCGGTTCTTTCGGAATCAAGACCCTTGAAAATTGTTGGCTCACTGCGCAGCAGATTGAGGCTGCCCGCCAGGCTATCTCTCGTAGAATGAATCGTGAAGGTCAGATTTGGATTCGCGTCTTCCCTGTGAAGCCGATCACCAAGAAGCCTCTCGATACCCGTATGGGTAAAGGTAAGGGCGATCCCTATGCATTTGTCGCCCCCATCACCCCGGGCCGCATCATCTTCGAGGCCGAGGGCGTATCTCTCGAGACCGCTAAGGAAGCTATGCGTCTTGGCGCCAACAAACTCCCCATCGCGACCAAATTCGTGGTCCGCAGGGATTATGTAGAATAATTAATCGGAGAAAAGACAATGAAAGCAGCAGAAGCACGCGAAATGTCTGTAGCAGACCTGCGCGACCGCATCCAGATCGAGAAGA
>CAMZEC010000051.1 GCA_947305645.1 uncultured Bacteroidales bacterium | reverse complement strand
ATGTTTTTTTTCTATATTTGCAAGTTACAAAAACTAATGACCTTTTCATTATAAATGAAAAACCTTTTTTTAGCGTTGGCATTGGCTTTCCTGACATTTGCTTGCGATAAGGCTGCCAAATGCGAGAACCAGGGCTCCAATTCCGTCACTCAGACTGAATTTGGAGCTCCTATCAGCGTGGTTGACGGAAAAGTGCGCTTTTACGTCGATTACGATGCCCCTTCGTCCGTACGTGAGGCTCTGGGGGTCCCAGCCAACGATTTTACTGGCTATAAACTCAGTGTCAACGGTTCTGAATACGTTTTGCAAAAAGACTCCGGCGACAATTGGTACGCCGATATTGAAGCGGTGCCCAACGACAGCTACAACGCAGTATTGATAACCCGCAATTCTTCCAAGTGGTTCGGCAGCTCCGCATACAAAGACCTGGCGGTTCCTTTTTCCCAATTCTGGTCTTATACCAAGGAGTCGTTCAAAGATTATCCGCGTTTTGCTTCTTACTCTAAGTCAAACGGCAATGTCCTGGTGTTCAAAGACGCCGTAGCCCTTCTCGACCTCCGTATCAAAGGCGCCGGGAAGATAAGTTCGGTGAAGGTACAGTCTCCGGCAAAGGAAATAATCGCCGGCAAGGCGGTTTACTCTCCTTCCAAAGGTAGCCTCCAAATGACGGAAGGCGTTGATTTTGCAGTAGTTAACTGCACCGAAAATGGGAATTGCGTACCCCTTTCTCCCGAAGGTACGGGAGTAGCGTTCGTTTTGGCGCCTGCTTCCCTGAAAAGCGGCCTTGAAGTTACGGTGTGCTCCTCCGACCACAAGATGGTCCGCAAGATTATCTCCCCAGTCCAACTCAGTTCCGGGGCAGTAGTGAGCCAGACTATCGATTTCACTCCCGATGCCGATCTGGTGTGGTACGAAGGCTTTGACAACTGTGTCTGGGGCGGCAACATTATGGGAGGAGAAAAGACCATGGCTTATGCTCCCGACGGAGAGAAGATGGGCATCTCCGGCGGAGCAGGCCGTGACGGTTACTCCGATGCCTTTGCTTCCACTGCCGTCAATAATCCCGGCACCGGCTTCATACAGTCCAACACCTGGTCTGAAGTTTCTGGGAAAAGGGTAGGGAGCTCCCATGCAATGTCGGATTCCTATGTCGTGAGCCGTGGCTTTACCGACTGGCGCTATCTTTTCCGTTGCCAGGAATATCAAGGCGTCATGGCAGTCGGTTCCGGGGATGGGAACAAAGCCCGCGGTATCATGCAGACGCCGCCCATTACAAACGTCAAAGCCCTTGCTGACATTTCAATAGAATTCAAATTCTGTTTCCAGGACGGCGCCGGCGACAACCTTCTCTTCCAGTTGGTCAATGCCGGACACATACAAACCATGCAAGTTGACGGCAAAGATGCAGGAGCCGCCATTACTTACGTGGGCAATGCATCCAAGGTTTCCGTTAACAAGGCGAAAGTAAGCATTCCCACCTCGGCGCTGGAAACCAAAACCTGGCATACGGTCACCGTCACGGCAACAAACGCTACCGACGGCACTTTCCTGTACTTTGCCGGCGAAGATCCCAACGTTGCCGCGGTGCACGGCTTCTACCTGGACGATATAACTGTGCGCCTGACGGCCGACGCCGTGAGGAAAGGCAACCTGAGGCTTCTGTACTGGAACATCCAAAACGGCATGTGGTCGGATCAGCATAACAATTACGACAATTTCGTGGCCTTTGTAAAAAAATACGATCCCGATATCTGCGTGTGGTGCGAGGCCTCTTCAATCTACAAAGACAGGACTAACAACTCTCAGTCCACTTCTTTGCGTTATCTGCCCTCCGGATGGAGCACGCTGGCCGCCCGTTACGGGCACAGTTACTCGGCCATCGGAGGCTTCAGGGATAATTATCCGCAGGTAATAACTTCCAAATACCCTATCAATACACTGCTGAAAATAACCAATACGGCCACTGCCAACAACCCCGTTTCCCATGGAGCTGCGCTGCATCAAGTCAACGTTAACGGCCGGGTGCTGCACTTTGTAACCTGCCACATGTGGCCCCAGGCTTATGGATTCGGGGTGGTTAAGGATTATCGGGATGCAAGCGCCGAGGCTCATGAAGGTGATTATTACCGGCAGTTTGAAATGGATTACATCATTTCCCGCACCGTCAACGCCGCGGCTTACTCCGGAGTTTCGGACTGGATTCTTCTGGGTGACCTTAACTCCCGTTCGCGCCTGGACAACTGGTATCTGGGATATCCTGCAGATGATACCCGCCTCCTGACCCAGGACGTCGTGCTGAACAAAACCGATCTGAAAGACGTCATTTACGAGTACTATCAGCCTCCGACCAACTACCTGTCGTCAACCGGCGGCACGGCCAGGATTGACTTCGTTTATGCCTCGCCCGCCCTTATGAATCTGGTAGTCAACGCTTTGATTGTTGGGGATAAATGGATGGACCAGACACCCAATGTGTATGTACCGTCTTTTTATGACCCCTCGGACCATAGACCTATCCTGATTGATTTCGACTTAAAATAATAACCTTTACAAAGTATGTCCAAAAACACTATCATCGGTGTACTCTCTTTACTGGCTCTCACCATGGTATTCTCCTGCGGGAAAGACCAAGGTGAAGTGCTGCGAAAAGAATATATCGATTTCTACAAAAGCGTGGACGACGAAGCAGCATCAAAAGTTGTCAGCGTAACAGTGATGGGCGGCACTGCAAGCTTCACTGTTCGCTCAAACGTGGAGTTTACGGCATCATGGCAAGATGATTTGAAATCTCCGTGGGCGGCTGTGGAAAGTCTGGAAAAGAAGGGCGATGACCTTTATGAGCTCACTCTTTCCTTCCGCCCCCGTTCGTCCGGGGCTTATTACACCCGCCGTACCGGAACGCTTTTGCTCTCCGCTCCGAGTGAGCAGCTGGGCAGTTTCATAACGGTGCACCAAGGACTCACGACACCTGTAGCCAGTGATTTTTCCTGGAGCAAATATGGCACTTCCGATCCCCGAAAGCTGGACGGAACCGTTTATTCCCAATGGATTAACAACGACAAAAACCGTGGCTGGGTAACCGCCGACGACGAGGCGGTGTACGGCAAGAACGGTTTCCTGATGCTTGGCGACGAAACAGGCAAGGGCGGCAGTATATGCTCGCCGTTCTATGAGGGTATCCGCAAGGATTCGCTTGCCGCGGTCTCGTTCCGTGCGGTTGCTTTTACCGACAAGGACGGCAACAAGGACGGCAACAAGTTCACCGTAGAAATAATTGACGGCGGAGTGTTCCGTGACAATGGCTCTACCAAAATGGAACTGGAGGCTCCCTATGCCGACATTACCGCTTCGGATTATCCGGCAAACTTCTGGAATGGCGCTGATTTCCTTGTCGGAATCGTTTCTTCCGACCAGAACCCGTTTACCGGAAACACCCGCATCCGCATCTCCGCAAGCGGTTCCGGAACTCCCAACAGGGTGTTCATAGACAACTTCTATATCCGCACGATTGATATGAAGAATGGCGATGAAGACCTTTGGACGTCCAACGGAGGCAGCGGCAAAGACAATCTGCTCGGAGCCCCCACGGTTAAGTCTAACGATTAAACTGCCCAGGCCATGAGTAATATACTGAAAAGAATAACGATGGTCCTGCTTTCGGTCCTGCTATGCACCGTAACCCATGAGCTCGGTGCACAGGACAAGCAGATTAGCATTTCCGGAAAGATTGTGGACAGCGAGGGCCTCCCCCTTCCGAGCGCAACCGTCCGGATCCAGAACACGACAAAGGGCGCCGTTGCCGACGCCGAAGGAAAATATACCCTCAAAGTCAAACAAGGAGACACCATAGAGGTGCTCTTCATGGGCTACAAGACCGTTTCCGCCCGCATAAGCGGCGACAAGACTGTGTACAACTTCACTCTCGAAGAGGACAGCAATATGCTGGAAGAGGTGGTTATGATTGGTTACGGTTCGGTTAAGAAGCAAGATCTTACGGGCTCGGTCACCAATGTCAAGATGCAGGACATCCAGACCGCCCCTGTGCTCTCCGTAGATAATGCCCTCCAGGGACGTATCGCAGGCGCCGATTTCATGTCCACCGACGGTGCGCCGGGTTCCACTACCACCATACGTATCCGCGGTACCCGCTCCATCACCGCTTCGAACGAGCCCCTCTTCGTGGTGGACGGCATCATTGACGCAATCCACGACCTTAACGATATCAACTCCGACGATATATCCAGCATCTCAGTCCTCAAGGACGCATCTTCTACGGCAATTTACGGGAGCCGCGGCGCCAACGGCGTCATTATCATCACCACCAAGAAGGGCAGCGGCCGCAAGGGGCATACGAGCATTTCCATGAAGGCCGACGTGGGATTCTCCCAGCTTCCCAGGAAACTGGACATAATGAATGCCGCAGAGTTCCAGATGTACCGTAATGATATTGCTTCGTTCGGAGCGGATGCCAACCATACCGGCATGGGTCTCGATACGCCTCTTTCGGGCCTTATTTACTCCGACCCTTACCACGCAGCGTACAGTACCGACTGGGTCGAGGAGATTACCCGTACGGCTGTTACGCAGAATTATGCGCTGACGCTCAACGGCTCCGAAGACAAGCACAGCTACTACGCTTCCTTCTCTTACAACGACACGCAGGGTATCATCCAGGGCAGCGGACAGAAACGTATGACCGGCCGTATCAACCTGGACCGCAAGATATTCCCTTGGCTCAAAGTGGGATACAACGGCTCATATACATGGCGTCACAACGACGAGAACAAGGCAAGCCTCGGCGGAACGTCATGGTATCAGGGCGCGGTTTACCTGAATCCCAACATGAAGCCGGAAGACACTTTCAACGACTATTACTATTCCGGAGCATGGATTAATACTCCGCGTTCGCTCATAGATATGAATACCCATTATCTGGAGCGTCATTCTATGACCAACAACTTCTCTGCGGTAGCCACTCCTGTTAAGAACCTGGAAATCCGCAGCGTATTCTCCTATTATTTCTACCAGCGTCATACCTATCGCTACTATCCCGGAACATTGCCGGTCAAAGGTGAAGACCAGGGAGGAGATGCGTACAGGGCCGAATACGACGAGCACTCTCTCTCGTCTGAGAATACCGCCACTTACAAGATGAAGTTCGGCAAGCACAACATAAACGTGATGGCGGGTATGTCGGCTTATAAGTTCGGAGCGAACAACTTTACCTTGTCCGGCAGCGGCTACATGGACGATGAAGTGAAGTGGAACAACATGAATGCGGTGCAGGACAAGGAGACTTACAGCGCCGGTACGTCTTCCTCCACCACCCGTAAGTTTTCGGTCTTCGCGAGGGTCAACTGGAATTACGATTCCCGTTTCTATCTGACCGGAACGATACGCCGCGACGGTGCGTCCAACTTTGCCGACAACCATAAATACGCAACCTTCCCTTCCGGCGCGTTCAAATGGAACATTGCCAACGAGCCGTGGATGAAGGGCGTCAAATGGATAGACGATCTTTCACTTAGGGTAAGTGCCGGTCTTTCAGGCAACGACGCCATCAGCGCTTACCGTTCCCATGCGGCCATCAGCACCACCACGGGAGGCTACCTGTTCGACGGCAAGCAGCCGGCGGCCGCTTACCGCAGCAGGCTGGATTCTCCGGAGCTCAAATGGGAAAAGACTGCAGCCTACAACCTGGGCCTTGACTTCAGCGCTTTCAAGGAGCGCCTGTCGGTAACCCTCGAGCTTTACGATTCGCGCACTTCCGACTTGCTCCTGAACGTTCCTACTCCTACCCAGGTCGGCTATTCCAGTAAATTCATCAACATCGGAAAGACTTCCAACAAGGGAATAGAGCTGTCGGTGGAAACCCGGAATATCGTGAAGAAAGCTTTCAGCTGGACTACATCCTTCACCATTTCGCACAACTCCCAGATGGTGGACGATATCGGCGGAGAAGAGTTCGTGTCCGCCTACGACAGTCCGGGCAACAACAAGTACATGATGTACGGCTACGTGGCCGGATATCCTCTCAACTCTTTGTGGGGCTTCAAATACGGCGGCACCTGGAAAAATGCGGATGAGCGTGAACGCAACAAGGTCACCCGCGCCTATGCTTCCATCAATAATATCGACGGCGGCCCCCGTTACTATGATATAAACCACGATGGCATCTTGTCGCAGGCCGATCTGGTGTATATGGGGAACGCCGATCCCTATCTGTACGGTGGTTTGCAGAATACTTTCCATTACAAGAACCTGCGTCTGGGCGTGTTCCTGGCCTACTCCCTCGGAGGCAAGATTTACAATTACTCCGAATTCTACATGGCCGGATCCATCTTCTGCAACCAGTACCGTTACATGCTCAACGCATGGCATCCCGAGCGCAACCCGATGTCGGATATTCCAAGGGCTGCTGCCAAGACCGACGCCGCCCTCCCCAGCGATTTCATGATTCATGACGCTTCCTTCCTTCGCGTGAAGAACGTTTCCCTCTCCTACACGCTGCCCTTCAAGCGTGGCAACTTCCTGAGGGACATGACATTCAGCGTCATAGGCGATAATCTCTTCTTATGGAAGAACTACAACGGCTTCGATCCCGACGTATCATCCGAAGGAACTTCTTCCACTCTGCGCCGTGTGGACTTGGGCGCATATCCTAAGTCGCGCACTATTACGTTCAGTGTCCAGGTCAGATACTAAAAAGAAGGCATTTATGAAAACCAGAAATATAATCATAGCGCTTGCTTTCGCGTCCGTTCTCTTCCAGGCATGTTCTCTACAGGAAGACCTTTCGCCCATTTCCACTCCGGACAACTACTTCCGTTCAAAGGCGGAATGCGAGTCGGTGGTCAACGGCTGCTACATTCCGATGAAGAGTTTCTACAATTATACTTTTCTTATAGCGACCGAGTGCTGCACCGACGTGGCGTATTGCGCTTCCGGAACCCTGGATGCACGCCTGGACATTTCTCCTGCCACTCCGCGCCACGGCCAGACCGTCTGGACGCAATGCTACATGGGTGTACAGCGCTGTAACTTCGCCATACAAGGCATTGAGAACTCCAGAGCATTCATCGACAAGAATACTCATGAGATCGACCCCAAGAACGCCGACCGTATACGCTTGTTGTGCGAAGCCAAAGTCCTGCGTGCTTTCTACTACTATACGCTTACATGCTTCTTCGGCGACGTTCCCTTCTATTTCGATGATGTAGAGGATCTTGAAACGCTGGACCGTATAGGCGTGCTGCCCCGCATGAGTGCGGTCGAAACCAGGAACAAATGTATCGAAGACCTGCAGGCAATCGCCCCTTTTGCAACCCAGACCCGCACTTCCGACAACGAGGAACACCGTCTGGGTGCCGCTACGGCCTATATGCTCATAGCCAAGATGGCCATGTGGAACCAGAGGTGGGACACCGCGCTTGAAGCTCTCGGACACCTTGAAGAGATCTACGGCGATTTCTCGCAGTACGATTATGCGGAAAACGTAATGTTCCGTAACAAAAACACCCCGGAGTCTATTCTCGAAATCCAGCATACCTACACTCAAGGCGGAACGGTTTATACTTCCAACGTTGCCGCCATCTGCATGCCTAATCCGCGTACTTCCGGCACCGACTATTATGACGGCATCCAGGTTTCCGAGCTCGGCGACCAGGCCACTTCATGGTCGCCCATGAGGCCGAACGTCATTTTCTGCCAGGGCCTGCAGTCCAAGATGAGCAAAGACATCCGCAAGAATTACAACATGGCCTGGAGTTATGACGGCCACGATTTCAAGAGCGTCAATACCCGTCCGTGGTGCGGTCCCAAGTTCTGGTGTCCGAACATGTACCAGACTAACGACGGCAACAACTACAAGATTTTCCGTTACGCCGACGCCATCCTCATGATTGCCGAGTGCTACAACGAAAAAGATATGGACGCAAAAGCCGTGGAGTACCTTAACAAGACCAGGACACGCGCCGGCCTTTCCGAATATGTATTTCGTACCCATGTGCGCCTGCAGACGGAAATCCGTAATGAACGTGCACGGGAGCTGTTCGGAGAATTCCAGCGCAAGTTCGACCTTGTACGCTGGGGCATCTGGTACGAAGAAACCCTTGCCAACAGTAATTACAACGCCCTGCTCGAAAACATTCAACCCTGCCACCGTTTCTATCCGATTCCGGAGCAGGAAGTAATAAAGTCCAAATATGCCTTGGACAATAAGGAATATGAAAAATACGGCCTTTAATTTTCAAGTACTGTTATGAAAGAACTCAAATACATATTCCGAATACTGGGCGGCTTGTTGGTGTCGGCATTCCTTGTGTTCTCATGCGACAAGCCCTACGAAATGAATCTTCCCCTGGCCGTTAATTCCCACAAGCTGACCCTTAACAGCCCTTCGGGTTCCACCCATATCCTTATCTGGGCCGACGGAGACTGGACTGCAGGCTTCGGCCGGGAAATAAACTGGGGCTCCTTGAACAAGCTTGAGGGAAGCGGCAACAGCGACATCGAGTTTTCCTATGCCGCCAACTATGGCGTGACCAGAAGCGTTGACCTCATTCTTACCAAAGACGATTTGCGTGACACGATAGTACTCATACAGAAAGGTATCCAGAGTGGTGACAACGTGGCCATCTCTTTCAAGAGCCCCGCGATAACCCTGCTGAAAAACGGCTACAGTGTCAAGTCTCCTATCAGCACATCACTCATCTACAGCACCGATATGATAGTTCCCAAGGTGGAATTCTTCGATGAAGATGGCGTTTCCCTGGGGGTGGTCGTGTCCGGTGAAGCAGTGCCCGACACCCTTCACGTCGAGCCTTGGATAAGCAATATGAAAGTAGCTTCCGAAGGCGGCCTTCATGTAGGTTATGACGTAAGCGAGAACAACTCCGGAGTCGCCCGCACTGCAGTGATGTCTTTGGTCGTGAACGCAGCCGACGGCAAAATATACACTTCCTCCCAGAGTGTCACCCAAGGTGTGGAAACCCCTGCCCTGACTCTTTCCGAGACTTCTGGACAATACAGCGGCTTCCCTGGTTCTTATATGGTTGCCACGACCGACAACAATGTTTATGCTTATGGCCAGTATATCTCCTGCGAGGGAAGCGATGACTGGATTCCTTCCGTTAGCTTGACTTCAGAAGGTTTGTCGTTTACAGTGACAAAGAACGAGACGGGAGAACCCAGGACAGGCACCGTTAAAGTGACCTTTGACGACGGCGCCGGCACGATCCTGACTGCCGAGTACAAGATAACCCAGCTCTCTTATCCTTTGGCGGCATCGTTCGAGGACGTGCGCTCCATGGCTCCGGGACTGCTGAGTGAAGATAAATATATCGAGGGATTTATTGTAAGCGAACCCGAAAGCGCCAACGTTTGCCAGAGCCCTCAGACCGCCCAATTCCAGTTCGATTTTGAAGAGAACTACAAGACGGCCTATTTCGAGAGCGTAGATGGGCGCTATGGCTTCCGGCTGCGTTTTGCTACACCGGAAGATAATGTCACCGAGCGCTGGTCGCGTGTGCGCATCAGCATCAAGGACCTTACCCTCCAGCGTCAGGACGAGCCCTTGTGCTTTACGCTGGATGGTCTTACCGCAGGCAACATCATCGAGGTGGTGTCCGCTCCCGACGAGTATCTGGTCCCTTCCAAGAAGAAGGCGGTATCGGAACTCACCGATGAAGATATCTATACCCTGGTAGCACTCCAGAATATGGAAATCATGTGCAAGGACGGTTCCTACACCAACTGCACGGACGGCTATTCTTTCAAAGACGATGTTGTGAATCCCCTTTCGGGGACCACTTCACCCCGGTGGGATACCGCCCCGCTGCTTATGAGCGACACTTCCGGTAACGTGATATACATGCTAACCAACGCTATGGTGCCCTGGAGACGTAACGGTACCACTTATGGCAACGGTACGGAAGTGGTGGCGCAGGGCTCAGGCACGTTCCTCGGTATTATAACCACCGAGGACCTTGTCCGTTATGGAGAGCTCGGGCGCTACAAGATACGTCCCATGACTCAGAGTGATATACAATTCTACAGCCCTGCTTTCTCCAAGACTATCGTAGAATGGAACTGGAACGACAATGTGGCCGACGTGGTGCCGGAAGTCGGTTCCGGAACACTGGACTTTTATGATGCCACCACCGCCGCTTCTGCGGACTTCAACAGTATGATGAGCCATGAGTACGATAAGAAGGGCCAGGCGGGCCTTGTGCCCAACGGAGCACTCCTGGTTACACGGAAATGGTGGAATTTCAGTGACGGAAAGGGAGAATACTTCGACATAAGCTTCTCCACAGCCGGTATTAGAGGCACGAACCTGGTCTTCGGCCTGGTGTGGAACCACGGTAATATGAACAACACTACCCTTGACGCTCCGGCACACTGGAATCTTCTTTATTCCATCGACGGAGGAGCGAGTTTCAAACCGGTTCCTGGAGCCGGGATGATAAAGAACCGTTCCATAGTTTGGTGGTCCGGTACCGGTCAGGACGCCTGTCCCGGATTCAAGGATCATCTGAGGGCTCTTCCTTCCGAGTGCTTCGGGCGCGACAAAGTCATCCTCCGCATGGAGGTTGCCGACATGGTTACCGACAAAGCCCCTTCCACCAAAGCATCTACTTATCTCACGAATCTGGGCTTGGAGACGGCCACGTTGACCGACAAGGCCACCAGCATCCGTCTGGGTACCATAACCATCCGATATAATTAGCGATGAATATGAAGAACACTATATATAGAATCCTCGTATTGGTGACGGCGCTGGCTTTTGCCGCAGCCTGTGACTACGACGATGCCGCTCCGGTATCCCTCGTTGAACTCGGAGCGACACAGAAAGAGTTTATCATAGACGAGGATGGCGGCACCATCAAGATTGCCGTCCTTTCCAATGGTCCTTACAACGTTATATCATTGGACGATGCACCATGGCTGACACTCGGCAGTACCAGCGGCAACGGGGATGATTCGCTGAAAGTAACCGCTACCATGAACGAAGAGTTCAAGCGTATGAGCCAGATTGTGCTGTGCAGCGAGGTCGATGAGCGCCGTGATACTTTGTCTTTCAAGCAAAAAGGGTCGATAGACGCTGCGCTCTCCAAGGAAAACACATCCATTGTCCTGCCAGGAGCCGGTGGATTGGTTACCGAGTTTGTTACGACCAACGTGCCGTTCTCCTACATGACGGTAGATATCGAATATCCGGAAGGCTCCCCGAGCGGCTGGGTTAAGGATGTAACCATTGACGACACCCCCCTCACGGATGGTACCCATACCCTTTCAATCACCACTGACGCCAATCCCGATGATACAGTACCTCGCACGGCTACTATCAATATTTCTTTTACCGACGGTTGGGGCGATGCGGTCAGCGTGCTGCTGAATCTGGTGCAGCGTAACGCCAAGGAAGGTATCGGCGTACAACTTCCGTTCAATCAAATCCTGAGCGATTACTCTACCGGCAAGGCTATCGAAGACTATATTATTCTCGACGGTATCGTTGTGAGCAACCCGGAATCCGGCAACTCCGGAGAAAACGAGCAGATAACCACCTCCAGTATCGACTATACGGGGAGCGAGCGTACGGTTTACATAGAGGCACCGGACGGCAGCCGTGGCGTGATGGTGCTTCTCTCCGATTCCTCCGACAACATCTTCAAGCAGTTCGACCGCGTGCAGATCCTGCTTCACGGCGCTGTCGCTACGCTCAGCGACGAGCCGGAACGGGTGACCATAAAGAACGTAACCAAGAATATGGTAGTTTCGCAGGTGGCGGGAACCAAGGCTTCAGTTCCTGTGAAGGAGAAGCGGATAGGCGAACTTACCGATAACGACCTGTACACCTATGTTACGCTCAAGGATGTGGAATTCCCTATCAGGAAGGGCTCCATAACCCCGGTCAACGAAGGCTATGCCATAGGCACGGGCGCCCACCGTATTTCCAAATTCCCTCTGTTGGTCCGTGATATCGATGCCAATCACATCTACATGTACACCAACACGGTGTGCGTTTACCGCAATGACGGAACCCGTCTGCCGTATGGTTCCGGCAAGTTAAGCGGCGTATTGGTGCATGAACGCTTCCCGCGTTTTGATTGGAGGGAAGGCGCAGACCCTGCCGAAATGGAGGATGATGTGACCTTGGGCAACATAGGCCGCTACCAGATACGGCATCAGTGCAAGGAGGATATATGGGGACAGATGAACGACAGTGTGGAGGACAGTTTCTCCGCTCTCCTTGCCGAGTATCGTTACTGGTATCCGGATACGGCAAACGAGGTTTGCCTGCCTACGTACGGCGGGAACGGATGGTTTACGCATACCTATCAGCGTAAATACACGGGGCTGGAGGTTAAGGAATATATGCAGCAGACCTACAGGCAGCACATGTGGGGAGCCGGCACTTACTCTTATCTCGGTCCCATGGGCAACAATGAGAAGTACATGTTCGGCCTTAACTGGGGTAACATCAACGGTTGCGGAATCGTAATCGATCCGCTCAAGGAGCACTACGATACCGAGCATGCCGCCCTCTTGAACCTGGTAAGCTTCAATCCCGACGGCTCTGTCGAGTGGTGCGGTCCCAATGCAACCAGCTCCGATGCCGTGGGGACCACCATGGGCGGCGGCGGAATCAACAACCAGTCCAGCTCTATGTATGGCAAGAGCAACCTCTATGGAGGCACGTTCACGGGATGGGGTTCCCATTATTGGTGGGACTACGATACTTCACGTCCTTATGCATGGATGCTGAACTTCTCCACGGAAGGAATAACTACGAGCCATATTTCCATGCAGATTTCGGTGCTCAACACGCAGCAGAACTGGTATTCGCCTCGCTTCTGGAGGGCGGAGTGGTCGTTCGTGGATAGTATGGATCCTAAAGACGACGCCCAGTGGCACACCATTGCCGATTACACTATTCCTGACGTATCGGTATGGTCCAACACCCTCTATTCTTCGATTGTGGGATACAAGGCAATTGATTTTGAACTTCCGCTGGATATTCTTGACCAGCCCGACGTGTACATACGCCTAAGGCCCACCAGCGACGTATGCAGTAACGGTTCCGACTATGCCAACGACATACTTATCAACCAGCCTGCAGGCGACGCAGCACATGCCAGCTCCATTGAATACATTGCAATCAGATACAATAAATAATATAACAGTATGAGGAAAAACAACATCAAGTATTCGGCTCCCGACATAGATGTTTGGGAGTTCTGGCCTCAGGGCCTTTTGTGTGAAAGTCAGTTGGAGGGGATAATCCCCGACGATAGTGAAGGAATCGTTTTTTAAAGGGAGGAAAGATTATGAAACAGACTTTATTTATTGCAGCAATTGCGCTGACCGCGGTTTTTTCCGCTTGCCAGGTTAAAGAAAGTATCGTCTCTCCCTCCGACGGCCCCAAAATGATAAAGGTTAAGGCCGTGCTTGACGAGGGCGAACTGCCTACCCGTACCATTCTTCCCGACGGCTCCACACAGTTCTTCTGGAGCGAGACTGACAAGATTGCCGCCTGGGACGGCACTACGGCAACCACTGACATAGAAATACAAGAAATTGACGAGTTCGGAACCGCCACCTTCCTGGTCCCTGAAAACACACAGTGGGTAATCTATCCTTCCCGGACTATGGTTGTGGAAGAGTCAGGTTACGATAAAGACAAACTCACATGGAACCGCTCTTATAATCACCATCTGTCTGCGGAAGGCGATGAATTGATTCCCGACGGAGCCAATCCCATGTATGCCATAAGGGAAGGCGATATGCTCAAGTTCAAGAACCTCTGCGGCTATATCCAGTTCCAGCTTACCGGTTCCAAGACACTTAGTAAACTCAGCTTCAAGGTAAACAACTTGAATTCTCCCGCTGTCGCCGGCAAGGTTGTGCCTACGGTGAGCGGCAACACTATGACTCTGGAGTATCCCGTTCTTTCCACGGTCTCCACCAGCGGAGTTTACAAGCACGGCTACATCAATGTAAGCGGCCGGGAAATCCCCCTTGGCTCCACTCCTGTAAGCGTGTATGTGGTAGTGCCTCCTGCAACCTATAAGGACAGCGAACTTGTGCTTGAATTTACCGACGGTACTGCGGCTGCAGTGCTTTCAACCAACGATATCGTCGTAGAACGCAACAAGGTCCGCAAGATCAAGCCTATAGATACCGACGCCCTATTCCCTGCAGCCCCTGAGGCACTGGATGAAAACGGTCAGTCCAACTGCTATATGGTAATTGCAGGCCCCGAGGCCAAGCACTATAGCTTTACCGCCCAGAAGTGCGTATCCGGAGAGTACTTCGACCTTGCCAAGGTCGCGAGCCTTTTGTGGTCGGAGTCGAAGACTCTTATCAGGAGTATGACTTATGACGCCAACACCCACATCGTTACCTTCCTGTATGGAGGTGGCAACGAGGAAGGCAATGCCGTTATTTCCCTGGACCAGAACCTACTTGGAACCGGTGCAACCCTGCTCTGGAACTACCATATTTGGGTAACCGACCAGCCGGAAAATATCCTTATGGACGAAACCGATATGCCTCAGGCCATACTCGACCGTAACGTCGGCGCTACCTGGGCTCCCAAGTCTGAGGATGAAATTACCGGCATGACCAAGGCGCAGTGGCTGGAGACCATCGGAACCTATTTTCAGTACGGAAACCACATCCCTTACCCCCGTCTGAAGGATGCCAAGAATTCAGCTGCCGCCTGGGACAATTACAGAATGGCTGTAATGTACGGATTCAGCAACTACTGCCATCGCTTTGCGCACAGTAGCGCTGCTAAGGCGACTCTGGCCGAGCAAGAGCAGTATCCCAACTACGCCTACCACAAGGGTACCGGTGTGAAATTCAACAATGACAAGAGTACTGAGACCGTATGGACACAGGTCGTGCTTAAGGGCGGCCCCACCGGAGATGAAGGCGAGAATGTCTGGTACGTGACCAATACCAACACGGAGAAGACCAGCGACTACGATCCCTGTCCGCAGGGCTACTGTTTCATCACAGCAACCTATACCTATCAGGAAACCATGAACAATGAGGTTACCGACCATCTTCTCGGCGGTTATTTTGCCGGCAAGTGGAATACCGATATCAGCGGACATATCATGTACTTCCCCGCAGCCGGTTACCTGGCCAACGGAAAATACTCCCTTGTGGGCGGCGTTTCCGACAATAAGGGCCGTGTGGTTTACTGGTCTTATTACGGAGATACCAAAACGAACATGGATCATTTATTCCGCAGGAATTACATGAACCAGGCCCAGAAGAAGTTCTCCTTCGACAACCAGCCTTTCAGCTCTCAGGCACATAACATGCGCTGCCGCGTGCTGGTAAACAATTAAGACGTCGTTTCTCTATTTGAAAAAAGAGGTCGCCAATTTTTGACATGAACCCCGAAAGTTAGACAAAAAACTTTCGGGGTTTTGTTATGCTAAAA
>CAMZEC010000050.1 GCA_947305645.1 uncultured Bacteroidales bacterium | reverse complement strand
CCGGCTGGTGGTTCCTGGACCAGGAAGACGGCATGCGCAAGCAGATGAACGCCCTTTCGAACCTCGGCCTGCTGAGCCGCTTCGTGGGCATGCTCACAGACAGCCGCAGCTTCATCAGCTATCCCCGTCACGAGTACTTCCGCCGCATACTTTGCGACGTAATCGGTACCGACGTCGAGAACGGCAAGCTGCCCGCCAGCGAGCTCCCGTTCCTCGGCCGGATGGTTGAAGACATCTGCTACAACAACGCCAAGAATTACTTTAACTTTTAGATCCTTCGTCGCTTCGCTCCTCAGGATGACAGCGTGGTCACAGACGACAGCACTGTCATACAAAACGGCCCCTCTGTCATTCTGAGCGAAGCGAAGAATCTGCTAATAATGAAATACATCAAGATCAATCCCGACGATAATGTCGCAGTTGCGCTGACCGACCTGCAGGCAGGCGAGTCCGTGGAGGGCGTAAAGCTCTCCGCGGACGTGCCGCGCGGCCATAAGGTAGTACTGAAGGACATGAAGGCCGGGGATAACGTTATTAAGTACGGATACCCCATAGGTCACGTTATCCGCGACGCCGCCGCCGGTTCCATGGTGGACCACAGCTGCATCAAGACCAACCTCGAGGGCCTGCTGGAGTACAAGTATGAACCTTGGAAGGCAGAGATCCTTCGTCGCTCCGCTCCTCAGGATGACAGTGTGGTCACAGACGACAGCACTGTCATACAAAACGGCCCCTCTGTCATTCTGAGCGCCAGCGAAGAATCTCGCACGTTCAAAGGCTTCCGGCGCGCCGACGGCCAGGTGGGCATCCGCAACCAGATATGGATCATCCCCACCGTGGGCTGCGTAAACGGCATCTGCGAGCAAATCGCCCGCCGCTTCCGCGCGGAAATCGAGGGAAGGGCAGGCAGCGTCGACGCCGTGGTGGCTTTCCCCCACAACTACGGCTGCTCGCAGCTGGGTGCCGACCACCAGAACACCCGCACCATCCTTGCCGACATGGTCCACCATCCCAACGCCGGCGGCGTGCTCGTGGTGAGCCTTGGGTGCGAGAACAACCAGCTGGATGCCTTCCGTGAGCTTGCAGGCCCTGTGGACGAAGACCGGGTGAAGATGTTCACCTGCCAGCAGGTGGAAGACGAGGTGGAGTTCGGCCTGCAGAAGCTGCGTGAGATTTATGCCGTCTGCTCGCTGGACGAGCGCGTAGACGTCCCCGTCAGCGAACTGCGGGTAGGTCTCAAGTGCGGCGGCTCAGACGGCCTCAGCGGCATCACCGCGAACCCCCTTCTGGGCGTTTTCTCCGACTGGATCGTGGCCCAGGGAGGCACCACCGTGCTCACCGAGGTACCCGAGATGTTCGGCGCCGAGACCATACTCATGAACCGCTGCCAGGACGAGGCGACTTTCGACAAGACCGTCTCCCTCATCAACGACTTCAAGGAGTACTTCATGGCCCAGGGCATGCCGGTGTACGAGAATCCCTCGCCGGGCAACAAGGCGGGCGGCATCTCCACGCTGGAGGAAAAGTCCCTCGGCTGCACGCAGAAGTGCGGCAAAAGCACCGTGCGCGGCGTGCTCAAGTACGGCGAGCGCCTTTCGGTGAAAGGCCTCAACCTGCTGAGCGCCCCCGGAAACGACCTCGTGGCCTCCACGGCCCTTGCGGCTGCAGGATGCCAGATCGTGCTCTTCACCACAGGCCGAGGCACCCCCTTCGGGAGCTTCGTGCCCACGATGAAGATTTCTACCAACACTCCGCTCTTCGAACACAAGAACGGATGGATAGACTTTAACGCCGGAGTCCTTGCCCAGGACCAGACCATGGCCGAGGTGGCTCCGCGATTCATAGACGCTGTTCTTGCCGCCGCCTCGGGAGAGCCGGTGAACAACGAACTACATAATTACCGCGAAATCGCCATCTTCAAGAGCGGCGTGACGCTGTAACAGCTATTAAGCACTAAACATAACGAACTAACATTTTTTAATTGATTGATATGCAAAAACATACCAATATAGGGGGGGCGGGAGCCCCTTACGAATCCCCGGCAACGAATATAGTCGAGCTGAAGCTTAACCATTCTCTCATGACACTCAGTGGTAATTCTTCTGTTAATCCACTCGAGAATGATGACACCGTTATTGTCTGGAGTTAATACAAGGAGGACACGAATATGAAAAAAACTTTGTTTTCGATAATGGCAATGCTGGCCATTCTTTCTTCTTGTAATAAAGAGGGCGTAATAGTAGAAGTGTCTCCCTCAGAAGCAGGCAATAAGGCAGAACTGATTGAAAAAACTTTCTCTGCCACAATGCTTGATACCAAAACCAGCCTCGATGGAGATGGCCTGAACATACTGTGGTCAGCCGGGGATGAGATTAATGTGATAGGTGTAACTGACGGTGGCACAAAGACAAGCCACAGGTTCACGATCGCTTCCGGGCAAGGGACCCGCACTGCTACTTTCACAGGAGAAGTTAATCTTGATGAGACTTCATTCTATGCACTATATCCATACAATAGCGTTTCCTGGAGTGGGAGTGTAATGACCAGTGATAATATCAATACCAGCCAAACTGCTACAGCAGGATCATTCGACAAAGCTGCTGCAGAACTTGTTGGCGTTGCCGATGGCAGCGGGAATATCACTTTTACACACGGAAGAGCCTATTTCAAGTTTGTTATGGGATCCGACAACGTCACTGCAGTAAAGTTTACCAGCAGTGGCGCAAGACTGGCATCCAAAAATAAGTACAATATGCCGGCTTGCACTATAAATAGCACCGGCGGCGATCAAACAAATGATGTCACTTTAAGCGGGACATTTGAGAAGGGCACGACATATTATGTAGCTCTTCCTCTGCACAAGAATGCATTAGGCACTATCTCGGTGGAATATACCTTCTCCGGTGGGGCCAAAGCATCTTTATCCACGACAAGTTTATCAGCAAAAAAGATGTCAGAGAACGCCGGTAAGGTATATAACTTAGGGACAATTGAGATTGACGCAAGTCCTGCCATTTCTGCATCGGATGTTGTAATTGAAGCAACTGACGAGGGCGGAACTGTTAACTTTACCGTTTCAAATCTCGAAGTTGGTGGCTATGTTGAAAAAAGCATTACATCCAGCACATTAAGCAATGATTCATGGGGTGATGTTTCTTTCAACAGCAGTACCGGAGAAGGCTCTGTTACATTTACATGTGACGCAAATGACGATACGGAAAACGCCAAAACTGCGGTTCTACATATTGTCTATAAGAGCAGCGGAGGGAGCGAACTTGCCACTAAAGACGTTACAATAACCCAAAAGAAAGCAGCGGCTGCCGGAGCATCTGTTTATTATTATTTCTACACGACTTCCCTTACAAATACTGACGGCAAGTTTACTCCCAGCGCTACACCAGGTATCACTTTTGACGGAACCACAAGTAATTGTGGCGTCAGCTCCTTTATTATCGACGGCAATACTTGCACTAAAGGTCTGAAACTCGATTCTGGTGGGTATTTGGATTTCACCACATCTTCTGATGTAACGGCCAGTGTTACTTTTTACTATGCTTGCAGAAAAAGTGATAAGAATAGCACTGCCAAGATTCAGATCAAGGCAACTTCTCCTTCAGGGGATGCAACCGTTTATGACAGTTTTAACACGTTTGGAACTATTAACTCTCAAACTGTTGCATTAAGCCCCAGTACCACATACAGAATTTCCCGTAACAATCAAGAACTTGCCCTTGTATATGTGGCATTGACCGAGACCCCCAATTAATTTTATACATTAATGCATACCCCTTACCTTCCCCCTCTCTGCGAGGCAGAGAGCTATGAATACAAAGAGGAGCTGCTTGCAGGCAGCGACCTCAGTGACGGCGGCGCCGGAGACTTCTTCGAAGACGGCGGCGAGTTCAACTTCTAAAATGACGGCAAAATGAAAAAGATAGTTTATATCCTCTCGCTTGCCGCCATACTGGCAGGCTGCAAGGCCACGGAAATTGAAGTGAATTCCGTAGACAGCGGCATCCCCGTAACCCTTACGGCCGGATTCGCCGAGACCAAGACCCACATTGAGGAGGCCACCAACGGTTGGCAGCCCTACTGGAACGAGCAGGACTCCGTCTTCGTGACCCGCAGGGACGACCTCAGCAAAGCCTACACAATGGTTAACAGCACCGGAGCCGGCACCACGGCCTCTTTCTCCGGCAAGATGGAGTTCTCTTCCGGAAACGGACGTCACACCATCTGGGCCTTCGCTCCCAAGAAAGCAGGGCGCAGCGAAGGAATCTTCAAGTTCGACATCGGCCCCGTGCAGAACATACCGGGCCTGAACACCTTCGACCCTCACTCCGACCTCCTGGTCTCCGACCCTGCGGCGGTCGACCTGGACGCAGGCAGTATTGTCGCCACCGAGAAGCTTGTCTTCAAGCGCATGATGGCGGTAGTGAAAGTCTGCGTCAGCGACGCCACCACAGACAAGAAGCTGGCAGACAAGAAGATAAAGTCTGTGAAGCTGAACGCCGGCCAATCCCTCAACGGCCGTGTGCGCGTGAACCTCGTGACAGGAGCTTTCGACGACAAGCGCTTCGAAAACGACGCCAACTACAAGTACGCCACCGTTAACTACGAGGGCGACGACTGGGTCGCCGACGGCAGCGCCGGTGCGTTCGTCATAGTGAATCCCTGCACCCTCCCCGCCGGTTCCAAACTCAGCGTGGACGTGACCTTCGACGACGCCTCCACCGTGAGCCACAGCGCCACCCTGGAGAGCGCTATAGAACTGGTGACCAACAAGATACCCACTTTCAGGTTCGCCATCGCCGACGCAGACCTTGCCGCTCCCGCAGAAGAAGAGATGGGCAACAGCGCCACCTGGGACTTCTCTTCCACCGAATGGCAGGCAGCATTTGCCAAGCTGGGCGACCCCAATACCGACATCACGAACTGGGACATCACCCTAAACCATCTGACCCTGGTCTCCACGGCCAAGTCCAAGTACCGCGAGACATTCTTCCAGATGGGAGGAAAGGGTTCTACCGGCGACCGCTACTTCAAGTTCACCGCCCCCGCCGACGGTGTACTCAAGGCCTGGGTGAGCAACACCGGCGACAGTGAAGACCTTACCCGTATGTGCACCGTCAAGACCGTCAGCAAAGAAGAATCCCAGGCCGGCGGCTATGCGGCCAAGGACGGACAGCATGAGCTTTCTTTCAACGTAGTTGCAGGTGACGTTTACGTGTATCCTACGGGTAACGCACTCCGCTTCTATAAATTAGCCTATACTGCCGGCAACGGCGGCGGTGAGGAACCCGGCGGCGGCGAAGAGCCCGGCGGCGACGTGCCTGCCGAGGCAGCAGAGCTCGACTGCCCCAATCCTCCCACCGTGGGCAACGTGGCCCTTGACGCCCTTACCGGCTATGCCGCCGGCGTCACCGGAGGCGAGGGAGCGACTTCCGCCAACGTGCTGCACTTCGACAACGGCAAGGCCCTCCAGACCTGGCTGCTCGCCCGCACCAAGAGCGAGAAGAAGGGTGACCACAGCCCCGTTATCATCTGGCTCAGCGGCACCTTCGGACCTTCCGACGGCCGTGACTTCAGCGAGGCACACCCCTGGTTCGACGTGAAGGACGTCTCCAACCTCAGCTTCTACGGAGTTGACGGCTTTACCATGGACCGCATCGGAATCTTCTGCGTGCGCGCCAGCAACATCATCATCCGCAATATCGACTTCCAGCAGCCCAAGGCCAACAACGGCGCGGACGCCGTGAGCCTGCAGAAGTGCGACGGCGTGTGGGTAGACCACTGCAGCTTCACCTCCCTGAATCAGCAGAAGGACTACGAAGACGGCAGCACCGACATCACCCACGGCTCCAAGAACGTTACCGTGAGCTGGTGCCGCTACATCAAGACTCAGAAGAGCTGCCTCGTGGGCCATTCCAACAGCGAGAGCGGAGACAAGGAAATAACCGCCACCTTCCACCACAACTGGTTCGAAGGCTCCAGCTCCCGCCACCCGCGCGTGCGTTACGGCACCGCCCACGTTTATAACAACCTGTTCGACGGTTGCACCACTTACGGCGTGGGTTCGGCCTACGGCGCCAAGGTGCTGGTGGAATACAACCTCTTCGACGGCGTGCAGCTGCCTACCGACATCTGCACCTACCCCGCCAAGGAGAGCAACGAATCCAACCTGCAGGGCAGCGTAGCCGGATATCTCTGGGCTACCCAGAACGTCTATCTGAACCGCCCGGACAAGGCCAAGGATCCGTATCCGCTGACCAACGTGCAGTACACCGCTTACAACGGCGGCACCATCACCCCTCTCACCTACGCCGACTTCAAGCCCGCATACGACTACACCGTTACGGCTGTTGACGGCCTGCGTGCAGTGGTGGAGGCAGGTGTCGGCCCCGGCAAGCTCAGCTGGACAGCGGCTCCCGTGGCGGTGAACAACGGCGGCATCTCCGAATACAACGGAACCGACGACGACCCCACCAACCCCGATACCGGAGACGAGGACGATCCCGGCCAGGGCGGCGGCCAGCCTGACCAGCCGGCAGGAGGTCCTGCAGTTCACGTGTTCTACTACAATTCCTCCAGTGAGGCGGTAAACCAGACCAACGGCGCTGCCGGCAGCTATTTCACAGCTACTGCAAAGACCGATCTGGGCGGCGATTACGGCATAAGCGAGTGGTCCATCAAGGATTACAGTTCCAAGAAGGGCGTGAAGCTGAACAGCTCCGGAAGCGTGACTTTCACTACCTCTTCTACCCTGAATTCTACAGTGCAGTTCTGGTTCGTGAGGCGCAAGACCGGCGACTCCACAGCCAAGATCCAGCTCGTTCCGGACAACGGTGATCCCCAGGTGTTCGACACGCCTTATGAAGCCCCGGGCGATTCCGGAGTAATTACACTGGAGAAAGGTCTGAAGTACACGATTCAGCAGAAAGCCAAGGAACAGGCCCTCCTGCTCGTAATCGTCACAGAATCGGAATAACCTGTCATTACCCCCTGTCATTCTGAGCGAAGCGAAGAATCTAACCGAAGAATCTAATAACTATAAAAAATATGGAAAGATTAAACAGAACTTCTGCACCGCAGGCCAAGAGCTACACCGAAAAGGTTATCCAGTTCGGCGAGGGCAACTTCCTGCGTGCATTCATCGAGTGGATTATCTGGAAGACCAACCAGAAAACCGATTTCAACGGCTCCGTGGTAGTGGTCCAGCCCATCGAGAAGGGTATGGTCGAGTGGCTCAACGAGCAGGACGGCCTATATCACCTCAACCTGCAGGGCCTGCTGAACGGCGAGCCCGTGGACAGCGTGGACCTCATCGACGTGATTTCCCGCGGCCTTAACCCTTACACCCAGTTTGCCGAGTATCTGGCCCTTGCAGAGCAGCCGGAAATCCGCTTCGTGATTTCCAACACCACAGAGGCCGGCATCGCCTTCGACCCTGCGTGCAAGTTCAACGACGCTCCGGCATCTTCCTACCCCGGCAAGCTCACCCAGCTGCTCTATCACCGCTGGGAGCACTTCAAGGGCGCGGCAGACAAGGGACTCATCATCTTCCCTTGCGAGCTGATTTTCGAGAACGGCAAGCACCTCAAGGAGTGCATCCGCCAGTACATCAAGCTCTGGGAGCTCCCGGAGGCTTTCTCCGAGTGGTTCGAGAATAGCTGCGGCGTGTACAGCACCCTCGTGGACCGCATCGTTCCCGGTTATCCCCGCGACACCGCAGCACAGCTGTGCGAGCGCGCCGGCTACGACGACCATCTGCTCGACAAGGCCGAGATATTCCACCTCTGGGTAATCGAGGCTCCCAAGGAGGTCGCCGCCGAGTTCCCCGCCGACAAGGCCGGACTGAACGTGCTCTTCGTGCCTTCAGAGGCTCCCTATCATGAGAGAAAGGTTACCTTGCTGAACGGCCCTCACACCGTGCTTTCTCCAGTTGGCTATCTTTCCGGCCTCAACACCGTGAAGGAGTGCTGCGAGGATCCCGAGATAGGCGCCTTTGTGAAGAAAGTCATGTACGACGAGCTGCTGCCTACCCTGAATCTGCCCGAGGAGGAACTGCTGAAGTTCGCCGGCGACGTGCTTGAGCGCTTCCGCAACCCGTTTGTGAAGCATTTCGTGACCAGCATCATGCTGAACTCCTTCCCCAAGTTCAAGACCCGCGACCTCCCCGGCCTCAAGACTTATCTCGAGCGCAAGGGAGAGCTGCCCAAGGGCCTGGTGCTCGGCTTGGCCGGCATCTGCACCTACTATAAGGGCGGTAAGCGCGGCGAAGACGAGATCGTCCCGAACGACGACCCGAAGATCATCGAACTCCTCCAGAACCTCTGGGCAACCGGCGACGTGAAG
This sequence comes from uncultured Bacteroidales bacterium, assembly GCA_947305645.1. GTDB lineage: Bacteria > Bacteroidota > Bacteroidia > Bacteroidales > UBA932 > Cryptobacteroides. The sequence continues at coordinate 7,248 of CAMZEC010000050.1, read as the reverse complement.
AAAGTTGCATCCGGAGTGCTTGCAGACGAGTTTATCTGGGGCGAGGACCTCAATGCTATTCCCGGCCTCACCGACCTGCTCACCGCCGACCTCGCCCTGATCCAGGCCGAAGGAATGAGAGAAGCCGTAAAATCTATCTTATAGATCCTTCGTCGCTTCCGCTCCTCAGGATGACAGGACGGCAATTCCGTCAGATGACAGGACGGCAATTCCGTCAGATGACAGGACGGCAATTCTGTCATTCTGAGCGAAGCGAAGAATCTTATTGCTTATGAGTACGCAATCGAAATTGATGACCAACTGGCGGTGGTGGCTGTGCAGCCTGCTGTTCGTAGCCACCACCGTCAACTATCTGGACCGCCAGGTGCTGTCGCTGACGTACGAGGAGTTCATCAAACCTGAATTCCACTGGACCGACGCAAACTACGGAACGATCACCAGCTTCTTTTCCATCTTCTACGCCATCTGCTGCCTGTTCGCAGGCAAGTTCGTGGACTGGATGGGGACCAAGAAGGGCTACCTCATCGCCATCGGCGTATGGTCGACCGGCGCCTGCCTGCACGCCCTGTGCGGATGGGCCACCGCAAACCTCGTGGGCCTTGACTCCGTGGCTGCAATGCGCGCCGTGGAAGTCGGCTCCAATGTCGCCCTGGCCGTATCCACCACGTCAGTATACCTCTTCCTGCTTTGCCGCGGCATCCTTGCGCTCGGCGAGGCAGGCAACTTCCCCGCCGCCATCAAGGTAACGGCCGAGTACTTCCCCAAGAAGGACCGCGCGTTCGCGACCTCCATCTTCAATGCCGGTGCATCAGTGGGCGCCCTTGCGGCTCCCCTGCTGATACCGCCGCTGGCCGTCAAGTTCGGCTGGGAGATGGCGTTCATCATCATCGGCGGCCTCGGCTACATCTGGATGTTCTTCTGGGCATTCATGTATGACAAGCCGGAGAAGAGCAAGCGCGTGAACGAGGCGGAGCTGGCGTACATTCGTCAGGATGACGAGATCCTTCAGAGCTCCGCTCTTCAGGATGACAATGGAACGGAGAAGGATGACGATGCTGTCATTCTGAGCGCCAGCGAAGAATCTGCCAGCGAAGAATCTGCCTCCAAAGAGGCGACCATCCCGTTCCTGAAGTGCTTCACGTTCAAGCAGACCTGGAGCTTCATCGCCGGCAAGTTCTTCACCGACGGTGTGTGGTGGTTCTTCCTCTTCTGGGCACCTTCGTACTTCAGCAACCAGTTCCACGCTCCGGCCACATCGCCCCTCGGCCAATGGCTCATATTCACGCTCTACCTGATCGTGACGGTTATTTCCATCGGCGGCGGTTACCTGCCCAAGGTATTCGTGGACAAGAAAGGGATGCACCCGTACTCTGGACGTATGCTCGCGATGCTGATCTTCGCGTTCTTCCCGCTGGCAGCGCTGCTCGCACAGCCCCTCGGAGTGCGCTTCGACTCGCCATGGTGGCCGGCAATCCTTATCGGTCTCGCAGGCGCGGGACACCAGGCATGGAGCGCCAACCTCTTCTCCACCACGGGTGACATGTTCCCCAAGAGCACCGTCGCAACCATCACCGGTATCGGCGCAATGGCCGGAGGTATCGGCTCCATGATCATCCAGTGGGTTGCAGGCCAGCTCTTCACATATGCCGAAGCTCAGGGCACGGCTTTCCGATTCCTCGGCTTCGAGGGCAAGCCGGCAGGCTACTTCATCATGTTCTGCTTCTGCGGACTCGCATACCTGATCGCCTGGAGCATCATGAAGACCCTCGTACCGAAGTACAAACCGGTAGAAGTATAATATTCCGTCCGTGAAGATGAAGTTCAGACTCATACCGTTGCTGATGTCTGCCATCGTTCTGCTGGCCGGCTGTGAGCCCAAGGACCCTGAGCCGTCTGTGCCCAAGGAACCCGGAGTACCGCAGAACGTAGTGCTGCACAGTGTCGCGGAAACGTCCCTGACTTTCCAGTGGTCCGTCGTGGAAGAAGCCTCCGGATATGAATGGAGGCTTGCTTCCACCGGGCAGGATACCCGCGAGGGCAGCGTCGCCAAGCGCAATGTCACCATAGACAAGCTTACCCCGGGAACGACATACCTGTTCAGCGTATGTGCCGTCAATTCCGCAGGGAAGTCGGCATACAGCAGCGAGCTGGAGGCCAAGACCGAGGGCTCCGTTCCGACGCCCCCGGACCCCGGCAGCGAGACTTCTGCGGTGTGCGTGGACGCCCCTGTAGTCATTAAGCTGGATTCCGCGCCGGTGCTCGGCTCCTCCGGGCGCATACGCGTCTGCAGGGCCAACGGCACTGAGGTCGACCGCATCGACCTTGCCGACATGGCGACCGTAGATGTGCTTGAAGACGGGACCATGATTCCCAAGGGCGCCGACGCCGACGCAGGCAAGATAGCCATCGGCAACGACTATATCTTCAACACCTTCATGGACGCATTGCACAGCAACCAGTACCGCGCCGTGCACTATACGCCGCTGCAAATCAAGGGCAACACGCTGGAAATCAAGCTTCACAACGAGGCGCTCGCCTTCGGGCAGACCTATACCGTGAAGTTGGACGATGCCGTGCTGGGACGGGCCGTGGAGGATGTCACCTTTACCACCAAGTCCAAACCTTCCGGCAGCACCGTTACCGTGAATGCAGACGGCTCTGCGGACTTCTGCACCGTCCAGGGAGCCATCAGCTTCGTGAGCGGGAACGTCGGAAAGGATGACGCCGCAACCATCGAAGTGGCCGCCGGGACCTACCGGGAGCTGCTTTTCATGCGCGGCAAGAACAACGTAACCATCAAGGGAGGCTCCCGCGAAGGCACCGTCATCGCTTATCCGAACAACGACTCTTACGAGACGGGCTCCGGCGCATCGCTGAGCTCCAGGCCAAGCGTAGGTTCGCAGATCGGCAAGTCAGGCGGCCGCTGCCTCTTCCTCGTGGAGACCTGCGACAACGTGGTGCTGGAGAACCTGACAATAGAGAATACGTACAGCATCCCCAGCCACAAGGGACAGGCGGAAACCATTTACTTCAACGCCGACGGCAAGCGGCTGACAGTCGAGAACTGCTCGCTCATCTCATGGCAGGACACCTTCCTGTGCAAGGGTATTGTCTGGGTGCACAATTCACTGATTGCGGGGCACGTGGACTTCATCTGGGGCTACCCCAAGGCGTGCCTGTTCGAGAACTGCGAGATCCGTTCCCGCGCCGGCGGATACATAGTCCAGGCCCGTATCAACAGCGCCTCGGACAAGGGATTCGTGTTCCTTAACTGCAAGCTGACGGCAGAGAGCGGAGTCAAGGACGGCTCCGTGTATCTCGCACGCTCAGGTGGCGACGCGTCCTGCTGGGACAACGTCACCTACGTCAACTGTACCATGTCGCCGGCAATCGCACCTGCCGGATGGCACACTTCCAGGACTCCTAATCCCGCGGTGCCGACGGCTACCTCAGGATGGAAGGAGTATGGCAGCGTAACTCCTTCCGGAGCCTCCGCTTCCGGCGCCCGCAATGCCCTCGGACGAGTACTAACCGCGGAGGAGGCCGCAGGCTACATGTCCCGAGAGGCCGTACTTGGCTGGTAATGAATATAATCGTATATTAGCCGATTATGAAAACAAGGTTTACAATTTTTCTGCTGCTCGCGGTTCTGGCCACAGGCTGTAACCCGTTCACTCCTGTGCCGGTCATACCGGAGCTGTCAATCACTGCCGTGGACGAGTATTTCGTCAACGGGACGGCCTCCTTCAGGCTCTCCCTGACGAATGCCGCCGAAACGGATGTCATTGTAAACCTGAAGCTGGGGGCAAGCACGCTGGAGGCCAGCAGGGTCGGCTTCCCGTCAACAGTCACCATCGAGGCCGGGAACAAGGTCGCCACGGTATCCGTCACCGCTGACGACAGCGATCTGGACGCCGGAGAATATACCGTGGTCCTGTCGATTGCAAATGCCGGCGGAGCCACCGTCTCGGAAGAGGCCAGAAGCGCCTCTTTCAAGCTCCTGGTGAGTATCCGCAACGCCGTGGTTTCGCTTTCGGGAGGCAGCGCGTTCACGGACGGAAAGGCCAGGATCCTGCTCACTCCTTCCTTCAGCCCGCAGGGCAACATAAACATATCCCTTGCCGCAGGAGACGCATCTGAAGGAAAGAAGGCAATACCGGCAGACGCTATCTCCTTTCCGTCCAGCGTGGTCCTGCCCAAGGGCAAGACTGACGCCACCGAGGTAACCGTGACGCTCGACATGGACAAGATAACCCCTGGAGAATACGAAACGGTCATCCGGATCGACGGCATATCTGGGCCGGGAACCATAGGCGAAGCCAAACAGGCCGTATTTTCCGCACAGGTGCCGCTTACAGCAAGGCAGCAAAACAGCTGGTCGGCCAGATACAGGGGGCTGGAACAGAATGGAGACGGTGTCCTGGTCAGCAATTTCGACGTCAGGTTTGTCCCCGGATACTCTTACGGATACTACTTCTTCCAGTATTCCGGCGGCTACGTCCGAAAGTATTATACCTCGATGGAGGATTTTCTCAAAGATGAGGAGGCAGAGGTGGCCAAATACATCGGAACGGATGATCCCTATGTATTTGAAACGGAAGCATCGACACAAGTCGCGTTCTGGCCCCTCCAGTGCGGCAGCTACGATTTCTATATGCTGGGATGCGACAGGGATGGTCACCTTACAGGAGAATACCACAGGCTGGAGATGGAGATATGGCCCACCCAGACCATGGTCTCGGCTTATGACGGATGGCTGGGAACATGGGCTTCGGAGTGGGGAGACACATGGACAATAAGGGAGAAAGACCGCAGCGTGGTTTCGTACTCCGTAAGCGGCTCCGCCCTGTCGAATTTCGAAGTAGAGGCGGTACTGGGACCGAACGGGGAACTCGTGTTCTACGGCGGACAGAAGCTTGCCACGAACCTTTATCTGGCCGGTATTTTCCCTCGCGACGGATCGACGTACTTCACCACCGCTTCGCGCCCCTTTGCGGAGTCTTCTATCCAGAATAACGAGCGCACGCATTCCACCCTGAGCGGAGTCATTGCCGACAGAGGCTCGGAATTCCAGGCGATCATGGGATACAATTATGCCACCGGCAAGAGCGAGTTTATCATCACGCTTCCTTCTGAACTGTACAAGGTAGAGAGCCTGAGAGACACTGACCCGGTATGGGGCTTCTACAGTGATTATACCGGAACCTGGTCTTATAACGGCTACTCCATTTCTATATCTTCAAGCCAGGACAAATATGGCGAGGAATATATCGTCTACGGTTTGCGGGACCAGGATTATTTTGTCGATGAAGGCCATGTGAAAGCCCGTTATTCCGAAGGCAAGATGTATCTGGAGGAGCAGGATATCGAATCCTATAATACAGGCTATGGAAGTGACGCGATAGCTACACTTTCGGGGCTTTTCAAGCAAAGCGGATTCGTCCATCCCCATTATCCGGACAACTGGAACAGTCCCGGATACACGATATGCGATTTTTCGCTTCTCAGCAACGGACAGGTGGCCTTGACTCCCTGGCTGTGCAGTGACGGCACTCCGTTCACCGGCATGTGTTTCTCCCTGTATATCCCTAAAATAGGTATATACCCCGAGGGAGACCATATGGACTTTGCCGCCGGAGCACTCATGACCAAGACCGGCTGGCACAGCGCTCCGCGCCACGCCGCTGAATACACCGCGAACCCTTCGACCGAAGCTCGCAAGAGTAATTTCCGTGCGCGTGCACGGAAGTCCGAAAAAATTAGTATCTTTGCAACGCTTAACCCGTAATTTACAGCAATTTCTATATGGCAAAAGTAGTTACTTTCGGCGAGGTTATGCTTCGCCTCTCAACGCCCGGATACCTCAGGTTCAGCCAGGCGCATCAGTTTGACGCCACCTTCGGCGGCGGTGAGGCCAACGTGGCCGTTTCCCTGGCAAATTATGGCGTGGACGCGCACTTCGTAACGCGCCTCCCGCAGAACGACATAGCCGACATGTGCATCGCGGAGCTCCGCGGTTTCGGCGTTGACACGGACGGCATTGTCCGCGGCGGCGACCGGGTAGGTATCTACTATCTGGAGACCGGTGCGGTGGCCCGCGGCAGCAAGGTGGTTTACGACCGCGCCAACAGCGCCATCGCCGAGATCAAGCCCGGCATGGTGGACTGGCACAAGGTGCTAGAGGGAGCTGACTGGTTCCACTGGACGGGCATCACTCCCGCCCTCTCCCAGGGTGCCGCAGACGCATGCCTGGAGGCCATCAAGGTGGCCAACGAGATGGGCGTGAAGGTCAGCTGCGACCTCAACTACCGCAAGAAACTCTGGAAGTACGGCAAGAGCGCTTCCGAGGTCATGCCTGCGCTCGTGGAGGGCTGCGACCTCATCCTCGGCAACGAGGAGGACGCCGAGAAGGAATTCGGCATCAAGCCCGAAGGCTTCGACGCGGAGAAGACTGGCGGAGAGATCGACCAGACCGCATTCATCAGCGTCTGCCGCCAGCTCATGGAGAAGTTCCCGCGCTGCAAGAAGGTGGCCGTTACCCTCCGCGGCAGCATCAACGCCAACCATAACACCTGGGGCGGAGTCCTGTACGACGGCAAGACCCTCTGGCAGAGCCGCAGGTACGACATCACCCACATCGTAGACCGCGTCGGCGGCGGCGATTCCTTCATGGGCGGCCTGCTCTACGGCTTGCTGGCCTACAGCACCGACCAGGAGGCCATCGAGTTCGCAGCGGCGGCATCGTGTCTCAAGCACACCATCATCGGCGACTACAACCGAGTAACCGTCTCCGAGGTCGAAGGCCTCATCAACGGCGGCGGAAGCGGTAGGGTATCAAGGTAAGAGATCCTTCGTCGCTACGCTCCTCAGGATGACAGAGAAATCCTCAGGATGACAGAGAAATCCTCTGGATGACAGAGAAATCCTCTGGATGACAGAGAAACCCTCTGAACTACGGTTGTCATTCTGAGCGCAGCGAAGAATCTAAAACAATAAGTGAAGAATCTATGGCAAAGTTCAACAAAATAGATACGATCGGTATCATCCGCAAGACCGGCATCGTTCCGGTGTTCTACAATAAGGACGTTGAGATCACGAAGAAGGTCGTGAAGGCCTGCTACGACGGAGGCATCCGCGCCTTCGAGTTTACCAACCGCGGCGACGGAGCCGCCAGGGTGTTCGAGCAGCTCATCGCCTTCGTGCGCAAGGAGTGCCCCGAAATGGCTCTCGGCGCCGGCACCATGCTGG
>CAMZEC010000049.1 GCA_947305645.1 uncultured Bacteroidales bacterium | reverse complement strand
AGCACCTCGGGCTCGAAAGCCCAGTTTTCGTTTACCTGTGAAGGGAATTCCACAAAGTCGCGCTTGACGGAAGTGCCGCTGACGCCCTTGTACTTGCACTGGCTCAGAAGGCCGTGCAGGGCGTGGCCGAACTCGTGGAACATGGTCTCCACCTGGTCGATGGTAAGAAGGGACGGCTTGTCGGCGGTGGGCTTGTTGAAGTTGCCCACGTTGACGATCACAGGACGCACTCCCTCCCACTGGTTAACGAAGTTGGTCATCCAGGCGCCGCCCCGCTTGGAGTCGCGGGGATAGTAGTCGGTGATGATGATGCCGATGAGAGAGCCGTCGGAATCGGTGACCTTGAAGGCCTCGCACTCAGGATTGTAAAGGGGCACGCCGCTTATGGGCTCGAACTGTATCCCGTAGAGCCTGGATGCATTTCCGAACACTCCGGCGCGGACGTTTTCCATCTTGAAATACTGGCTCACCTCGCTCTCGTCAAGGTCGTAGCGGGCTTTGCGGACCTTCTCGGCATAGTACATATAGTCCCACGGCTCGATGCGGGAGCCTGCAGGAAGTACGCCGGCGGCCACATCTTCATCCATAAGCTTTTGCATGTCGGCCACTTCTTCCTTGGCGCGGCGCATGGCGGCTGCCATGATATCGCCCAGGAACGCATCCACCGTAGCGGGATCGTGGGCCATCTTGTCTTCAAGGATGAAGGCGGCGGGGCTCTCATAGCCCATCAGCTTAGCCTTTTCGATGCGAAGCTCCATGATGCGCAGCACCGTGGCTTTGTTGTCGAACTCATCGCCGTTGTTGCCGCGGTTGGAGTAGAGGCGGAATATCTTTTCGCGCTGCGCCCTGTCGGCCTCGGAAGCCATCTTGTCGTAATACGACGCCACCGAAAATCCCACCGAATCCTTAAAAGCGTTGGACTGGGCAAGCAGATTGTTGCCGAAGGTCAGGGCAAGCGTGGCAAGCTCGCTGTTGATCTCTTTCATACGCGCCTGCCCGGCCTCGTCAAGGCCGATTCCGTTGCGTACAAAGCCCTCATAGAGATCCTTAAGGAGCATCTGCTGCTCACGGGTCAGATTGTCCTGAGGAGCCTCATAAACGGCCTTCACGCGCTCGAAGAGCTTGGGATTCATCATTAGATTGTCTCCGTGGGCGGAGATGACGGGCGTAGCTTCCTCCACTATGGCATTAAGCTCCGGGGTGTAGTCCGACTCGCTGACGTTGAACAGCACGTTGGTGACCTTCTCGAGCAGAGCGCCGCTGCGGTCAAAGGCGGCAACGGTATTCTCGAACGAAGGAGCCTCCTGGTTGTCGATGATGGCCTGGATCTCGGCGTTCTGCTGCTCGATACCAGCCTTGATGGCCGGCATATAGTCCCCTATCTTTATCTTGTCGAACGGAGGGATGCCGTACGGAGTATCCCACTCCTGGAGGAAAACATTGGAAGAATTACACGATGCAAGCATAAGGGCTGCTCCCATCACAATCAAAAGCTTTTTCATTTAATAAGACTGTTTGTTGTCCCGGAATAAAATACATCCAGCAGAGTGAACTGGGCGCTGCCTTGATAACGCGACAGAATGCCCACTATATCCACCTTTTTGCTGCCATTGCGCACGTCCTCGGGAATGGCCACGTCGGCAAAGCGGGCATAACCGCTTGTGCGCACCTGCACTTCCACTCCGTCGTACATAAAGTAATGGCTCACGCTCTGTGCATTGGGATGGGAGATGATCACGTCTTTGTACAACTCTTCGTAGCCGAAGTTGTCGAAGGAAGTGTACGCCTGGCCTATGACGCCGCTGCCGTCGCCTATCTCAACATCGTCCCACACACCCGACTGGGCGAGGGTCAGGAAACGATTCTTGGTAAGCGACCAGGTAGTGATGCCGAAGGTATAGTCCGCGCCCTTGGCCCTGTTGTTGGGCGAAGAAAGGAACACGCGGTTCCAGGACTCATACTTGGTATGATTCAGGTTAGGATCGGGATAGAACAGGCAGAAAATCTCCTTGCCATTGTCGGAGTTGCCGTAAGTAAGGCCGTCAAGCCTGGTGTACATACTCACTATGGGGCTTTGGGTGGCATCTTTCATGGCCGTGAGCTCAGCTCCCGTGAAATAGGAAGGCTTAACCCGCTGCTCCTGAGGAAGGATGGCTCCGCGGAAAATGTGCTCGTTGATAATGGGAGCAAGATCGATGTACGAGGTTTCATATTCCGGCTCGGTATCCGTAATGCCGTCGAGATAATCTTGCCAGCCATCGCCGAGAAGTCCGAGCTGGAGGAGGCCCGCGCCGCCGTAATTGCCGCTCTTGTATCCGTATTCGCCCACCACAAGGCCGCGGCACTTAACATACAGTATCTGGCCTACCTTGTAGTCGTCATAAGAAGAGCTGCGGCCCAGCTTGAGGCAAATGGCGCCGGTAGCATCCTGGATATAGATTTCGCGATAGACGTTGCCGTCTTCGTCCGAAGTGGTTATCTCGCCCTTGATAATAAGGTTATCGATAATCTCAACCGGAGTGCCGTGATTAGTATAAAGCGCCTTGATTTGAGCGATAGTGGCGTTCACCTCGGAGTCCATGTTGACGGGGGTAAAAGGCTTACCCTCCTGGTAGGGCCTGGGATTCACCGGCTGCCATTCTTCAATCAGACTCTGGCAGGAAACGAGTGCCGCAAGGGCAGCTATTGAGAATAAAAACTTTTTCATGGCGCTTAGAATCTGAAATAAACGTTAAGCATATAGTTGAATCCTGGCATATAGAAATACTTGGAGTCGAAACGGTAGAACCTGTTCTTGCCCTCGGTATTGTCCACCATTCGGGTCTGCTCGTAACCGCCGGTCTTGACATCGCGGTTGTTGAGGATGTTCTTGGCGTTGAGCGAGAAGCCGAGCTGGTATTTACGCTGGATATAGAAGGACTTGCCCACCGAGAAGTTCAGCAGGAAAGCAGGAGCGAACTTCTCCTGGGTGGCCATATACTCGATTTCTTCGGGAGTCGCCTTGTAGTCCGGGCCCATGACAGCATAGTCGGTACGGTACAGAGGGTTCATGTCCAGATAAGCGCGGTCAAAGTATTCCACGTCGGCATCCACGAACCAATAGTTGTAGTTCCATGCAAGACCGAGGCTCACGGCTGTCTGGGGCGTTGAAGGCACGTAATGCTTCTTCAGGCTGGTGTAATCGTTGAGGCCGGTGCCCTCGGGAATGTTGTTATACACGTCACGAGGATAAACGGGATGATTCTTCCAGAAGGAGACATTCATGACCTCGCTTCCGTTGTAACTGACAAGGGAGGCGCTGTTGTCAAGAGTCTGCACCATGGTGGGATTGGAAGTATAGACGGCCTCGCCATAGGCCACGACGCCCTGCACGCTCAGGTTGGGGATGAAGTAGGTCGGAATTTTGAATCCCAGCTCCATACCCACGTGCCTCTGGTCGATACCGCTCAGGGCGAAGTTGGAGAAGGCGTTCTGCACGTCGTCGTATGCGCTCATGATCTTGCTCTGGTCCTTTATGGTCGTGTAGTAAGCGGTAGCGCGCACATTGATACCGTTGCCGCTGTACTGCCAGTTGAGGTCGGAGGCGAAAGTCTTGACTGTGGTGAGCTTATCCACCATGCTGTTCCTGGTACGCGGGCTCAGGAATACCTGGTTGAAGGTAGGAGCGTCGTTGAAATAACCCACATTACCATAGACCCTCATGTTGCCGCCAATAACATAATTGACGCCCAGCTTGGCGGCATAGGTCAGGAAATGCGCCTTCTTGGAATTGCCGAACGAGGTTATCACCTCACCCTTGGAGTCCTTGGCAGGCTGCACGGTGATGCCGCTTACAGGGTCGGTGAACTCTTTTCCGGGGAAGAGGCCCTTGCGGGTCAAACCCTCGCGCCAGAAACGCTGGTAGCCAAGCTTGGCGCCCACATTGATGCCGAGGTTGCCGAATGAGAACTCGCCGTTGGCCCATCCGCCGTAATTGTGCACATGGGCATTATAGTCATAACCGTATTTATCACCTACGTGAAGAATCCGCGACTTGCCGCCGTGAGCCAGATAATACTCGAGGTCGTTGGCGGCCATGAAAGGCGTGGATGCAAAGTCACGGTCGGCAAAATTGTCCACATCTACGAAATACTGTCCACCCAGAAGGTCGGCCAGGATCTTGTAATAATGAGTCTTGTTCCACTTGGCGTTCAGGCCTCCCGTAACCGTGAGCCAGGCCTGGGGACGATACTTGAAACTCGTAGAGAAGTTAAGGTCGTTCTGGTCGGTACGGCGTTCCTCCTGAACGTATTTGGAGCGCTTGGTCTCGCCGTTCTCGTTGGGAACATAGCTCAAATTATTTACCTGGTATATGCGGTCCCAGTTCATGTGGACCACGTCAGGCACCTCGTTATACCACGACTTAAAAGCCTCGATGGCTTTAGCCTGGTTATTCCTCTTATAGTCAGGGTTGTCGTTGTAAAAATACGACGGCAGATTGCGGTAATAGTCAGGACGGGGATCCTGCGCATTGTACCAGTCAAGTGCGGTATATCCGTTCTTACCGAAACGATAAAGCACCGTGGCGCTCCCCTGGAATATATCGGAGGGCTTGAAATCCCATTGTACATATGCGACGGGCTCATGTGTCTTGCGAACGCGTGCATTACGCACACGGCCGTTCTGGTAGCCCCAGTTGGCATTGTACATATTGTCGTACATGAGGTCATACACTTCCTGGGTGGAAGCCATCTGGGCGCCGCGCTCTCCCGGCGTGCCGAAGATGGCAAAATGCAGGGTGTGGACATCGTCGAACACCTTGTCGGCAGCCAGATAGTAGGCAAACGAACGGTAGTACACACCGTCTATCCAGTCGTTGCCGCCAAGGCGGGCGCTCACGTTGGTGGCAAAAGCCCAGCCGTTGTCCATGGGGCCGGTTGCATAAGATGCCATAAGGCGCAGACGGTACAGCGAGCTGTTGGTCAACACGCTGCCCCGGAGGCCCTTGCGCACCTGCCCGGCAGTTCCGAATACGTTGGTCACACCGTTGTAGCCGCCCAGGGCCACGTCGGAGACCTCGGCTCCGTTCACGGTCTCCTTGGAGCGCATGGCCTCATTCAGGCCGCTCCAAAGGGAGAACGGGCCGTATCCTGTAATGGCGTCATTCATCTTGACGCCGGCAAGATAGACCTCCTGGCTCTCGGAATTGTATCCACGGGCGCGGAAACGCACGGAAGAGAAATTGTATCCGGCAATATTGTTGAATACGTCATTGCTGCCGAACAGGATGGTAGGGTTGTCGTTGAACCCGGAATCGTCCATATCGAAGGCAGCAAAGGAATCATCGTCAACTTCCGTCACTCTCTGGATTCCGGTGAGCGAGATATTGAACATGTTCTTTACATAGCCGTCATTAACGGTTACCTGCACCTGGCTCTCAAGGTATTCAGGAGCCTCGATTACCAGGGTGTACATACCGTCTTCCAGCTCCGGAATGAGGAAGCTGCCGTCCTGGGCGGATGAGACTGTAGCAATCTCTGCAGCGCCCTGCTTCAGGATCAGGCGGGCGTTTTCCACCGGCTGACGGCCATTACGGTTGATGACCGTACCTTTCACGCCGCCGGTAGGGCCCTGCGCAAAGATGGTCAGTGACGCAAGAGCCGCAGCAAATGCCAAAATTATTCGTTTAGTCATATGTGTTATTTCTTAATGACAATGTAAGTGGGATAGTGGTCGGAGAAGCCTCCTACGAAGGAGCCGCCCGAGAAAGTGCGGAGCGGGGTGCCTTTATACTGGCCGCTCTGGTTGGTCATGAACGGCTTGGCGAAGATACGGCCGTAATACTTCTGCTTCACGATAGGCTGGATCTGGAAAGTTCCGGGAGCGGCATTGGCCAGGGCGTTGTTGACCATAACTATATCGAAGATATTGTTGCCGCCCTGATAATAAAGCGACGCGTATCCGGCCTTGATCATGCTCAGGAACGGGTCGAAGAAGTCTTCGTCCGTGAGATCCTCGCGGAACTCCCTGCCACGCAGGAATTCGGTCATGGACACATCCTGGGGATTGTCGTTCATATCGCCCATAACCACTATCTTGATGCCCGGGAATTCCTTCTGCAGCTCCATTGCCCGCTTGTAAGCGATCTCGGCGCCGCGCGGACGGAGGTCGGCGCCCTTTCCGCCCAGACGGGACGGAAGGTGGCACACGAAGAAGGCAAACATCTCGCCGTCGATGGTTCCCCGGACCATCAGCACATCGCGGGTCTTGAAATTATCCTTCTCCTCCTGGGTCCACTGACTCCAGTCTATGCGTGACGGGTCGAAGGTGAACGGAATGGCCTCGCTGGCAATGAATTTGAAAACATCCGGACGATAGAACAACGCGCAATCCACGCCTCGGCGGTCCGGGCTGTCGTAATGTACTATCTGATAATTGGCATCGGCAATGGCGGGCTCTGAAACAAGGTCTTCCAGAACGTGGCGGTTCTCAACTTCAGAAACGCCGAGCACGGCATGCCATACTCCGTTGTCTTTCTTCATCTCGGCGATAACCCTGGCCATATTCTGCAATTTCTTGGTATATTTTGCTTCTGTCCAGTTATTGGCGCCGTCCGGAAGATATTCGTAATCGTTCTTACCGTCGTCGTGGTAAATGTCGAAAAGGTTTTCCAAGTTGTAGAAACCTATTACATAAGAAGTTCCGCTATTGTTGCCCTGGGTCATCCGGGCAGGGGTGCCGCAAGATAGCACCAACATCAATACGGAGAGTGAGACAATGATCTTTCTCATATTCGTGGGTTACCAGTTGATAAGTGTAGAGTTAGGATCGGCCCCTTCTATGGCCGCTGCTTTGTCTTTCCCGAGAAATGCCGGCAGATTGGCAAAGAAATCAAGGCCGGTCTTCTTCTCCAGCGCCTCGATGGACATGGAGTAGTTTTGGAAACTGTTTTTTGAAATGTCCTTGGTGTGCGGCAGGTAGTAACCGACTGCCGACCAATCGTTGCCCTTGCGGCGAAGGAGTGCCTTAAAATATGCCGACGGGATAGCTACGGAAACGCCGCTCTTGTCGCCTGTATAGCCAAGGGGCGAACGGATATCGCAGCCTGTGCAGACATACAGGGTGTCGCAGTTCTTGGCATAGGTACGCACCTTACTTTCCAGACTCGCCCAAATCTCCCCGTTGAAATCATATTGCTGGGGTGTCATATTGGTAGCATAGAAAGTAGACTTGTTAGAGGCTGCCTTCTGCCTGTCCGCCGACGGAATCTGATGTCCCCTGGTCCAGCCTCCTCCATACGAGCCGCCTGTCAGATAAGGTTGCTTCAACTTCAAATCCGTCAGGATGGGATCGTCGATGAAGATGTCGTAACGGCCATAATTGCCTTCGAGCAAACCGGCGTTAAGAGGATAGGCCACCCAGATGGATACATAATTCTTGCTGTCCCAGTAGAACGACCAGTTGCGGGTACCGCTTGTGGCCATGTCCACGTAAGTGCCGCCCTTCATGTCGTGGATAAAAAACATCAGGTCGTCGTTGTCCTGGGGAGACGGAAGTTCCATCATCCAGCTCGGGAAACTATGCGATACGTTGGCAGATTGGGTAATTTCCAGATTGACCGAGTGGGCACGGGTATCAAGCCTCAGCTTTGCCTTGCGGGGAGAGTCGGTCTCGTTGGCGGCAACCGTAACGGTAACGCTTTCAAATCCGTTACCCGAAGCGGCGCTGGTGGTAATCCATCCTGAACCGCCCTCCAAATAATCGACGCTAAGCTTCCAGGAGCTTTCGGCGGCAACGGAAAGCGTCTGCTCACCACCGGAAGAAGAGACCATAGTGGAGGGCAAAGTCAGCACAGGAATCCGCTCTTCCTCCTTGCTACAAGAGGCAAGGAGGAAGAAAGCGAATAACAAGACCGCACCTATATAGGCGAAGCGTTTCAGCATGTATTACTCGTAAATAAGGGTGAGTTTCTGGAACTGGGCGTTGTAGGCGTTGGTCACCACAAAGCGGTATGCAGCCCCGGGCTCGCCGGCAACATCCCAAGAATAGTCCGTCCCCTTCTTCAACTTCTCGTCGTTAACATTCAGGCGGGTACCGTCTGCCTTGGCTATGTCGCCGATAACATTCTCGGAAGCAGCTGCGCCGGTGAGGAACTGGACTTTGGTAAGTACCTTGCCCTCGATGGCCGGGAACTGGATATAAGAATCTTTCTTGCCGATAAGCAGGTAGTAGGAATCGTTCGATTTGGCCTGATAGTACTTGTCAGCGGCGTGCAAGGTGAATGTATATCCATCAACGGTATAGGTGCCGTCCTGCTTGCCGTTGGCGCTCGCCTGAGGCAGGTTGGCGTCTTCCTTGGTGAAGTCGACGCTGATGGTAAGGGCCTCGCCGCTCGAAGGCTTGGCCTGGGTGATGGTAACGGTCGCATTCACGCCGGCGTCGGCGCAGGCTACTGTGATATGGGCCACCTTGGGAGCATCGCCGCTGTTGGCGGCAAAGCTCACGGTTACCGTTGCGTCACCGGTGCCGGAGGCAGGAGACAGGGTAAAGTCGGCATTGTCGGAAGTAGCCGTCCAGGCTGCGTTGGAGGAAATGCTGAATGATGCAGAAGTATCGTCGGCCTTGGCGCTGATGGATGCGGGAGACACATTGCAGTACTTGGCATCAGGATCGGCGGGGGTAATCTCTGTAGCGACCACATTGATATACTTGCCGCTGCCGGTAATGCCGCTGAAGTATCCCTTGACGGTGACTTTCTTGCCGTCGAACGAGCTGGCTCCGAGAGCATCGAGAGGAGCGGAGACGGAACCCATCTTGGAATTCGAATCAACGCCATCCATCTCAAGGTTCACATAGTTGCCGGAAATCTTGAGCGTGCCGGTCATCTTCACGAACTCGGTCACATTGGAATTGTAGCTTGCAGCAATGGGATTCAGGTCCTTGGGGTCGGGATAGGTTACCGCACCTCCGGAAGAAAGCTTGGTGACCTTGGGAGCCTTGAACTCGGGCACGCCGCCGTAGGTGGCTTTCTCGGCCTCAACCTTTACTTTGTCGCCGATGGCCACTGAAGGCACGGTTTCGTTGTTCTTGGCATCGAAATACAGATACACGTTGGCGGTGCCGTCGCTGACCACTATGCCTTGCTTGGAAATGGCCATCACAGTCGATTCGGGGATAACCACGTTTGTGCCGTCGTTGGCGGCTATGGTCTGGGCCACCGTACCGGTAACTGTCTCGGCGGGCTGGTCGGAGCCTTCCGTGAACGCCTCGATGTAGGCATCCACCATCTCGTGCTTCACGCTGCCGTTGTTCTCGTAGCGAAGATACTTGCCGCGTACGGTTACGGTACCGCCCTGCTTGACCTTGCTTGACCAGTCGGAGGCATTGTTGACGGTCCATACCACCACGGTGGCAGTGCCGTCGTTCATGTCGAAGGAGCAGTACTTTTCGTTGACCGAAGAAGTGACCTTGCCGACCAGGCGGTAGGTAGTGTTCGGGTCTGCCTTGGAGATGAACTCGGCGCAGGTAATCTGCTGCACCTTGGTAGGATCTTCAGGCTCGACGTTACCACCATCGGTAACGCCGTTGAGGCTGTAAATGTAAGCCGCGCCTTTGCCGGAAGTCTCGGCGGTTGAGCCAAAGAGGGTGACGGGGCCGTAGAGAATCACTTCGTCGCCGACCTGTACTTCAGTATCTCCCTTCTTCCACTGGCGGCCGCCAAGATAATAAACCTGGTAGGCCTCAAAATCATCGGAAGCTGCCTTTCCGTCATCGGAAATAAAGAATACGGCATTACCATAATTACCGCTGGCCTCGAAGGTAGTCTGCACCTTGTGGATTATGCCCTTGACATAATACTTGGTTGAAGTGACTTCTTTGTCGGCGAGATTGGCCTTGATCCAGGCATTAGCTTCGCTGGCGCTCCAGGCAGTGGCGGCAGTAAGACCGTCACCGGGCTTGAGAGAGCCGGGTTGGGAGACAGTTATGGCCACATAGCCGGCCATGCCCGCATTGATCTTAAGTCCGGTCTTGCGGTCTTTGCCGTCATTGGCTTTGGCTGTAAAAGTGACGACGGCCTTGCCTGTGCCGCTTGTGGGCTCGGCGGAGAGCCAAGCCTGCGCATCTGCAGGAATGCTCACATTCCAAGCCTGCGCTGTGGTGACTTGCACCTGAGCCTGTCCGCCGCTCTGGGTGAATTCTATGACATCCTTGTCAACAGAGATACCAAAAACGGGTTTTTCCTTCTGGCATGCCACGAGCAATGAAGCCACAGCGGCAGCCAAAGCGATAAACAATCCTTTGAATTTCATAATAACGCGTTATTTAATATAATTGTCCGATTTAATGATTTTCAAATATACACTTTTTTTCAAAAAAGTGCAATAAAAATCGTCCCGGCGGCCGGGCGGCCGTCGGGACGGAAATGACATGTGACGCAAGATTATTTTACTGCGCCGTTCAGCGAATGCAGGTAGGCCTTCTTGCCGTTGGTTTCGGCGACGTTGTTCTTGGCAAAGTAGGTAACCTCGCCGTAAATAAGAACCTCATCGCCTTCGGCGACGGTCTTGTCGCCCTCTGCCCAGTACTTGTTGCCAAGATACCATACGTTATAGGCCTCGAAATCCTGTGCCGGATCGCTCTTGAATGCGCCGTCATCGGAAATCCAGAACTGGGAATTGCCATATTTAGTTCCGAACTGGCTGGCGATCTTGGAAACCTTGCCGGCCACGAAGACATTGCCTTCAATCGTTGTCCCGCCGATCAGTATGGGAGCAATCTCCGAAGGCTTGTAAGGGTTGGAATATGTGCCCTTTGCTCCCGGGGTGTATTCCTTGATGGAGGTAGCAATAACGTTTAGGTACTTGCCGCCGGTACTGGAAAGACCATTGAAATAACCGGTTACGATTATATCCTTGCCGTCGAAGCCCTTGGCGTTCAGCTCGTCCACAGGGTACACAATGCTGCCCTGCTTCACTCCCGAATCGACACCTTCTAGTTCAATATTCAGGAAGTTGCCGGAAACCACCAGCTTACCTGCGATGGTGATGTATTCGGCCTCCTCGGAAGTGTAATCGACAGCATAGTCGCTTACATACTTGGGGTTGGGGTAAGTTACGTTGTTACCGTTGGATTCGATGGTCACTGACTTGACTTTCTCGACCTCGTGAACGCCGTTATATACGGTCTTGGCTCCCTTGACGGTAACCATGTCACCTATTGCGACGGTATTGGCGCCGTTATCGTAAACATACACGGCCTTGGTGCCGTCGGACAGCACGAATCCCTTTGTAGTCCTGGCAACCACGAGAGAGGACTTGGTAGCGAGCAGGCTTCCCTTCTCGGCATTGAGAACCTCTGAAATGGTAAGCACGGGAAGCTCGGAACGGATGACCTTGCAGGTCTTGGATTCCAGGCCGGAAGCTGACAGGGTAATAGTACCCTCGGCGTCCGGACCGGCGGCAACAGTAACTTTTACGGTAGTCGAAGCGTTGCCTGTGGCAGGTTCAAAACTAAGCCAGTCCACGTCGGAGCTGAGAGTCCAGGTAACGGCGTTGGAATTGACGGGGAGTTCGAAAGTCTCGCCGGTAGCGCCGGCCTCGTATTTTTCAAGGCCGAGGGCAATGCTGGGTTTTGCAGATTTCTTGTGGGATACATAGTAAGCGCTGCCGGCCTGGGGCTGGCCATTGTAAGCGCTGCGGACGGCACGCATGGTGAGTTCATCGCCCTCGCGGATGTCCATCTGCTGCATGTAATAGTTTATACGGGATGCACCCTTGGACTCGAAGAGACCGTAGGTGTAGATTCCGTCGCCCTCGGCAGTGCCGTCGTTGAGCCAGAAGTCGTTGTAGAACTCGTCGGTAATCTTGGTTACAGTACCGGTAAGTTCGTAGAATACAGTAGCGTCCGGTTCTTTGTCCAGGAATTCCTGGACGGTAAGCTTGAGCACCCTCTCGCCCAGGGCGCCTTTCTGATTGACTGTAACTGCGCCGCTGAGCTTGGAGCCGATGAACGATACAAGCGCCGCGCGGTTATAACCAGCATTGTTGGCAACCTTGATGGTCACGGTCTGCTCTTCGGACGATGCTTTGCCAGAAGCGGGAGTTACGCTGATGCCGTCAATCTCATCAAGGGTGGTTGCGGGAGAAACGGCCGCTGTCCAGTCTTCGTCCGAAAGGAGCTTGACAACAACGTCGCCTCCGGCTTCAGCCACTTCAAAGATTCCCTTGTCGGTAGAAATCCTGGGGAGCACGTCACTCTCGGGCCGGCAGGCTGCGAGCAGGGCCAGCGCCGGAATTACGATCGCGATAAATAACTTATTGAGTTTCATATTCTTTCAACTGTTAGAAGATGTAACGGAGGCTGAGTATCATCTCCCATGTGGAAGAGAGACCCTTGTAACGCGAATAGGTATTGGTAAGGATGTCGGAACCGTTCTTCTGGAACTGGAATACGGGGGTGGCGCCCTCGGTATAAACAGCCGCAGGGTTGGTCAGGTTGACAGGTATGGTGTTACCATAGCCGTCACCTGCGTTGATGCTCCAGGTATTGCCCCAGAAAGGACTGAGCAGGTTGCCTATGTTCAGCATATCCATGCCTACCTGGATGGTATGGCGATGGTGCTTGGCTCCGGTGTAGAAGTAGAAGTTCTGGTTAACCTTGAAGTCGAACTTGTGGATCCAGGGACCGACCATTCCGTTGCGCTCGGCTATTTTACCCCTGTTCTTGCTCAGGTATGCGTCCTGCTGGATATAATTCTCGAAATCGGCCTTCTGGTCGGAGGCGGAGTAGGTCACGTTGCCGTCCTTGTCGGTATAGTCCTTGAAGGTCCAGCCCTGAAGCTGCTCCTGGGTGGGAATGTCGATAAGACTGTAGTTGTAGGCACCGTCGGCAAACACATTGTTCACGTAGTCGCAATTGGCGCGCGACGTAGGACCTCCGTAATAGGAAAGGGCCACGGTGGTACCGAAGAACTTTGCGTAATCCTGTGAGTAGCTGATGTTTCCGATTACACGATGAGGCATCACATAGCTTGCGTAACCCAATTCAGCATTATTGGTACCTCTCTGTGACACAAGGGCCTTCCATGCCGAGCCGGGCTGGTCGCCGACACCGTCGATGATGACCTTGGCTTTGCTGTATGTGTAGGCGATATTGGCGCTCAGGCCATGCCAGTTGTTCTTTTCGAGCTTGGCGGTAACGGAATAGTACTGACCGGCCTTGCCGAGTCCGCTGACATTGTTGATCAGGTAAGCATCCTTGATCTGGCCGTCGTAATAGCCGTTGCCATAATAAGGCCTTGCTGCGACACCGGGAGTACCTGTGCTGATAAGGGAGGTAGGGGCCCTGAGGCCTATGTCGGTCAGGGTAACCACGTGGATATCTTCCTTGAGTACACCCTCGACGGATGCCTTGATATCGCCGGGCAGCACAAAGTCGAGAGCCAGCGAGCTCTTCCAGGTTGTGGGGTTCTTGAGCTGAGGATCCATCAGGGTGATGGACGTCAGGTTAAGACCTGCAGCGGCAGCATTGTAGCCGGAAGGATAAATCTGCTTGAGGATGGCGTCGCGGTTGTTACCGATTGTAGGGATATCCTCTGACCTGACAAATGTGGTCTGGAGCACTCCGGCATCACCCGACTGGCCCACTATCCACACGAAGGGGATACGGCCCACGAATACGCCTGTACCGCCGCGGAGCACGAGTTTGCGGTTGCCCAGGATGTCCCAGTTGAAACCGATACGGGGCGAAATGCTGAGCCTCGTGGCGGGAGTGTCCACCGTGCTGTATTTGCCGGAAGGATTGTTGGCAGTAGGAGCGAAGGTGGCCTCTTCAACCCTGGTATTGCGGTTGAAATCGAGGGAAGGATAGAAAGGCAGCTCGAAGCGCACTCCGGCGGTGAGCTTGAAATTGTCGCTCACATTATAATTGTCCTGCAGATAGAAAGACAGCTGGCCGAAATTGAAATGAGGATACTCCTGCGCGAAGGTAGCATTGTTGCCGTGGGTTATGACGAACTGCTGGGGGTTATCGAAGAGCGTACCTCCCTTCACAGCGTCGTAGAGAGCCTGCTCGTCGGCAAAATCGAATACGTAGGCGCCGGCGCCCATACGCTGGAATCCGTTCTTGGTGTTATCCCATTCAAATGAAAGACCGCCCAGGAGGGAGTGCTTGCCCAGGCTGTAGGTAAGCTCGTCGGTGGCGACGAACGTTCCTACATCTCGGAGGTTCCCGTAAGAGAAAGCCTCATTGCCGAACGTAGTATAGATGTGTGCTTTCTTATCTCCGTTCACATCGTTTACCACCAGGTCCACGAAAGGGAAGTAACCACCATCGTAACTGCGGGGCTCATACTGGTGGGAGTAAGTCACACGCAGCGAGTTGCCGAGTTTTCCTTCAAGGAATCGGGAGTTAAGTTCAGCGGCTATGGAGGAGAAGTTCTGCTCCTGGTAGTAACGTGCGTTCTGGAAGTACTGTGCGTACCAGGACTGGCAGTTGGTGGTGGAGAAGCCCGAGTTGCCGAAGCCGGTGGTGGAAGTGGAGGGGGCGTTGATATACTTGCTGTTCACCATATTGTAACGTATGTTGAACTTGTGGTTCTGGTTGATGTTCCAGTCCACGCGGGCAAGAATCTTAAGGGAAGGCTCCTCTCCGTTGTATCCAAGGTACTTGCCGGGATCGTAACCGTATTTGGATTTAAGATACTCGGAAATGGCGTCCATCACCACATAGGAAGGATAGGCAATACGGTCCGAGCCATTGGTGAACACCTTGCCCTCTACGTCCGTAAGCTTGCCGTCGGCACCTACGGTGCGCTCGGAAAGGTTGCCGGAAGGCCCGGGGCTGATGGAGCGGTCGGCCTCAACATTGAAGAAGAAGAACAACTTGTTCTTGATGATGGGGCCGCCCACGGAAGCGCCGTACATCATGTAACGGCTGTCGACCTTGTTTATGGGAGTGTAATCGGCCACCTGGTAGCCCTGCATGTCCTGGTTTCGGAAATAACCGTATGCGGTGGCGAAGAACTCATTGGTACCCGACTTGGATACCGCATTGATGCCGCCGCCGGTAAAGCCGGACTGACGCACATCGAACGGAGTGATGGCGATTGCTATCTGCTCGAGCGCGTCCAGCGAGATGGGGCTGCCGCCGGCGGGCAGGTTGGAACCGATACCGAAGGCGTTGTTCATGGCCGCGCCGTCCACCGTCACGTAGGAATCACGGTAGGAGCCGCCTCCGATGAAGGTCTTGGTGCCGGAAACGAATGCCTGGGGAGTCTGCTTGAGAATGTCGTTCATGCTCCTGGTAACCGTAGGCACCTTCATCATCTGCTTGGCATCAAGGGAAGTGAGGGCGCCGGCGCGGTCGGAACGCATGTTGGAGGTGGAGCTTTCGGCCGACACTACAACGGCCTCGAGGTTGAGGGACTCCTCCTGGAGATCGGCGTTGATGACGAAGTTGTCGGACAGTGCTACGCTGATATCCTTGAACACGGCGTCGGTATAGCCGAGGCAGGAAACAGTAACCACATAAGGCCCGCCGGCCATGATGTTGTTGATGTGGTAACGGCCGCCGGCGTCGGTTACAGCGTAATACTGCGAGCCGGTAGGCTGGTGCACGGCCACCACAGCGGCGCCTGCGACAGGCCCTGCGGAGTCCGCAACTTTACCACTCATTGAAGCAGTCGTAACCTGCGCGAATGCAGACACGACAAATAACATTGCCGCCAATGACAGCAACAGCGCTTTGAATGATTTTTTCATAAATAAAATGATAGCTGTATATTTTTTATGATACAAAGTTAACTCAAGAATTTTACCTGCACAATGGGTGTTGAAAAATTGTTCAAACCTGTTTTCATATTCCCGAAAATTGTAGTACCTTCGCGTCGGAAAATTTTGTTCATTTATATACTTTTTCCTTATTTTTTATGAAGAATATCTTCAAACATCTTTTGCTCGCCCTCACTATGCTGACCGCGGGCACTGTCGCCTTTGCCCAGGTGACCACTTCATCAATCGGCGGACGTATTACTGCACAGGACGGCGGAGTCGTCGGTGCAGCCGTCGTAGCAGTACACCAGCCTACCGGCTCGCAGTACTATGCACTCACCGACCAGAACGGTAACTACCGTATCAACGGTGTAACTCCCGGCGGTCCCTACACCATCAATGTAGAGATGCTCGGCTACCGCAAGGTCGAGACCCAGAACATCTATGCACCTCTGGGTGAAACAGTTGTTGTGGACGCCCTCCTCGAGGACGAGAGCCTCGCCCTTGACGCCCTGGTATTCGTAGCCGACGGCGCCGAATCCAACATGAACATCAACCGCAGCGGTGCAGGCACTTCCGTAAGCCAGCGCACAATGCAGTCTCTCCCCTCCATCAGCCGCAGCATGAACGACGTCATGAGGCTTACCCCTCAGGCCGCCGTTACCTCCAATGGCCTTGCAGTGGGTGGTGGAAACTACCGTTCCTCCTATGTTACCGTTGACGGTGCCGCATTCAACAACGCCTTCGGTATCGGCGGCAACCTGCCTGCAGGCGGTACCCCCATCTCCCTGGACGCCCTTGAGCAGATGAGCGTCAACATAACTCCGTTCGACGTCCGTCACTCCGGCTTCACCGGCGGCGCCATCAATGCCGTCACCAAGTCCGGTACCAACAAGTGGCACGCTTCGGTGTACGACTACTACACCTCCGACAAGGTCCGCGGATACAAAGTTGAAGGCGATGACCTCAACCAGACCGATATGCTTAACAATACCACCGGTGTCACCGTAGGCGGCCCCATCATCAAGAACAAGCTGTTCTTCTTCGTGAACGCCGAGTATACCGCTGATACCGTCGCCGGTTCAACCAAGGTCGTAAGTACTGCATCCGGCCGCGTGGACCCTGCCTTCGTCCCCAACAAAGACGTCGTCCGTCCCACCGAAAGCTTCATGCAGGAGGTACTCAAGACCTTGAACGACAAGTACGGCTACAACCCCGGACGCTACCAGGGCTATTCGCTCAGCACCCCTGACTACAAGGTCATGGCCCGTATCGACTGGAACATCAATTCCGACAACCGCCTGAACCTGCGTTTCAGCCACACCCACAACTTCGATTCCAACACTCCGTCCAGCTCGGTCAACCCCATCAACCCCAACCCCTATGACCGCAACACCTACGGCCGTACTTCCACCTATGCTCAGTTCTTCGAGTCCAGCCGGTACTACC
>CAMZEC010000048.1 GCA_947305645.1 uncultured Bacteroidales bacterium | reverse complement strand
GTGAGCGCCTCCAGGTTGACCGCCAGAGAGCAAAACTCGAGAAGAACCTCGGCTCTATCCGCGATATGAGCCGCCTCCCTTCCGCAATCTTCGTGATTGACGTTCAGAAGGAAGCAAACGCCGTTAAGGAAGCCAATCGTCTTAACATTCCGGTATTCGCAATGGTTGATACTTGCTGCGATCCTACCCCTATTGATTATGTGATTCCGGCAAATGACGATGCGGCAAAGTCCATCGAGTGCATCATGAACATTCTCTGTGCAGCCATCGCCGAAGGTCTTGAGGAGCGCAAGCTCGAGAAGGACAAGGAAGCCCCTGCAGAGGAGGCCGCCGAGCCCGCAAAGCCCGCAGCACGCAAGCTGCGCGCCCGCAAGGGTGCCGAGGCCAAGGCCGAAGAGGCCGCAGCCGAAGCTCCTGCCGCCGAGCCCGTAGAGGTGAAAGCCGAAGAGCCTGCAAAAGCCGAATAAGTTCCATTAACGCTTAAAGAGAATAAAGCTATGGCAATTACAGCAGCAGACGTAATGAAATTACGCAAGATGACTTCTGCCGGTATGATGGACTGCAAGAAGGCCCTCGAGGAAGCTAACGGCGACTTCGAGAAAGCCATCGGCATCATCCGCGAGAAGGGTAAGATGGTCGCCGCCAAGCGCGCAGACCGCGAGACCTCCGAAGGTGCCGTAAAGGCACGCATCGCAGGTGGAAAGGGTATCCTCGTATGCCTTGGCTGCGAGACCGACTTCGTGTCCCGTAACGCCGACTTCCAGAACCTCGCAGACGCCATCGCAGACGTGGCCATCGCAAACTGCCCCGCCGACCTCGACGGACTGAAGGCCTGCAAGATGGCCGACGGTTATACCGTAGAGGAGGCCGTTGAGGCCCAGACCGGAAAGACCGGCGAGAAGCATGTCCTCGTAGGATACGCTCTCGTAGAGGCTCCTTTCGTGGTTGAGTACATCCACAAGATCAACGGCAAGCTCGGTGCTCTCGTGGGATTCAACATGCCCGTCTCCGAGGCTCTGGCCAAGGGAGTCGTGATGCAGGTTGCATCCATGAACCCCGTATCCATCGGCGTGGCCGACTGCCCTCAGAGCGTTCTCGACAACGAGAAGGCCGTTGCAGTGCAGAAGACCAAGGACGAGATGGTCCAGAAGGCAATCGACGCCGCTCTCAAGAAGGCCGGTATCAACCCTGCCCACGTTGACAGCGAGGACCACATCGAGTCCAACACCGCCAAGGGATGGCTCACTCCCGAGCAGGCTGCCCAGGCCCGCGAGATTATCAAGACCGTCGGTGAGGAGAAGGCCGCAAGCCTGAACCCCGCAATGATCGAGAATATCGCAAACGGCCGCGTGCAGAAATTCCTCAAGGAGCAGACCCTCGAGGAGCAGGAGTACCAGATGAGCGACGACAAGATCTCCGTCAAGGCCGCTATCGAGGCCGAGAACAAAGAGGCTAAGGTCGTTGCCTTCAAGCGCTTCTCTCTGAACGACTAAGAGTTGCTTCATTATCCGAAGGCCGGACGACGCAGGTTGCCCGGCCTTTTTTTGTTGGCCGTTTCCTATGAGACGGGCCCCGGTTACATAATTGGTAACTTGAAGATTTGCAGGTGTTTGGATAGAGATGGGTTATGATGCCGAAGTTTATGCAGCTTCGGGGATAATTGTTATATTTGTAAACGATGAGAAACGTTTATTTCATATTCCTACTGATGTTACTGGTGGTTGCCTGCAACAAGGAAGTGCCGAATACCGCAACTGTGCCGGCGCCTTCATCAGAACCGGAGTCTCAATCAGAGCCGGAGCCGGACCGTTCAGGCGAAAAACATGATTCTTTAGTAAACATTCTACTTACCGATGATCTCTGGAACAACCTCTCCATTTGCTCCCATCCGTGGGTGAATGAAGCCAATTACGATCATACTGCGTCCAAATGGATAATTCACGAAGACAATCCATTGCAGGCAGAGTTCTCATTTGCCTCTAACAGTCGGAACAGCGGAACGATGACAACCGGGCAGGACAATAAGAAGCTTTGGTTCTATATCCCTGAATACTCAACGTTTGAGGTTGATTCCGGACACGAATCATTCGCCATATCGGTTATCGGAAGGGATTTTTTCGTCTTATGCATGTCACACTTGTCGATGATCTTCTCCTACAATGAGTCCGTGGATACTTCGAGAATCACAGTCTTGGATACGACCGACCAAATGGAAGACCCTGATTTCATCTGGCCCTTTGATGAAGGTGAGGGTAATGTGGAAGATAAAGACCAAGATGAGGAAGAATAAAACAGTCTTTATCCTGCTGGCGGTTATGCTGCAGTCTTGCAGCAGTTACGTCGATACCATGTTGGATCAGGCTGAGTCACTTATCATTGAGCACCCGGACTCAGCGCTTGCGGTACTTGGAGCCGTCAAGCCGGCCGAACTGACAACCCTGGCCCAGAAGGCCAAGTACTCGCTATCTCTTGCCACTGCACTTGACAGATGCCATATCGATACTGCCGGAGTAGAATTGCTTAACCCCGCGTTCAAGTATTATTCGCGTGGCGGCAAGGAGGATAAGCTTGTCGCCTGTTGGTATTATCTGGGGCGTATCCAACTACATTCCGGCCAGCGCCAGGAAGCTCAAAAGTCGTTTTCTACGGCCCTGGGCCACTCGGGCAACAGTACTGACGACCTGCTGTTGATGCGGCTGTATGCACAGATGTCGGCCCTGTATTCTTCCAACAACAACCTCGACGAAGCGCAGAAGTTTATTGAAATGGCCAGGGAATCAGCAGCAAAGACTACCGATTCTTTGGGTATCTGGGTCCTGTACGGCAGGGAAGCCACCAGTTTATCAAATCTTGGCCGTTATCGGGAGGCAGACAGTCTGTTCACTGTTTTCTTTTCTTTGCCGGCCCGGGACAGCAGTATACGGGGCCGGTTCCTGCTGAATTATGCCAAGACCCTTCTGCGTAATGATCCTCCAGAAGCCAAGCGCAGCGTGCAGGCGTTCGACGAAGCAGTGTCAATTGGTTGTAAACCTTCAGTCGACAATCTGTGCGTCTATGCCATGGCATGTGAGATGAGCGGTAGGAGCGCGGTGGCGGACGATGTCATGCGCCAACTCGATTCCGTCTCTCCTAAGGGGCGTAATTCAGGCATCGTATACCTTTACAAATACCGCATTCTCCGGAATCGGGGAGACCTCACCCAGGCTCTTGCCAATTACGAGAAGGCTGTCGCAGTATCCGACTCGTTGGTGCAGGCTACCCTCCAGCAGTCTCTGGAACGCAGCCGTCAGGATTATATGGAACAGAAAGCAGCAGCCATTGAGAAGCAGGGCAAAGAACGATTTCGTTTCTCGCTGGTAATTGCAGCCCTTCTTCTAGTTATCATGTCAGGTGTCCTGCTCGTTATTCTCGGCAATCGTAGAAGGGAGCTTCGTCTTCGGGACGAAGAGTTGGAAGCCCTTAGGGACGATGCCTGCCGCCTCCTTGCGCAGGACCGAGAAAAGGACAGCGTCATCGATAAGCTCCGTAGCGATTACGTCTCCATGTACAAAGCCAAGTTCAAGCTGCTTGACAACCTTTGCGCCACATACTGGTCTCCCAGCCGCACGGATACCAAAGAAAAAGTATACAACGAAGTTAAGCAGGCTCTTGCCGTTATTTCCGGAGACGGCGAAGGGCAGAAGCAACTTGAAGCGATGATCGACCGCGACCTGGATGGGGCCATGACCAAACTGAGGGCCGACCTTCCGGGCCGTACCGACGAGGATTTCCTTTTCATAGCCTATCTCATAATCGGCCTGAGCCCCAAAACCATAGCAAGTATCCTTGATTGTGTCCCCGGATCGGTCTACAACCGCAAAATGAGACTCAAAGAGCGCCTCTCCAAATTAGACTCTCCCTACCGCGATTTTTATATGTCTCTCATCATATGAGAACCCTCGCCGGGGGTATGAGACGCGAAATTTGGAACCGTACCCAGAGTGTTATATCTTTGTGTTAAGACAGAAGTAGGACTATAGAGTTGGGCTGGTTCTATACTCGCTTGTAGATGGCTTTACTCTTCGTGCGATATTTCTTTTTTTTAAAGTTTAAGCGAAATCTGCGTAGGGTAATGAATAATTAATTAGCCATAAAAAACATCTCTCTTTCTTCTAATCCAAATTCATATTATTATGAATAGCTTTAAAACACTTTTCTCAATTTTTGCTTTTGACTCTTACAATACAGCTGCGGGGGAAGAATACGACACGGAAGTCAATACTGTAAATTATGATTTCTGTACATATGTAAAAATGATTCCCAACATAAGGGTATCCAATTTGCAGCCGTTATCCCTGTAGTTCCTTTCAGTACTATCTCCATATTTGTAATTATCTTCAAGTTGTTATGAAAAAGATACTATTTATATTGGCTGCTGTTTTGCTGATAGCATCCTGCCAGTTGGGAAAAGTGTCTACAGAAGACCCTGAAATCAATCAGGAACCGATTGATACCCCGGATGTCCAGCAATCCGGGCAACAGGAGCCGCAGGTGGACACGAAGGCAATAGGTGAGATGTGCAGTTCGATGTCAGGCTTTGGCTTCAACGTATTTGAAGGGCTCCTGGAGCAAACCGAAGGTGATGTGCTCTTTTCACCGATAAGCTTGTCGATAGCTCTTTCAATGGTAGGTGCAGGCGCCATGGGTCCGACGGCAATCCAGATTGCGGCAGCGCAAGGACTCGACGGCTTTGCTGGAGAGGAGATAGCCCAATGCTATCAAACTGTTGTGGACCGCTTCACCTCTGCGGACGACCTTGTAAAGGTGTTGTCTGCCAACGGGGTCTGGGTAGACGTGGATTTCCCCCTTTATGACAGTTATAAATCCGACATTGAAAAATACTTTGATGCAGAAGTGGCGACAGAGGACTTTGACAAATCTGGCGTCGTGAAGAACGCAGTCAACGTATGGGCGGCAAAACACACGGAGAACAGGATCACCAATGTAATCCTTGACGACCCCAAGCCGCCGATGCTTCTTGCAAACGCGCTGTATTTCAATGCCGGATGGGGCATTGAGTTTGACGAGGATATCATTGATGGGCCTTTCCATGGAGTGAAAGGAGACGCTCCGGCGAAATTCTTCACTAAGACCGGTATGTTTGCACATGCCAACGACGGTGCATTGATGATGCTTAGCATTCCGTATGGCAACGGTACCTTTGATTTCGTCGCGGTTGTGCCGGTGGCCGGCCAGACGATCGGCCAGGCATTCAAGGATCTGAACAGTAAAAGCGGTCTGCGACGCCTGCAGTCTCTTGTACCTACCCAAGCCAGCTGCAACTGTTATGTACAGGTTCCCAGGTTTACTGTTGAAAGCGATTTCCGGGACGATCAGATCAAGTCGGTCCTGAAGGGGCTTGGAGTCGTAGATGCATTCGATGGGACTAAATCCGACTTTTGTGGAATATCTCCTAAGCCACTGAAGATTGAAGATATCATCCAGAAGGACTTTATCAGCGTAGACGAGAAGGGAACGGAAGCAGCAGCGGTAACTGTTGTCGAAATGGAAACAACAAGCATTGAAGGGGGAGAGCCCGAACCGGAAAAGATCATTCTCGACCGCCCCTTCATCTTCCTGGTTCGTGACACCGTTACCGGAGCCGTCCTCTTCGTCGGCGTAAAGCAATAGCTATCTCTTCTCGCAGACGACGTCAAGGCCGCTATCGAGGCTGAGAACAAAGAGGCCAAGGTCGTTGCCTTCAAGCGCTTCTCTCTGAACGACTAAGTTCGTTACAATAAAAAAGCGCGACCCTTGCGGGCCGCGTTTTTTTTGCTATATTTGTGGACTGTAGAAACTATTAAACACTAATTATATGGCAACAACCGCAGATTTCAAGAACGGACTTTACCTTAAGTTTAACGACAAGCCTTGCATGATCGTCTGGTTCCAGCACGTCAAGCCCGGCAAAGGCCCCGCTTTCGTAAAGACCAAGCTCCGCAACCTGGAGAACGGCCGCATCCTGGAGAACACTTTCACCGCAGGTGCAAAGATCGAGACCATAGACGTGGAGCGCCGCCCCTATCAGTTCCTCTACGATGACGGCGAGGCATTCAACTTCATGCACGAGGAGACCTACGAGCAGATCACCCTGCCTCACGATGTGGTCGAGAATGCAGACCTCATGAAGGAAGGCCAGCACGTGGAAATGATGTTCGTTACCGGAGAAGAAGAGCGCTGCCTTACCTGCGAGCTTCCTACCTACGTAACCCTGGAAGTTACTTACGCAGAGCCTGCTGTAAAGGGCAACACCGCTTCTTCCAACGCACAGAAGGAAGTTACCCTGGAGACCGGCGCACGCATCATGGTGCCCCTTTTCATCGAGGCCGGTGAGAAGATTACCGTGAACACCGCAGACCGTTCCTACGGCCAAAGAGTCTAAGACCATGCGCAAAGTTCTTGCAACACTTTTAACGATATCCCTGGCGACGGTCCTTTCGGCCCAAAACCAGGGATTCGTGTCTGTGCCCCTTGCTACCGACGGCTTCCAGAACAGGCACATCACCCGCTTCGAGAAGGCCAACTACCAGGGCATGGACTGCTACCGTAATTACATCATCAGCCTCCAGCACACCGGTATTGCAACCATATGGAAGTATGACGGCAAGGACGGACTGGAGAAGCTGGGAAAATTCAATCTCGCGACCCACGACGAGGTTAACCACTCCAACGTGTGCTCGGTGGGTGTGGAGAAAGCTGCCGCAAGCGACCCCATCCCTGTTATCTATGTAAGCCAGTGCCACAAGAAGCCCTACCAGGGGCGCAAGGACGTGCTCTTCGTAGAGCGTATCGCTCCCGATTTCCAGTCTTCGGAGCTGGTACAGACCATCCATTTCGAAGATGTGGACGGTCTCTTCGGATACGCCCTTCAGTGGGTGGTGGACCGCCAGCACAAGTGCCTTTACGGCTTCGGCAACACCACCAAGGATAAGGACGTAGAAGGTAACCGGCACCGCGTCATCAAGTTCCGCCTTCCCAAGCTCAGCGAGGGTGATGTGGTCTTCACCAAGGATGACATACTGGAGACCTATACTGTCGAGGAGCATGGCCTGAAGTATGCCACCATCGGCCAGGGCCTGTGCGTTTACAACAACAAGCTTATGATGCCCACCGGACTCGGAACAGGGGAGTATCCCAGCTACCTCTTTGTATGGGACCTCAAGAATAAGAAACCCGTCGAGGTGCTGGACATGAGCCTGGGCACCACCGGGGAACTCGAAGACGTCGCTTTCTTCAAGTGCGGACGCTACCTGGTGCAAGGACAGGACGGACTGTTCGAGTTGAAATACAAATAGTTATTTAATAGCTGCAGCCACTTCTTCCAACAGCCATTTAGGCGTTGAGGTGGCTCCACATACGCCCGCTGAGCCGGCGCCGCTGAACCATTCGGCCCGCAACTCGGCGGGCGAACTTATGTGGTAGCTGCGCGGATTGATGCTGCGGCACCATTCGAACAGCACCTTCCCGTTGGAGCTGGATGCGCCGGAGACGAATATGATAACGTCGTGCGTGCGTGCGAATTCCGCCAGTTCGCGGTGGCGGGAGGCAACCTGGGCGCAGATGGTGGAGTGCACCGCCAACGGTCCCGTCATCAGACCCCGCAACTCTTCCGTCAGCGCCGCGTAGCCCTCCGGACTCATGGTGGTCTGCGAGAACAGCTCCACCGGTTCATCGGCACGCAACGCGCCTTCTGCCAGTGCCGCCCGCAGCTGCTCAGGCGTCTCCACAACCAGAGCCCTGCCGTCGGTCTGCCCAACGAGTCCCAGCACCTCCGGGTGGCCTATCTTACCGAATATCACCACCTTGGCCCGGGATGCGGCCTCCTTTATCTGCTTCTGCAGACGGAGTACCACGGGGCAGGTACAGTCGATGCTGCGAAGGCCCGCTTGCTGAAGGAGCTCGTAAGTCCCCGGGGGCTCTCCGTGGGCACGGATGAGTACTGTGTCACCGTCTCCCAGGGAGCTCAGGCCGTCGTGGTCAATCGTCCGCAGGCCCTTGCGGCCCAGGCGGGAGAGTTCCTCTTCGTTGTGGACTATGGCACCGAGGGACCAGAGGCGTCCGTTTCCTTTCGACAGGAAATCTTCTGCGGTCGAGATGGCGCGGATGACGCCGCCGCAGAAGCCGGAATGCCGGTCGATGCCAACCCGTATCATAGAATACCGAACTTGCCCTGAATGAGGCCTCTGACCCATGCGAGCTCCTCTTCGAAGCTGAGCTCGGAGTTGTCGAGTTCGAAGGCGTCGGCCGCCCGGCGGAGTGGGTTGGTCTCGCGGTGAGAGTCTATGTAGTCGCGCTCGCGCAGGTTCTGCACCACCTCTTCCAGTATCGGCTCCTCGCCTTTAAGCTTCAGCTCGTCGTAACGGCGGCGTGCGCGAACCTCCTCGCTGGCCGTCATGAAGATTTTCAGCTGTGCATTGGGGAACACGGCTGTGCCAATATCGCGGCCGTCCATGACTATGCGTCCCTTGCGCCCGTATTCCCGCAACTGGGCATCTACCCACTCGCGAACGTAAGGCACTGCTGCTAT
This sequence comes from uncultured Bacteroidales bacterium, assembly GCA_947305645.1. Taxonomy (GTDB): domain Bacteria; phylum Bacteroidota; class Bacteroidia; order Bacteroidales; family UBA932; genus Cryptobacteroides. Next base: position 8,946 of record CAMZEC010000048.1, on the reverse strand, counting down.
GGGACTTACCTGGGCGCTTACCTCCATGGCACGTATTTGCTGCTCTATGCATCGGGGGCCCATGAAAAGGCGTCCGTCGCTGCCGAAACTAAGGTGCAGGTTAAGCAGCGCATCCTTAAGTTCCGGGCTTACCTTGTTGAGTTTGTTGATGAGCCTCTCCTCCTGGGCGAACAGCGTGACGCCGCGGTACAGTGCGCCTGAATCCAGGTACAGGAAACCGAGCTTGCGCGCCAGCAGCTTTGCGAACGAACTCTTGCCGGTAGAAGAGTATCCGTCTATTGCAATAATTATGTCGGGAATATTCATATCAGTTAACGTAATCGTTTACATTCTGGGCGGAGATGACTTCGTCGCCAAGTATCAGCAGGCGTTCCACTACGTTGCGGAGCTCGCGGATGTTACCTTTCCAGCTGCGCTCCTGCAGGAGTTTTACGGCCTCGGGACTGAAAGACTTGCGGGGCATTGCGGTCTCTGTGCTGATACGGTCCACGAAATAGTTGACCAGCAGGGGGATGTCCTCCTTGCGCTCGTCGAGGGAGGGGACGTGGATAACTATGACGCTCAGGCGGTGGTACAGGTCTTCGCGGAAGTTGCCTTTCGCGATCTCTTCCTGAAGGTTCTTGTTGGTTGCGGCAATCACGCGTACGTCCACCTTTATATCCGTGTCGCTGCCAACGCGGGAGAGTTTGTTCTCCTGCAGCACGCGCAGCACCTTCGCCTGGGCGGCGAGGGACATGTCGCCTATCTCGTCGAGGAAGAGGGTTCCGCCGTCGGCCTGCTCGAATTTGCCCTTGTGCTGCTTGATGGCGGAGGTGAAGGAGCCCTTCTCGTGACCGAAGAGTTCGCTCTCTATCAGTTCTGAGGGGATAGCGGCGCAGTTGACCTCTATGTAGGGCTGGGCGGCCCTGTCGCTCTGCTGGTGCAGGCTGCGGGCTACCAGCTCCTTTCCGGAGCCGTTGCCGCCGGTGATGAGCACACGCGCAGGGGTGGCGGCGACCTTGGAAACTATCTCCCTGATGTGCTGGATTGCCGGAGATTCACCTATCATCTGCTCTCCGCCGTAAACCTTCTTCTTGAGATTCTTGTTCTGGGTGACCAGCTTGGTCTTGTCCGTGGCGTTCTTGATGGTGATGAGAAGGCGGTTGAGGTCCAGGGGTTTCTGGATGAAGTCGAAGGCTCCTTTCTTGATGCATTCCACCGCCGTCTCTATGTCTCCGTGGCCGGAAATCATGACTATGGCGCTCTCGCAGCCGTCTTCCACCAGCTTGTCCAGAACCTCGGTCCCGTCCAGCCCGGGCATCTTTATGTCGCAGAAAATAACATCGTAGTGCCCCTTCGAGGCGGCTTCGTAACCTGAAAGACCGTCTTCCGCAGTCTCTACGATATAGCCCTCGTCCGAGAGTATTTCGCCCATGGAATTGCGGATAGACCGCTCGTCGTCGATAATCAGAATCTTCATACTACAAATATCGAAAATATTTTTGACAATATGAAGATGCGGGGGAGGGATCAGAATCTCTCTATCTTGAGCTGCTTGATCTTGTAGCTGTCGTCCTTGCAGCTCATGAAGATAGTGACGTTGAAAGTTTCGCCTCCGGCCTTGAGCGTACCCAGGGCGTATTTCATGTTTGCCCGGCCGGCCGTATGGTTGATGTCGAAGCTGCGGGGAGTGTAGGTGTCGAAGAATGTTTTCACTATCTGGCGTGCCTGGGCGCGGCTTGCGTCGCTTTCTTTTGCAAGGACCGCTATTTCCAGATTGTCGGCGAACCAGGCCGAGAGGGCGTCTGCATTGCCGGCGGCGAAATATTTGCTGATGGGTACGAATACGTCATCTCCGCTTTCCGGCGCGGTTGTGGGGAGAGCACTCTTGATAATGAAATTCTGGGCCGTCGCAATAGGGCCGGCCAGAAGGAGAGCTATAACTGCTACGATTCTCAGCTTCATACGTCCGTATTCTTTTGCAAATATTAAGCCAGTTTGCTATTTTTGCATGCAATGCACATCACGCTTCTCACAATGGGCAAAACGGACATCCGCTGGGTGGCGGAAGGCCTGGACATGTACGCCTCCAGGCTCTCCCATTACGTGCCCTTCCAGGTGAAGGAATTGCCCGAACTGAAAAACGCCGGCTCGCTGAGTCCGGAGCAGATCAAGCATAAAGAAGCCGAGCTCCTGTTGAAGGCGCTCAAGCCCCAGGACAGCGTAGTCCTGCTCGACGAGCACGGGGAGGAGTTTACGTCATTGCAGTTCGCAGCAAGGCTGGGGAAAGAAATGCAGAAGGGCCGTGACCTGGTTTACATAGTCGGGGGAGCATACGGCTTTGCTCCGGAAGTGTACGAAAGGGCCGGCGCCAAGCTGTCTTTGTCGAAAATGACTTGCTCGCACCAGCTTGTGAGAACGGTTTTTGCAGAACAGCTTTACCGGGCTTTCACCATACTGAGAGGGGAACCCTACCATAATGAATAGGAAGTTCAACATATGGGATTATGTTTTCGCTGTGCTCACACTGCTCAGCGCCGTGTTGCTCATCTTTGCAGTGGCTACACCGCGCTCGGTAGGCGATACGGGCTCTGAAGCGGCAAAGGTGCAGCGTCTGCTGTCCCGCCGCATGGCCCGCCTGGAGTCGTACGAGAACCGCCCCTCGGCAAAGCTGCCCGACGATATGGTCATTTACACCTATGCCGCCGACACCCTGCAGTCCTGGCGCGGGCAGTTCCCCATATTCAACGATGACATTTCTTCCCGGGTGGTGGTGCAGCGAATCGCGAACCCCCGCGTTAACCTCCGTTCGCCGCTGAGCTACGTGACCGAGGAACCGATATTCATGAACATAGGTTCCAAGTGGTATATCGTAAGGGCGCGCGACGTGGGGGAGAACAGGCTGATTTCCGGTTTGCTGGTTATAGACGGCCAGGACAAGAGTTCGTACAACGGCGTCAATCCGCGCCTGCACCTGAGCATGCGGTACTCCGTGAGGCCGCTTTCGTTTAGCGGCGGAAGTGCAGTACGCCTTGACGGCAAGCCGGTTTTCAAGGTGCTGTACGATTCACTCTCTGGAGAAGTCATGGCCGATCCCAGCCTGCTGTGGATTTCTCTCCTCCTCTTCGTGGCGGCGGCAATCATTTTTGTCTTCCGCCTGCGAGTACTCAGGCGGGCCCTCATATCCTGCGGCGGAATAATCCTGGCCACCGGTGTCATGTATTTCTGGGGCCTGAGCGTACAGACCGAGTTCTCTGTATTCTCCCCGGTCACATATGCCGGCGGCAGCGTGCTGTTCTCCCTTGGCGCCGTTCTGCTGCTGAACCTGGCACTCACGTTCTGCGTGCTGGCGCTCTATCTGGTACGGCGCAACTTGTGGACCAAGCTTCGCAGCGTACCGGCCGGCGCCGTCTTTGCCACCCTGGACCTTATGGCCCTCGCCGCCATCATCGTTTATACACACCTCACCATTAAGAGCATAGTTGCGAACTCCAGCATCTCTCTGGAAATATACAAGCTGGGCTCGCTGTCCATATACACCCTGCTCGTTTACCTGTCGTTCCTGTCGCTTCTGGCCTCGGTTCCCATGTTGCTGCAGATGATCCAGCCGGCACTGTCGCATGCGTTCGGGGTGCACTACGACATGTTCTCCCGCACTTCGAGGGTGGTGCTGGCGGCTCTGGCATCGCTGTACATGGTGACCACTACCGCCGTGCTGGGATTCGGCAAGGAAGAGGACAGGATGGAGGTGTGGGCAGGCAAGCTGGCGGTCGACCGTGACGTTACGCTCGAGCTGCTTCTGCTGAACGTGGAGCCGTACATCGCGGGGGATGCCGTAATCGCCACCCTTTCCGCCCTGGACGGCAGCGACGTCATCATTCGCAACCGCATCATTGACAACTACTTCTTTAACGAGTCCAAAGACTACTCCCTGAACGTGCAGCTGGTGCATCCGGGCAGCTCGCCCGCGGCCGTGCTGGAGCACTTCGACCAACTTACGAGGAGCAGTACGCCGATTGCCGACGGCTCCGTCTTCCTGAACAGCACCACTGGCGAGGGCTCCTCTGAATATGTGGGCGTTTTCCCGTATCTGCGCGACGGAATCCTGTCGTACGTACTCGTTGAGGTGTCGCCCCAGACGGCGGCCGGCAGCAAAGGATACGCGCGCCTGCTGGACTACAGCTCTCCCAGCCGCACCAGCCTGCCGGCGGCATATTCCTACTCCCGCTATCAGGGGCGCGAATTGCGCATTTTCAAGGGGACGTACCCTTATGCCACCAGCATGGACGACCTGATGTACGAGACAGTCTACATCGAGCATCTGTGCCACTACAGCCGCGACGGCTACGTCCACTTCATCAATGTGGTGACCGACGACGAAGCGGTAATAATCTCCCGCCGCCAGATTGGTGCAAGCAGTTATGCCATCTCCGCCGTCTTCATCGGCCTTATGATGTCCGGTATACTTACATGCCTGAAGCCGAGGCGCCGCAAGAGAAGTGACAGCAGGAACTATTTCCGCTCCCGTATCTCCCTGACGCTGATGGTTTCCCTGCTGCTGTCGCTGGTAATCATGGCAACCGTGAGCGTCATCTTCGTGTACAGACGCAACGAGGCCAACCAGCAGGCTCTTATGTCCGACCGCATAAACGCCATCCAGCTGCTTGCGAAGAACGGCCTGCGGACCATCGAAGGGCCTGCAGCGCTGAATTCGCCCGAATTCGCCTCCCTGATACAGTCGGTCAGCGACAATACCGGTTCGGACATAAGCGTGTACTCGCCCAACGGACGTATCCTCCTGTGTACCAACCCGGAAGCCCTCGACCGCGGTCTGGTGGGCTATCGTATTGACGAGGAGGCGATGGACCAGATTTTCCGGCTGAACAAGCGGTACTGCATACTTAACGAGCGTGTAGGAAGGAGGCACTACCACAACATGTATATGCCGCTGATGGACGGCGACGGGCACATTCTGGCGGTGCTATGCTCCCCGTACGTAGAGGAGCGTTACGACTTCGAACGCGACGCCGTAATGCATTCCATGTCCATCATTACGGTATTCCTGCTGCTGTTCATCCTCTCCCGCTTCTCGGAATCCGCCGTGCTGGACAGGGTGTTCCGTCCGCTGGTCATGATGGGGCAGAACATGCGCAAGGCGGGCCAGGGTTCGCTGGAGCACATCGAATACGGCCGCAAGGATGAGATATCGGAGCTGGTGGACGAATACAACCGAATGGTGGACGAGCTGGCAGAGAGCAGCCGCAAGCTGGCGCAGGCCGAACGCGACAAGGCGTGGAGCGGTATGGCACGGCAGGTGGCCCACGAGATCAAGAACCCCCTCACGCCCATGAAGCTGCAGATCCAAAGGCTCATACGCCTGAAGCAGAAGGGTGATCCCGCCTGGCAGGAGAAGTTCGATGACGTGAGCAAGGTGCTGCTGGACCATATCGACATACTCACGGAGACCTCCAACGAATTCTCTACTTTCGCCAAGCTGTACACAGAGGAGCATACGCTTCTGGATCTGGACAATATGCTCCAGGAAGAGATAGCTATGTTCGACAACCGCGAAGACGTGGATTTTACCTATATGGGCCTCCATGGCGCCATGGTACTCGGACCCAAGCCCCAGCTGACGCGTGTGTTCGTGAATCTGCTGGGCAACGCAGTGCAGGCAGTGGAAGGCCGCGGAGGCGCCAAGGTGTACGTTTCCCTGCGCAAATCCGCGACCGACGGTTACTACGACATTGTTGTTGAGGATAATGGCCCTGGCGTGTCGGAGGAGAACATCCAGAAGCTGTTTACACCCAACTTCACCACCAAGAACGGCGGCTCAGGTCTCGGTCTGGCCATCTCCCGCAGCATACTCGAGCGTTGCGGCGCAACCATCAGTTACTCCCGCTCGTTCTCCCTCGGTGGAGCCTGCTTCACCGTCTGCTATCCGGCGCATAGCTAGGATGGTTTTTCCGGTACAGCTGCCATGAATTGAAGATATTCTGCCAGATGGCATACAGACCGCCTGCGACCGAGGTGACCGGGGTCATATAGTTGTACCCCAGCCAGATAAGGAAACCGGTGTTTTTCTGTCCGAGCGCCTGCCCCGCAGTAATCCTGACCACCTCGTCGCGTCCGGAATGCTTTCCAACGAAGAATTGCAGCGCGCAGGCTCCCATAGATACCAGCACTATGCATATCATTGCTCCTGCAGACAACTCGCTCAACATGAGGGCATGGGTCGCCAGTATCATGGCAAGGGTAAGTCCTACGCCCCAAATATAGAAGGCATAACGGCTCAGTCTCATCAGCTTGCGCTGAAGCCGGGGCATAGTGTAACGTATCACCCACGCAATCAGGCCCGGCAGAAGCAGTAGCGGGAATACCCTAAGCGCGATATGCCCCACATAGGCCCAGAAACTTAAATCGGCCGACGGCCGTACCATGGGAATCACCAGCGGAATAAGCAGAGTCGCCGCAAGATTGGACAGGGTTACGTAACTCACAGCCCCTGCCAGCGAGCCGCCCAGTTTCTCCGTAATAACACCTGCAGCGGACGCCGTCGGGCATATGATACAAAGCATTGCGCACTCCAGGAGTATGCGAATCTCTCCTTCCGCGTTGAACCTGGCTATAGCGGCAAATCCCAGAAACACCAGCACCTGGAATGCCAGGGCTGCAGCATGCCACCTGTGAAAGCGGAAATCGTGAGGAGAAATCTTAACGAATTGGAAAAAGAGCAGCAAGGCAATCACGACCCGCTGACCTTCGGAAGCGATATCGTTTAGGATATGGCCTGCCGGGTGTATGAAAGGGATGGCGCGATAAAGGAAATACACGCTCACGCCGAGAACTATAGCCCCCGGAAGCATCCAATCCTGTATGATTCTGTTTGCCTTGATCATTGCGGAGGCAAAGATACTAAAGTATTTTTTTCGCGAGCCGAAAAAAATAGTATCTTTGTGCTGGAAAGTTAGTGATATGAAAATCTCTGAGGCCATATTCGCAGGAAGCAGCACGCGGGTTTCGCAAAAGCCGAAGAGGAAACTGCCCGAATTCGCCTTCATAGGCCGCTCCAACGTAGGAAAATCCTCCCTCATCAATATGCTCACCGGCAATGGCAAGCTGGCCATGACTTCGTCCACCCCGGGCAAGACCAAAGTCGTGAACCATTTCCTGATTAACGACAGTTGGTATCTGGTGGACCTTCCGGGCTACGGGTACGCAAAGCTGCCGGACAAGATGCGCCGTGAGCTCGCTGAGGTAATCCGCGACTACATTCACAACTCGGAGGAAATGCAGCTGCTTTTCGTGCTGGTGGACTCAAGGCACGACATAGGGCAAATCGATACGGATTTTCTGGCCGAACTGGGGGAGAACGGCATACCTTGCGCCATCATTTTTACCAAGGCCGACAAGCTCGGCCCTGTGGCTCTCCAGAGGCAGATAGAAAAAGACTGCGAGATACTATCCCAGACCTGGGAGGAGCTCCCGCCCATGTTCTCATGCAGCTCTGCCAACGGCAGCGGACGCGACGATATCCTTAACTATATAAACTCAATACTTAAATCACTATGATTCACAGCCATCGTATAGAAGTTTTCGCCTGCAGGGCATCCCGTGACTTCGCCTGCAAGGTGATTGAACATCTGAACGACATTCTCCAGCCCGACGAAACTCCCATTCACCTGGGAGATCTTCAGGTTACTCCCTTCAGCGACGGAGAGTTCCAGCCCTGCTTCGCCGAGAGCGTCCGCGGCGCTACTGTTTTCATCATCCAGTCAACCATCGCGCCCGCAGACAACCTCATGGAGCTCCTGCTGACCATCGATGCCGCCAAGCGTGCTTCTGCTGACAAGGTTATCGCAGTTATGCCTTATTACGGATGGGCACGCCAGGACCGCAAGGACCGCCCCCGCGTAGCCATCGGTGCCAAGCTTACCGCCAATCTGCTCACCGCGGCCGGTTGCGACCGCGTGATGACCTGCGACCTCCACGCAGACCAGATTCAGGGCTTCTTCGACATCCCTGTGGATCATGTATATGCTAGCAAGGTGTTCCTGCCCTGCATCAAGGCGATGAAGCTCAAGAATCTTTCTATCGCCGCTCCGGACATGGGAGGCGCCAAGAGGGCGAACACCTACGCCAAGAGCCTCGGCGGACGCCAGGAGTGCGGAGTCATCATCTGCCATAAGACCCGCGAGCGCGCCAACGTGGTGGCCGAGATCAAGGCCATCGGCGAAGTGGAGGGACGCAACATCATCATAGTCGACGATATGATCGACACCGCCGGCACCCTCTGCAAGGCGGCCGACGTACTCAAGGAGAAGGGCGCCGCCAGCGTGCGCTGCTGCGCCACCCATGGCATCCTCTCCGGAAATGCGGTGGAGAAGATACACAATTCCGCCCTCGAGGAGGTATTTATCACCGACACCATTCCCCATCCCGAACTGGAAGGGGACAGCAAGATACGCATAGTCTCGATGTCGCAGGTGTTCGCCAGCATAATCGAGAAAGTATATAACTACGAACCTATAAGCCCCGACTTCGTGTATTGATATGTGGGCCACCGTCATAGCAACAGCGGCGGTCCTGCTTCTGGTAGTATTTGCGATGAGTTTCAACATCGTGTTCCGGAAGAAGGACTTCCCCAACTATGACGTAGGTTCCAACGAAGAAATGCGCAAGCTCGGCATACGCTGCTACAAAGACGTGGATGCCGAGCTTCATAACCCTCACCGGCGCTGCTCCGGAGACTTCTCCGAGGCGTGCAAAGAATGTAAACTGTATGAGCCTGGTAGCAATAGTCGGACGTCCTAACGTCGGCAAATCCACCCTTTTCAACCGCCTGGTAGGAGCCAGGCAGGCAATCGTAGATGATACCGCCGGCGTCACCCGTGACCGGCATTACGGCCGCTGCGAATGGTGCGGCAGGGAGTTCTCCGTAGTCGATACCGGAGGCTACACCAGCAA
>CAMZEC010000047.1 GCA_947305645.1 uncultured Bacteroidales bacterium | reverse complement strand
GATACGACATTCAATCTTTTTCTACCCCTCCGTGTCTACTTTTACGTGAGCAGCACGTTGTCTCAAGATGAGAAAGATAAAGTGGATAGAACAATGGTGCTAATGCAATCGGACAGCCGAATGCCTGCGCATTATATCAAGCCACTTGAAGAAGGAATAAATGAACTTAGGATTACGACCGCCAATAAAGAACTTAGAATACTGTTCATCTATGATGGGTCCAGACTTGTTGTTTTGCTTAATTGTCTTATTAAAAAGACACAAAAAACACCACGGGCAGTAATCGAAAAGGCAATAAAATTAAAGAAGCAGTACTATGAAGAAAAGCAAACATGGTGACTTCTACGACATAACCGAGCATCTGGTTGATCGGTTTGGGCCAGTCGGCTCAGAAACATGGAAGGCAGAAGAAGACAAAGCCTGGGAGGAGTATAATGCGGATATCCTTAGGAATGCCCGCAAAGAAGCCCATATAACACAAGGAGAACTTGCCAGTCGCATCGGCGCAGACAAATCATACATTTCTCGCATAGAGCATGGCATCACTGTTCCTACCGTCTCCTCTTTCTATCGGATAGTTGCTGCACTCGGCATGCAGGTAGTAATCACCAAACTACCATAACGATTTACTCGACCACAGACAGGAGATACTCGCGCAGGGCGGACCAGGGATAATAGGGGCCGGGGCCGAGGGCTGGGATTGAGCTCTCGCCCTCGTTAAACAGTACTTTCACCAGCACGTCCCCTTTGCGGCCACGATAGAATACCAGCTGCAGATTGGTGGCCATGGGCATCATATAGGTGGCGTTCCAATGGTCGCAAACCTCTTCAAACGACAGACGCGTATCATAGCCCTGCAGGCCTATCAGCGAGAAGAACGGCATCATGCCCACATCGTGACTGAAACGCAGGTCGGCGGCTACATTGTTCCCGGCAACCGCCGCATCGGCCTTCTCCACGAAATCCAGCACCAGAGGGTCCATGATATGCATACGCCACTCCCCCTGCTCGGCACTGCCGCAATGCTGGTAATACTGCTTGGCATTATAAATCTTTGAAGCAACCTCGAACTCCTCCGAAGTAAGGCAACGGACCAGTTCTGGAATGCCCAGATAATCCGCCACGGAGCCATTTGTCACACAGGTCTCCGCCATCAGGCGATCGCTCTTGAAGCAAGCGTGCGCCGCCACCGGGTCCGTAAATAATCGAGAGTAAAACCCCTGATAATCAAACTGCTCCGCCATAGCACGGTCGGCCTTACGGGAACCTCCCTTAAGCCCCGGAGCCGCCAGATCCTCACGGCACAGATAGTCGTAGTATTTCTCTCCGGCAGCAAAGCCAAAGTGCGCCGTCGGAGCACAGGAAGCCAGCGCCGCGGCAAAGTTGGTCATAGATAGGATAGCCCTTTGCTTGTGAGTGGAATAACAGGCAACGCTGTCCCGGTCTTTCTGCCGAAAAACACCAGGATAAGCCGCAGCCATACGTCGGGCAATTCCCTGCTGCTCCTGCGCCCCGAGCTCGCAAATCAGCCCGTACGTTCCATGTGAGATGCTGTCAAGCTTTGCGAACGCACGCATTAGCCGTTTGCCCTCGAATGTAAGAAGGCCCAGCGAATCGGCCTTACGCAAAGGATCCAAACCGTTGCCCACATAACCCGCATGCACCGGATAGCGGCTTCCATGACGGCCTATATGGCTGATATAAAACGGCTTGTATCCCCTCGGGGCGGGCGTCCGAGCCGTAACGTTCACACGATAAGGGTGGTAAACGCCACCCCATTCGTCATAAACGTCCTGCGCACCAAGCCTGGTAGCCCAGAGAGCAAGAAAACAAACAAGTATGCTAACCCACCTGCGCACCATTGTTCACGGCCTCCTGAGGGGTAATGAAGCGCATCTTGCCGTCGTTCTGCTTGGCCATCAGAATCATACCGTGGCTCTCGATACCGCGGATGACGCGGGGCTTGAGATTGGCGAGTATGCAAATCTGCTTGCCCACCATATCCTCCGGCTTATAGTATTCCGCTATACCAGAGACAATTACGCGACGGTCGATACCGGTGTCTATGGTAAGTTTGAGCAACTTGTCGGTCTTGGGAACGCGCTCAGCCTCAAGCACCGTGGCCGTACGGATATCCATCTTCTCGAAGTCCTCGAAAGTGCACTCCTCCTTCTGAGGCGTCACCTGCCGGGCGGCCTCCTCCTTGGCACGTGCCTCAATCTCTGCCTTGATAGCCGCCAGACGGGCAATCTGCGCATCGATAGCCTCGTCCTCAATCTTGGCGAATAGCAGCTCCGGCTCCCCTATCTCGTGTCCTGCAGGCAGAATCTGAGGCCTGCCGAGAATCTCCCAATCGAGCACGGAACCAATCATCTCACGCAGGCGCTTGGCCGCAAACGGAGTAAAAGGCTCGAAAGCGATTGCCAGGTCGGCGCAAATCTGAAGGGAGATATTCAATATGGTACCCGTACGCTCCATATCCGTCTTGACAGTCTTCCAAGGCTCGGTATCGGAAATGTACTTGTTACCTACGCGGGCAATTCCCATAGCGTCCTTCAGTGCCTCGCGGAACTTGAACTCCTCTATATTCTTCTCGATAGAAGCTTTCAGGGCGGGAATCTCCGACATAACCTCCTTATCTACATCCAGCAGCGAGCCGCACGGAGGCACCTTTCCGCCGAAGTATTTATGAGTCAGCACCACTGCACGGTTCACGAAGTTGCCGAAAATAGCCACCAGTTCGCTGTTGTTGCGGGCCTGGAAGTCCTTCCAACTGAAGTCGTTGTCGGCAGTCTGAGGGGCGTTGGCGGTAAGCACGTAACGCAGCACGTCCTGCTTGCCGGGGAAATCCTTCAGGTACTCGTGCGCCCATACCGCCCATCCGCGGGAAGTGGAAATCTTGTCGCCCTCCAGGTTCAGAAACTCGTTGGCAGGCACGTTCTCCGGCAGTATGTAGCCGTCTCCATAGGCCTTCAGCATGGCCGGGAACACTATGCAATGGAAAACTATATTGTCCTTCCCGATAAAATGTATCAAGCGGGTATCGGGCGACTTCCACCACTTTTCCCAGCTGTCCGGCAGGAGCTCCTGGGTGTTGGAAATATAGCCGATGGGAGCGTCGAACCAGACATAGAGCACCTTGCCCTCGGCACCCTCGACGGGAACGGGCACGCCCCAGTCGAGGTCGCGGGTGACGGCACGCGGCTGCAGGCCTCCGTCCAGCCAGCTCTTCACCTGGCCGTAGACGTTGGTTCGCCATTCCTTATGGCCCTCAAGTATCCATTCGCGCAGCCAGGGCTCGTAGTCCTGCAGCGGCAGATACCAGTGGGTCGTCTTTTTCTTGATCGGAGTGGCGCCGCTCAGCTTGGAATGGGGATCGATGAGCTCCTCGGGGCTGAGCGTGCTGCCGCATTTCTCGCACTGGTCGCCATAGGCACCAGGGTTGCCGCACTTGGGGCAGGTGCCCACTATGTAGCGGTCGGCCAGGAACTGCTTAGCCTCCGGATCGTAGTACTGCTCGCTCTCGCGGGTGATGAACTTACCCTCGTCGTAGAGCTTGCGGAAGAACTCGGAAGCATTTTTCTCGTGAATCTTGGAGCTCGTACGTCCGTAGATGTCGAAGTTGATGCCCAGGCCCTCGAAAGACTCCTTGATTATCTTGTGATAGCGGTCCACGATGTCCTGCGGCGTGCAGCCCTGCTGGCGCGCCTTGATGGTGATGGGTACTCCATGCTCGTCCGAGCCGCAAACGTAGAGGACTTCGCGGCCCCGCATACGGAGGTAGCGGACATATATGTCGGCGGGCACGTAAACACCCGCAAGGTGACCGATGTGCACAGGGCCGTTTGCATACGGCAGGGCACAGGTTACGAGAGTTCTTTTCTTATCTGTCATAGCAGTATTGATTCTGAGAGCACGAATTTACTGCTTTTGATTGTTATTTCCAAACCACTCCGCCCCCTGATCAATAGGCCCCTTCTTATCAATCACAAACTGCAAATACACATAATCCGACACATCTTAGCGCTGCCTTAACTTCACATATAATCGAATAGGGATAGGAATCAAGGGATTTATATAAACCAAAACAATATGCATAACGGGGATCCTCAACGCAAAGTGAAGAAGTCCAAAATGCGCAGGCCTCACCTAACGAAATACTGTTACCATTGATTTTACTAATCAACGTGATGTTCTTACCGTCATTATAAGCTATTTCGCAGTTTTCTAATAGTTCTTCGGCTTCCTGTTTCGTCGGCATTCGCCAATTGCCTCCTAAAACAAAATTTGCGACATCGTCTTCTATATCCAAACAAGTCTTGTTATCCACATTTCCATATGTGGAATCTGTATTGTACTTATATAATTCAGTGGGGTACCAATCTGAATATTCACTTTTCCTTGTATATGAACAATATTTTGAGTAATATGGCCATTGATTGTTCAACTCCGGACGAGAACCGTAATAAAATGGCATTTGGGATGAATACCTGCCTGACGGGTTAATATAGCCCCAGCTTACTCTTGACAAACACGATGACGCCCATTTTATGCTCAAACCAAGGTCAATTGGAGTTATTTCCTCTTCTTTGGCGTCCGTATTCAAGTCTGGCAAAGTTGAAAAAGCGACAAACTCATTAGATAATGAATTCCATGCTGACTGATAAGAAGCAATAGATTGCTCCGGGACATGGATGGTTATACTCTTATAGATTGGAGATTGTGCAGTTCCTACCATCCAACCACCCATAGACCCCTCAATTACCGAGTTAGTATAATTCAACTCAGGGGGTGTCGGTGAAAGAAAGAAAATATCCGTAGTTGTAACTGACGTGGAGGATACGTTAAAAGCCAGACGACCAATTCCACGAACAGTGGATGGGACAACTATCGTTTTCAAAATAGAATCATAGAATGCTCCTGTATTGATATATTCGACAGTATAATTGTCCGTCTCTTGAGGGATAATGTAATTCGTAAGGCCCGCCGTGGCGCAGGCAAGCAGTGTGCCATCATACGCAACAAGGCACCTGCCGTCGGCACTGGCATCTATTGAAGTGGAGGCACTGGTGAACTCACGAAGTTTGCCACCAGAGAGGTTTCCACAAGATCCGACATGTCGGCCTAGATGAACGCTTGTAAGATTAGTGCCGGAAAAAGCGCCTGGAGGAACTGACGGACAATCAACATCAACTGTCTGCAAATTATCGCAACATGAGAATGCACCATCTCCCAGGGTTTTAACCGTGTAGGGTATATTCAAATACTTCAATCTTGAATTATTTGAGAAAGCATTTTTCCCAATGGTGTTTAACGTTGATGGGAAAACCACTTCTGGCATGTCGCAGTACCCAAACGCCGCTTCACCAATTTCGCTAAGGCCTTCAGGGAAGTTTATTTCCGATAAGCGATAACAAGCATAAAAAGCTTCTTTATCTATAAATTGTATTGTGGTCGGCAAGGTGACTCTTTTTAAGTTTTTGCAGAATCTAAATGCACCCCGACTTACTGTTTTCAAAGATGACGGTAAATTGATTTCTGCTAATTGGTAGCACCCAGAAAAAGCGCCCTCTATAGATGTAACCGTTCCAGGAAGCGTTACAGATAATAATGATTCACAATCCGAAAACCAATAATCCATATTAGTAATTGGAGATAGAATTGTGGCTGTTTTTAGTTTATTACAAGTTTTAAACATAGCTTCTCCAACGGATTTTACTGTGTCAGGGATGGTAATACTTATAATACCGCTTTTACCAAATACGCCATTTCCCAAAGTTTGCAAACTCGATGGCAATGAAATCTCGGATATCGCGGTATTAAATAATGCATAATTACCAATCTCTAACAAGCCCTCTGGAAGATGTAGTTCACTTAAAGAGGTACAATCCGAAAAAGGACTATTTTCGATAGATTTCAGCACAGAGCCCTCTTCTATTATGACTTCCTCCAGTTTTGAACACCCGTTGAAACAATTTGAAGGAATCTTTGGAACGCCTTTAGGAATAAATACCCTCCTCAAATTAGTACAACCACTAAATGCCGCCACTCCTATCTCATTAATGGATGATGGGATTGTAATGTTTTTCAATAATGAACAATTGAGAAAACAATAATCGCAGATTGATACTAAAGAAGTTGGTAACTCAACGGTTGACAAAGCAGAATTATTGGAAAAAGCCGAATCACCAAGGGATGAAACCCCCTCTGGGATGTGTATTTCCCTTAAACTATTACATCCTGAGAATGCTCTAGCAGAAATTGCGCGAAGAACTCCATCAAATACAATCACTCCGATATTTTCATCTTCATCATATGTATTAGACAAAATCGGCACGTTGAAAAATTGCTGCAATTGGCTTTGTGTATAGCCACTAAAATCTAAAGCGGAGCAATTGGTCGTTACATATGTTATTATGCTATTCTCTTCAGGCTCTGTATTTTTAACAATTCGAACAGGACGTATAGCCATGCCAAAATATTTTTCCCATGTCTGACATTTTTCGCCCTTATTATAAAGCCTCAGATACTGACCTGATGATGAATCCCCGCTGCTTTCGGTACTAGACCATAATGAAGCGCCAGCATTTGCATTTCGAATATTATTACCGAGTTTGTCACCTGAATAAGGTATGTATATACTATTCTTCGTCGTAGGACTTGTAATCTTGTGACAGACAACACCATTTACTGTAGTCACTTCGTATGTGCAAGTGGATAGCAATTCCTCAATCTGATCGATAGAAGGCGTTGACCACTCCGGCCCATATGCAAGTGACACAGCATCTGTTTCTTTAGAATAAACTATGTTACTCGCAACGTAACTCTTATAATCAAAAACCACTTTGGAATAGCTGTCTCCCCAGGCGTAATAAGAGCCAAAATCCTCAGGCAAGATTGCCCCAATATTATGGTCTGCCCAATGGGTTTTTGAAGGTAAACCCATATCTACGGCTTGAGGTATATATAAGTTATAATCACCACCCAATACAGTTACTTCACATATTGCTTTCGTGGTATCACCACTGTAAACCAGGACTTGTGTGGTTCCAGATGACACACCTCTTATGACACCGGCTTCATTTACAGTAGCTATTCCATCATTGAGGCTTTCCCATATTAAACCATCTGTCCAGGCGTTAGATGGCGTGACTTCAGCGACAGCTTGGGCATGCCCATTTACCAAAACCGTGATATTATTCTTAACAAGGCTTATGGTTTGAATAGCGGTTCTTCCACCAAAAACTGGTCTTAAGTACATTCCTTGCGACCTTGATGTCATCCAACTATATCCGTAAGAACTAGAAGTAAGATGGGTATGATAAGCGCATTGGCATTCATCAGGAACTAATGAAGAGGATCCATAATAGCACGCGGAAGCGCTATCCATGGGAAGAAATATTGACTTACCATTAGGGCCCTTTACCTCATAGCCAATTACCGAATTTTTGGTCGTATAAGTCCAACTGCAATAATCATTCAATTCTTTGAATTGCGCTTTAGTAGGAATATGCCAACCCTCTCCGTAGTTTATGTTGACGACATCATCTTCATCATCAAGAGTCGATTTGTTGTCTATGGCACCTTTATCTGGATCAGTGCAGTATTTTAGAATTTTATGGTTGTCATCTTCCCACTTATACTTCTGCTTCGGGAAATACTCTTCTGTAATACCCCAAGCATATCGTGAGCCCAATTCTTCCGGTTGCCCTGCGCCATAATTGCATGTTGCCCATTGAGTACCCGAGGGAAGACCAAGATCGCAATAAGCATGTTCAACAAATTCAGCCCCACCATCAACATATTTCTTCTCTCCAAAAACACTACGTTTTATAATAACTGGAGAGCTGAATACCTTATTTCCACTCGCTCCTGTTTTGACAAAGGAAAGCTTAAAGCCCTGTTTTAATTCAGTGGGGAACGCAACAAAATAATACCATTTCCCGGTTTGGAACGACTCACCGTCTGGTGCATCAAGCACAATACTGGAACATCCTTCGCTAATACTATTTATGACAGGACGGCCATTATCAAAAGATACTTTTGCAGTTCCTGCAATATTTTCACCATTGGCAGCATGGAAAATAATCCTGTGAATACCAGGCTGTGCGACAGTAAAACGGAAACCTCCACAAAGGGAATAAAAGCCCATTTCTGTAGTACTGGAACGGCCCAATGCGATAAATGTGTCTTTCGAGAATGACCCTGCTTGTGCAATTTGAAATGGAGCAAGCGAAACCGTAACCACGCCCCCACTACAGCTGGCGTCCTCGCTATATGGATACAACCCGATATAATCACCGTCACTGGCAGCCGGAGCCTGGCCACTGAATGTAGCTATTTTCGATTCCGAAGTGATAGTCGTAGTAAGCTTGCTGGAACTATTGCCTCTAAATAGTTTTATGGCATCTTCTGGTTGCCAATACACCGACTCACCTCCATCTATCACCCCCGTACGAGTGTTACTATCTCCGTCCTCGGTGAATGCTGTAATGAATACTGTTTCTATACTAAGATCTTCATTGTTTGCGGTTTCTTTTAAATAGTTGCAAGAGGCAGCAAACAAGAAAAAAAACGCCAAAGTAGTAATCCTTCCAATCTGTTTCATATCACCATTCCTCATATATTATATCTTCTATTTCTCCATTGCCCGGGCTTTCGCAGAGAATATCTCTGTTTGAAAATAATACCTCTTCTGATAGAGGCTTGAGATAATCATTTTTCATATATCTGTTCAATGCTGTCCAGAGAATTTTTTCCATTACGTAAGTTGCTCGGCAGACCCCGCCTCCGGAACACTAACGGGAGCAGCCTACTGATTAAAAAATCACGGATATCCGCCCTCTGGAAGAGGACCTGTCCGGTCTCAGAGTCCTCATAAACAACGAGTCTCATGGCACCGGGATACTTCCTGGACGTGTAATATCCGGGTCAGGTTAATCTCAGGTTTAGTGTAGGAGATGGCCATACTTAAAGCAGAAGTATCTGGCGGGCCCAGGCCAAATTAATAATACTCAAAAAGAAAGTGTGAGCCCTCATAGTCTTATCCATTGGTGGGCTCTCGACTGCCGCAAAGTGGACAAGGTGAATGCTCACACTTTGCTATATAAAGAGCAACAGCTCAAGATATAGCCAAGTATAAGCGTTCCGGCCAGACCCTTACTTTGCTTGGAATTGTCGAGATTCACCAAAAGGGAAAAGCTAAACGCTTTCTGTGTTTTTTTTGGAGTTAGGGACTCCTATGCAAATATACTAATTTTTCTTTTATGTAACGCGGTTATTCCGGTTTTTCTCTTCCTATCTTTTGTCTGATGCGGCGCTGGGTGGACTGGGTCTTGAACATTTCCTGCATGAGAGGCATCTGCTCCTCCGGGGTAACCTCCCAATAACCGTTTCTTTTTCCGTTTCTGCGTACCAGAATCCCTTTCTTCTGCAAGCCTACGGTCAGCCTTTTTACAGTGGCGACGGATTTGCCAATCGTTTTCTTCAGCGCTTCCTGTGTAATCCGGGGGTTCTCGCCAATGGCTTTGAGTATGGCCAGTTCCTCCAAAGTACAATCCAAAGTATCAAATTGAGACTTTGGGGATTCTTCGCTGATACTTTGGACGGATATGTGCATTTCGCGGTTGGACAGAGGATTGTTCTCGGTGAAAATCAAATTCCGCAGAAAGCAAACCAAGTACTTGTCGGTTGCCGTGATTCCTTTGGCAAGATTGTTATAATTAGCCCTGACAAGTGCATTGCGGAAGAACCAGGAATGCTCTTCGAAAAGTGTGTTGTCAATGTCGAAACCGAAATTCCGCAGGTATTTAATGGCAAATACGGCTGTTGTGCGGGTATTACCCTCGCCGAAAGCGTGGATTTGCCATATTCCGGAAATAAACCCGGCAATATGCTTCACAGCATCGGCAGAACTTACTCCTTCATACGAGAAAGCGCGTTCCTGCGCGAAATCGTAGTCCAGTGTCTGACGAATCATATAAGCATCGCCATAAAGCACGGAAGCTCCGTCAAGCACCCATTCCTTCTTGCTGATGTTGTAGTCCCGGATTTGTCCGGCAAACTTATAAACACCCGAAAAGAGCCGCCTGTGTATGTTAATGAGATAGTCCGGAGAAAAAGTAAACGTCTTCTCAGAAAGGACGGCTGCGATAGCGGCAGATACTTTATCAGCCTCCTCCGTTCTTTCTTCGACCTTCTCCCTGGCCGTTTTGGACTCATAATAACTATCCACCAAAGAGCGGACATCTTCGATTGAAATGTCGCCCTCTATATGCCGCTGGGCGGTTTCCTTCAGATAGCCAGACGGCTTGAGACCGTCCACATCCTGCAGGCCTATTGCCGTGGCCCAGATCCGGGCCTTTTCTGCCTGGAGCGGTTCTCCTTGCCGGATATATTTATCAAAATCACTCATGCGGAATACTACCGTTCGGCTTTTTCTCTTCCTATCTTCTGTTTGATGCGACGCTGGGCGGCCTGGAGCTTCAGCATCTCCTGCATCATATTCATCTGCTCTTCCTGGCCGGCGCTTGCAAGTGCCCGCCGAAGCGTATCCAGGCGGTCCTGAACGCGCCTCTCGGCATAGACCATGATAGCCTTGGGAACGCCGTTCACGAGGAAGCTCGACGTTGTAGTAAGCGCAGCCTCGAACGCCCCCACGGTAAGCTGATACTTCTCCGTGGAGAAACTTGCCGCCAGATCCGCCAGCCGGCGGTCTTCCCCGTCCAGCAGCGAGCGCATTACAGCCTCCTGCGGCAACCCCTCGTCGTAGAGGCGCATATAACTGTCGTACAGCAGCTTGTAGGCACTGTTGGCGAAGCAGCTGCCGTCAGAGTCCAGAGCCTCGCGAATAAAATCGGCCACCGTCGGCTTTTCCTCTTCGTCGCCCGAATAGAACGGCGAGTCGCTCTCGAAGTCCAGCGGCTCCGTGCCGTAGCGCATCAGGAAAAACAGCAGGTCCCGTTCCGCCGGCGCCAGGGTCTTGTTCTCGAGCCATGCGGCGGACGATTCAGCGGAAGACGGCGATGAAGATTCGGCGTCACTCAGCCGCAGCGGCGAAGCCGCGAGAATGGATGTAGCCGGATCTTCGGTCGCTGCGGACGCATCGTCCGCCGCAGAAGGTCGACGCAGCCTCTCACGTGCCGCATCCTCCATCTTCTTCTGCCGCACCCCCGCAATCCGCTGGAACAGAATCGACGACTCTATGCCGAAGCGCAACGCCACCGTATCCACGTACACCGACCGCTTCACAGGATCCGGAATCTCAGCAATCGTATCGGCGATATCGTTGATCAGAGTTGCCTTCTTCAGCGGATCGGAACCGGCGTCGGAGAGCTGCAGGTCCGTCTTGAACTCTATGAAATCCCGCTCGTTGGCGGAAATGTACTCCTGCACCTGCGCCAGCGTATGCTTGCGGGCGTAGGAGTCGGGGTCCTCCCCTTCCGGCAGCAGCACAATCTTGACGTCGAGCCCCTCTGCAAGGAATATATCTATACCCCGCAGGGCGGCATGAATGCCGGCGGAGTCGCCGTCATACATAATTGTGACGTTGTCCGTAAACTTATGGATGAGACGCACCTGCTCCACCGTAAGCGCCGTGCCGCAAGACGCCACCACATTGGTGATGCCCAGCTGATGCATGGTCACCATGTCCACGTTGCCCTCTACCAGGATGCACTTGCCCTGGCGGGCGATTTCGCTCTTGGCGAACCATATGCCCAGCAGGTTGCGGCTCTTGACGTAAATCTCCGTTTCCGGCGAGTTGACGTATTTGGCGGGGTTGTCGGCATGGAGCGTACGGCCGCTGAACGCCAGCACGCGCCCGCTTACGGAGTGGATGGGGAACATCACCCGCTCGCGGAACTTGTCCGCCACGCTGCCGTCTTCCCGCTGAACAGCAAGACCGGCGGCCAGGATGTACTCCATCTTGTAGCCCGCCTTGATCGCCGCATCGATTAGTGCAGTCTTGCCCGACGGAGCCCAGCCGAGGCCGAATCGGGCGATGGTGGCGTCTTCCAGTCCGCGCTTGCGGAGGTACTCGTATCCAACTGCACGCCCCTCCGGCGTCTCCAACTGGGAAGCGAAGAACTTCTGGGCGAACTCGCTTACCAGCAACAGGCTCTCGCGGCGCTGGCGGCGGGCGATTTCCTCCGCCGACTCTTCCTCCTCGACTATGTCTATCTTGTATTTTGCGGCCAGATACCGCAGAGCTTCCACGTAGGAGCTGTGCTCGTGCTCCATCACAAATCCCACGGCGCTTCCCGACTTTCCGCAGCCGAAACATTTGTAGATGCCTTTGGCCGGAGAAACGTAGAAAGAAGGCGTTTTCTCGTTATGGAAGGGACAGCAGGCCACATAGTTGGCCCCGCGGCGCTTAAGCGTCACGAAATCCCCGACCACGTCTTCTATGCGGGCAGTATCGAGGATCAGGTTTACTGTCTCCTGGGGTATCACGAAGCTATCTCACACAAGAATTTTATACGCACCAGGCGTATCTCCATCTCATCATAATCGGCGCTCAGGGCCTCCATGGCGTCTCGGAGGGAATCGGACGAGGCCTCGTCGCGGAAATACTCATATATCTCATCCACTATTTCTTCGTCCAGGTTCTCCTCAATGTAGTAATTCAGGTTAAGGGAAGTACCTGTGGACACGATAGCCTCTATTTCGCTCATCAGTTCGTCCATCTCCATGCCCCTGGCCTCTGCGATATCTTCCAGCGACATGCATTTGTCTATGCTCTGGATGATGAAAATCTTATTGGCCGACTTGCTCGGTGCGGACTTCACGACAAAGTCGTCCGGACGGGTAATGTCGTTCTCTTCTACGTACTTGCGTATAAGGTTCACGAACTCCTCGCCGAACTTGCGAGCCTTGCCTTCGCCTACGCCCTGGCAGTTGCGAAGCTCTTCAATCGTGATAGGATAAAGTATGGACATATCGTCCAGCGCCGGGTCTCCGAAGATAATCCAGGGCTGGAGCTTAAGTTTCCTGGCAACGTCTTTCCGGAGATCCTTCAGCATACTCAGGAGCACCGGGTCGCCGGCTCCGCCGCCGCCTTTCATGGCCGCATTGGCGGCTGCAGTCTCCTCGTCTTCCTCGTCATCAGCGTCTCCGCCTCCGGTAAACACGCGGTCCTCCACCATCTTGAGCTCGTAAGGGTTGGCCATGAACTCGCGCCCCTTGTCGGTGACGCCTATGAGTCCGTAGCTCTCAATTTCCTTTTCCAGCAGGTGCAGGATGAGTCCCTGATGGATAACGGTGCACCAGAACTTGTCGCTGTGGTCTTTGCCCTTGCCATAAAACGGGAGAGTGTCGTGCTGGTACGACTTGACCATGGCGGTAGGATTGCCTATGAGTATGTTGGCCAGATGCTCGATCTTGAAGTGCTCCGGCAGCGACTCAATAAGCTCTATGACGAGCTTCATCTGCTCCCGGCCGTCGAACAGCGGCTTGGGATTCACGCAGTTGTCGCAGGAACCGCAGTTGTCCTGCGGGTAATCCTCTCCGAAGTAGTTGAGCAGCAGCTTCCTGCGGCACTGGTTGGACTCCGCGTACGCGACCACTTCGCCCAGCAGCTGGCGGCTGATTTCCTGTTCGGCCACCGGCTTGCCCTGCATGAACTTCTCCAGTTTCTGGATGTCCTTGTAGCTGTAATAGTCTATACAGCGGCCCTCCTTGCCGTCACGGCCGGCACGTCCCGTCTCCTGATAATAGCCCTCTATGCTCTTGGGGATGTCGTAATGGATGACGAAGCGCACATCCGGCTTGTCGATTCCCATTCCGAAGGCAATTGTGGCCACGATTACGTTTATCTCTTCCGTGAGGAAGGCATCCTGGTTGTCGGCGCGCGTCTTGGCGTCCAGGCCCGCATGGTACGGACGGGCCTTGATGCCGTTAATACACAGCAGCTGGGCAATTTCCTCCACTTTCTTGCGGCTGAGGCAATAGACTATGCCGGATTTACCCGGGTTCTGCTTGATGTATTTGATCATATCCTTCTCCACGTCCTGCTTGTCACGCACCTCATAATAAAGGTTGGGACGGTTGAAGGATGACTTGAAGACGGCTGCACCCTGGATGCCAAGGTTCTTGAGGATGTCGCTCTGAACCTTGGGCGTGGCGGTTGCAGTAAGGGCAATGATGGGCAGGCGGCCTATCTCGTCCACGAGGGCACGTATGCGACGGTATTCCGGCCGGAAATCGTGTCCCCATTCGGAGATACAGTGGGCCTCGTCAACTGCATAGAACGATATCTTGACCTCCCTCAGCAGCGCTACGTTTTCCTCCTTGGTGAGGGACTCCGGCGCCACATAGAGTATCTTGGTCTTGCCCCCGAGCAAGTCTGCACGCACTTCTTCTATCTGGGCTTTGCTGAGCGAAGAATTGAGGAAGTGGGCTATGCTGCCCGCACCGGTGCCCGCTTCGAAGCCGCGCAGCAGGTCCACCTGGTTCTTCATCAGGGCGATGAGTGGCGATATCACTATGGCCGTGCCTTCCATGAGCAGGGCCGGCAACTGGTAGCACAGGGACTTGCCGCCACCTGTTGGCATCAGCACAAAGGCGTCGCGGCCACCGACAAGATGCCGGATGACGCGTTCCTGATCGCCTTTGAAGGTGTCGTAACCGAAGAAATCCTTCAGCGTCTTATGTATGGTCGCGGAGTCGATGTTCATCAGTATTAATCTAAGGAGTGTATTGCCAGTCCGGAGCGTAATTTAGGTTCAAACCATGTGGTTTTGGGAGGCATGATGTTGCCGGTGTCGGCAATATTGATAAGCTGCTGCATAGATACCGGGTAGAGGGCGAAAGCGACTTTCATTTCGCCGCTGTCCACTCTGCGGGAGAGCTCTCCGAGGCCGCGGATGCCGCCTACGAAGTCTATGCGCTTGTCTGTGCGGAGGTCCTTGATGCCCAGCAGCTTGTCCAGTACCAGATTGGAAAGGATGGTGACATCCAGCACGCCGATGGGGTCGCCGTCGTCGTAGCGGCCGGGCTTGGCGGTGAGGCTGTACCACTTGTCTCCGAGGTACATGGAGAAATTGTGCAGGCCCGCCGGCTCATAAGGCTTGGCGGGACGGCCGCAGCGTGGTTTGGTGGCCAACGTCACCTCGAAATCTTCTTCCAGAGCCTTCAGGAACTCCTCGGGCGTCATACCGTTCAGGTCTTTGACCACGCGGTTGTAATCCAGAATCTTAAGCTGGCTCTCCGGGAAGCATACAGCCATGAAGAAGTTGTACTCCTCGTTACCTGTATGGTTGGGGTTCTGGGCCTTCTTCTCGGCTCCTACGCGGGCCGCAGCTGCTGTACGGTGGTGTCCGTCCGCCACATAGAAGGCGTCAATGTCGTTTGTAAATATCTCGGTGATACGGGCGTTGACCGCATCGTCGTCGATTACCCAGAAGGTATGGGTGAATTTGTTCTCGTCGACGAATTTATACTCGGGCTTGCCGGCAGCGGTTTTGGCAATTATTTCACCGAGATCGTCGTTGTCCTTGAAAGCGAAGAACACCGGCTCAATGTTGGCGTTCTGTATGCGCACGTGGATCATGCGGTCGTCTTCCTTGTCCTTACGGGTAAGCTCGTGCTTCTTGATGATGCCGTTGGCATAGTCGTCCGTGTGGGCGCAGAGAACTATGCCGTACTGGGTGCGCTTGCCCATAGTCTGGGCATAAACATAATATTTCTCTTTGTCTTCGCGGACCAGCCAGCCGTTCTTCCGCCAGGTCTTGAAGTTCTCCACGGCACGGTCGTATGTGCGCTGCTCATGTTCGCCGGCAATGGGATCGAAGTCGATCTCCGGCTTGGTAATGTGCAGAAGCGATTTCTCACCAGCCATGTTCTTGGCTTCCTGTGAGTTGAGAACGTCGTATGGCGGACATGCCACCTCCGTTACGAGGTTGCGCGGGGGCCTGATGGCCGCAAAGGGTTTTACTCGTACCATTTGATTATAGTTTTAGTGTTTAGTTTTCGTCTTCGTCGTAAATAATTTCTTCCTTGTCGTCATCATCCTCGTCGGCTTCGTCTTCTTCGCCTTCGTCATCATCGTCGTCATCATCGCCTCCGGGGATACCGGGGAGCTTGCGGTGCTGCTGGGGCAGGTCTTCGAACGCCACGTAGCCGTTCTCGAACTCTACGGGCACAGGGCCCTTGGTTTCGACTACGGTAGGCACGGCAATACGTCCGGCCTCTTCCCCTTCGAGCGTGATTATGACGCTCTTGCGGGCCGCGACGTCATAGAAATACACGAAGCGCACGATGCCGTCCTTTACAGTCTTTTCTATCGAGATGGCATCCACTGTGCCGAAGCCCAGGTCCTGCAGGGCGTAACGGGCAGCCACTTCCCCCTTGCCGTCGAAAGCCTTGAACAGTATTGGCTGGTCTACCGTAAATTCCAAATCTGCGCGGAGTTGCTTGTGGAAGGTATATAGAGAATGATTACCGTCCACTTTGTACACTCTGTAAAATCCTTTGATCCCCTCCAGGGTAACTCTGTACGTGTAAATCATAGTAGTCTTTTCATATGTTTCGTAGGCGAATATACAAAAAAAACTCTAACTTTGGTCCCGGATGAGCGATATTTATAAAAGTATTTCTTCCCGCGGAGAAGGGCTGTACAAAGATAACGGCAGCCGGTTCATCGCTTTTGCCATCCCTGTGGAAACCGAAGAGGAAGTTAAAGACCTTGTTGCCGGATTCCGCAAAGAGTATCACGACGCACGCCACCACTGTTATGCCTACCGTCTCGGAGCGGACGGCGGCACCTGGCGCGCCAGTGACGACGGGGAGCCCTCAGGCACCGCCGGACGGCCGATACTCGGACAGATAGACTCCGCAGGACTCAGCGATATCCTTATCGTCGTCGTACGCTATTTCGGCGGCATCAAACTGGGGGTACCCGGCCTCATCAAGGCATACAAGACAGCATCGGCGGACGCCCTCGCCAACGCACCCGTCTGCGAGAAAATCGCAGGCTGCTGGTACCGCGTCGGCTTCGGCTACGACGCCATGCCCCAGGTAATGAAAATGGTCAAGGACCTGGACCTGCCGCAGCGGGCAAGGGACTTTGGAGCTGAGTGTACCATGGAACTCAGGGTGCGCCGCAGCCTCCAGGAAGAATTTTTGGAAAGAACGCATACTATCTGTACCTTTGCAGACTTATTATAAATAACACTATGGCCAAAAAACACGTTTTCAATGCAGGCCCCTGCCTTTTGCCGCAGGTAGCCATCGACAATGCAATTGAAGCCCTCAAAGACTTCAAGGGAACCGGAGTTTCCCTTATTTCCATATCCCACCGCACCAAGGAATGGGATGCCGTCATGGATGAATGCCGCGCGCTCTGGAAAGAGCTCCTGAACATTCCCGACGACTACGACGTGGTATTCCTCGGCGGCGGCGCCAGCCTCGGTTTCCTCTATGTAGCCATGAACTACCTTGAGAAGAAGGCCGCCTACCTTGATACCGGCGTCTGGGCCCACAAGGCTCTCAAGGAAGCCCAGGGGCTCGGAGACGCCTACGCCATAGCATGCTCCAAGGACCGCAACTACTGCTACATCCCCAAGGGTTACGAGATCCCCACGGACATCGACTATCTGCACATTACCACCAACAATACCATATACGGAACCGAGATCAAGACGGATTACGACTGCCCCGTCCCCCTCATCGCCGACATGTCTTCCGACATCCTCAGCCGCAAGGTTGACGTGAGCAAGTACGCCATGATCTACGGCGGTGCGCAGAAGAACGCAGGCCCTGCAGGCGTGACCTTCTACATCATCAAGAAGGACATGCTGGGCAAGGTGAGCCGCTACATCCCCACCATGCTCGACCTCCGCACCCACGTGGACAAGCTCTCCATGTTCAACACTCCTCCCGTGTTCTCCATCTTTGTGATGAACGAGACCCTGAAGTGGCTCAAGGGCATCGGAGGCTTGGACGCCATCCACGCCATCGACGAGAAGAAGGCAGCCACGCTGTACGCCGAAATCGACCGAAACAGCCTCTTCCGCGGCACCGCCGACAAGGAGGACCGTTCCATCATGAACGTCTGCTTCGTGCCCGCCGAGGGACGTGAGGACCTGCAGGACGAGTTCCTCGCCTTCGCCAAGGAGCGCGGCATGATTGGCCTCAAGGGCCACCGTTCCGTGGGCGGTTTCCGCGCCTCCCTCTACAACGCCTGCACCCAGGAAGACGTAGAGGCACTGGTCGCATGCATGCAAGAATTCGAGAAACTCCACATTTAATCTGCGTATGAAAGTTCTTGTTGCAACCCAGAAGCCCTTCGCAGCGGTTGCCGTAAAGGGCATCAAGGAGATACTGGAGGCCGCCGGCCATGAGGTAGTGGTCTTCGAGAAATATGCCGAACAGGCCGACCTGGTGGCGGCAGCAGCCGACGCGGAGGCTCTCATAATCCGTTCCGACAAAGTGACGGCGGAGGTAATCGCAGCCGCTCCCAAGCTCCGTATCGTGGTGCGTGCGGGAGCCGGCTTCGACAACGTCGACCTTGCAGCCGCAAGCGCACGCGGCATCGTGGTGATGAACACCCCCGGCCAGAACTCCAACGCCGTGGCCGAACTGGCCGTCGCCCTGATGATCTTCATGGCCCGCACCCAGTTCACCCCCGCCACCGGCAGCGAGATTGCCGGCAAG
>CAMZEC010000046.1 GCA_947305645.1 uncultured Bacteroidales bacterium | reverse complement strand
GCGTCGGCAAACTGCCCCTTCGCGGACTCCGCTTCGCTCCGGCCCCTCCCATCGCCATCTACGTCATCGCTTTGTGATAACTTGCTGTCGACGGGCCCCTCCCCCTGCCCGTGTCCGGGGGTGGACACGCCGCTCAGTGGCAACTGCCGCCCGCTACCGCTGAGCGAATCTGCCTCTTCGCAATACTTTATTCCAACGACCTTAGCGCCGAAGTGGTATTCGCCGCCGTGCTCGATGATGCATTTGCGGATGTTCTCAACGACAATCGGTAACTTGTCGGAACCGATGTGGGGGTGGGCGTCGATGAGTATGTCTTTGGAGGCGCCGAAGGCAACGAGCTGGTGCAAGACCTCGCGGTTGTCGCCGCGCTTGGAGGAGCGGGTGTAGAGTTTGCCGTCGGAGAATGCGCCGGCACCGCCTTCTCCGTAGCAGTAGTTGGAATCGGGATCCACTATGCCCTCGCGGGAGAGGCGGGCCATGTCGAACTTGCGCGCGTGGACATCCTTGCCCCGCTCCAGCACCACCGGTTTAAGGCCCAGCGTTAGCAACTTCAACGCAGCAAACATACCGGCAGGGCCGGCTCCTACCACAATCACCGCCGGGGCGTCATGAACGTCCTGATAGGGTGCCTGAACATAAGTATCGGGCTCCTCTCCGGGGCCGTAGGCCTCATATTGGTAGCGCCACACAGGCTCCTTGCGAGCATCTATCGAGCGCTTCTTCAGCACCCACTTCATTCCGGAGGCCTTAGCTTCGATTTCCTTCAGCCTCGGCTCCCTCGTGAGCGGGCAAGTAATCTCAAATTCCTTCATACTTCAACAACTTTATCTTCAGGCACATACCAGACGTAGCCACGGACGTTGGCGTGACCCATCTGGCGGTAGAGTTTCATGTATCGGCGGACTTGCCACAGGTATCCGTCGCGCTCGGAGCCGAACTTGTAATCGATGACTGTGACGCTGCCGTCGGGGCCGATGACGACGCGGTCGGGTCGGTTGCGGGAGCCGTCGGGGCCGAAGACAGTGAGCTCGTTGCAGCCCCGTACTGACGATGAGAACCATTCCGGGTGTGCCTCCATGCGTGACGTCAGCATAACGCGGGCTTCCGGATCCATATCCGGAGGCAGGTCGGCGGCAGAATCGGCCAGTGCCAACGCCGCATGCAGTTCGATGCCAAGCAGGCGACCGGAGGCCTCAGCACCGGTGTGTCCGTCTTCTCCGAAGTAGTCCAGGGCGTCCTCGGATGCATGCAGGCGGCCGGCGAGCGGAACGGAAACATACTCGGCCTGGATAGTAATCCCCTCTGCCGAAGGCTTCCTATTCATCTTGCTGAAGTCATAGGGCACCCCTCTTACAATGCCTTGATTACCTTTGGACCACGCATACAAAAGCTCGGAGAAATTGCTCCATTCAACGTCCTGGCCCTTATTCAGTTTGGGCAGTTTGCCCGTTGCCGGGACCCTGGCAATTACATGCAGGCTCTTGGATGCGCGGGTGAGAGCCACGTAAAACAGATTAATATTGTCTACCAGCTGTAAAGCGCGCTCTGCCTCCCAGTCAGCCGCAAACAGGGTGTTCGCAGAACTGCCGCTCAAGCACACCGGATATATGCCGTCCAGCTCGTGCCCCAGGGATGTCCCGCCGCCGTTCAGCACGCACCAGCGCGTTTCCGCCTTCGACATGACCACCTTCTCCGCGAACGGGAAGATTACATGCGGGAACTCCAGTCCCTTTGATTTATGTATGGTCAGGATGCGCACCGCATCCGAATTCTCGGGAGAACCTATGAAAATGGATTCCTTCTCGTTCCACTGACGGATAAACGAACGAAGGTTGTTACCGTTGGCGGTCACCCAGTCCTGCAGGCGGTCCATGAAAGTGCTGATATAGAGCGTCTCTGCGCGGAAAGTCTCCGGATCGAAGCGCTCCAGGTCCCGCAACAGGCTCTCGCAGAAGTCGATCAGCGAATGGTATGCCTCCGGGAAAGAGATGCCTATAGACTGTGCGATATAGCTGCCGACGCTGTTGGACGGGTTGTCGTAGTAAGTGAGCAACGATACCAGACGCCGCACGCTGACCGCCGACTTGAGATCGAGGGAGTCGTCGGAAATGACGGGAACGCCTGCCGAAATGAGGGCCTCCGCAAGCACGGCTCCCTCCTTGTGACCGCGTACCAGAATGGCGATGTCGCCGTACCGGGCGCCGCGGTAGCAGGCATCTTCGACCGAATTCAGCACCGCTTCCGCCTGGTCGGACGTGAAGCTCAGCCGCACACAGCCGTCCTGCGGCTCATCCACCTTAGGCTCCTGACGTACGTTGGAGTACAAGTCCTGCAGGCCCAATCTCTCAGCCGCGAAGGTGAAGAAATCGCTGTTGAAGCTCACGATGCTGCGGGCGCTGCGCCGGTTGAATTCGGGCGACTCCACTTTTGCCGACGGGAATTCCTTTTCCACCTCCGTTCCCAGCAGGCGCCAGTCGGAGTCGCGCCAGCGGTAGATGCTCTGCTTGACGTCTCCTACGATAAGGTTGGCTCCGGCGGCATCGGCATCACGCAGCAGGGGAAGGAAATTGTCCCACTGCATGCGTGAGGTATCCTGGAATTCGTCCAGCAGATAGTGGGCATAGCGGGTTCCGGTTTTCTCATAGACGAAGGGGGCGTCGGAGCCGTCGATTATGTCCCTGAGCATGGTGTTAGACTCGTCCAGTGGCAGCACGTTCTTCTCGTTCAGCAGCTTGCCGTACTCCTCTTCGAACTCCCGGGCGACGCCGAGCGAATAGAGGCAATTCCTCACTATGCAAGCGGTGGCATAGGAGGCAAACTCTCCTTCGAAGAGCTCCCGTACGCCAGGGGCGTCAAGGGCCTTTTTCGTTGCCGGATACTTGATGACCTTATCTTTTTCGACCGGAATTCCGAGCTTCTCCGCCTTCTCTTCGAAATCCTTGCAGATTCGGTTGCAGCTTTGCCGGAGGCTCTTCAGTCGCTCCTTCGACCATGCTTCGGACACGTCCATGCCGGTAGCGGCGAGCAGCTGGCGGAATTCTTCGCTTTTAAGCCTGGAGCCCATGTCGGCAAGGCCTTCGTCCAGGCGGAAACGTTTGCTTCTGGATATCTGCTCGAGGGCATTGTTCCGCAGCCATTCGGCCAGGTCCGTCTTGTCTTCCGTGAGTCCGTCCAGCACCCGGTCCACAGCCTCTTCTATCAAGGAAGCTTTGTCCAGCTCCACCTGCCATGAATTATGCTGTCCGAGCTCCCTCGCGAACGAGCGGAGGGTCTGCTGGAAGAAACGGTCTATGGTGCTGACTCCGAAGGCACCGTAGTCATGGAGTATGCTCAGGAGGTAATGGCGGGCCTGGGGATTGCTTTCGGCTTCTTCTGCGAGGTCCCGGAGTATGCGTGTCTTCATCTCCGCAGTGGCCTTGTTGGTAAATGTGACAGCCAGCAGGTGCCTGTACGCGAACGGGTCCCCGGAATTCAGAAGGTATTCCAGGTAGGTGTGGGACAGGCGGTAAGTCTTGCCCGATCCTGCGCTTGCTTTAATTATATTCATCGTCCGCAGATAGTCCTGAAGTCACACCACTCACATTTTTTGACGTCGTCTGTACGTACCCAGGGCACTGCCGGGTCGGCTATCTCCGCCAGCATGGCATCCAGTTCCCGTTCCATCATGGCACAGTATTCCCCGTCCAGCGGCAGCTCGTAAACCGGCTCGCCGCCCATAAGTCCCGCAGGCTGGTATATAGCTCCCTCTACCTCGCTTTCGGGGAACATGGCCTGCACCATACGTTTGTACAGATATAACTGAAAGCCTATCTTGGGCAGGCCGCTGCCGGAGAAATGCAAATCCTTTTCTTCAACGCGACCGGTCTTGTAATCCACCACTCTCAGCTTGCCGGGGGCCGTGCAATCCAGCCTGTCTACATATCCTATGAAGTCGAAGCCACCGGCCTGAAGATGCGCTTCCATCTCAACACCCTTGATAATCAGACTGCCACCTTCTGCAAGGATGGCCGCATCTGCTGCCAGCACGGCATCCACATAACGGCAAATCAAATCCGCAAACACCAGGTTGCGCCCAGTTAACTCGAAGGTATTCAGCTGCTTGCAAATAAGGCGTCCTAACAGTTCGCGAATGCGTTTCTTATCTTTGCGCAAAGCCTCTATGAAAGCGGCATCGATAGTTTTGTTTACCGGATACAGTATCTCCATTGCCTTGTGAAGTACGGTGCCAAGCATGCCGGAGTCCAGGAACTCGGACACTTCTTTCTCGGCCTTCAGGCCTTCTACTTTGGAATAAAAGAAACTGGCGGGACAATCCGCATAATCCTTTATTGAGCTGGCGGACAGATGGGCCGAAGCGAGCTTCTGAAGGTGTTCGGGAGTCTTTTCGATGCTTCCGGCCTGCACCATACCGCCCAACTCAGTCTGTACCTCAAAGCGGTTTATCTTAACCCCGAAATGCAACTCCAGCTGGCTCAGGTAACGGCTCTTTTCCCCTCCCTTGAGGCCCTCCGTGCGGGAATCGTACACCATCCAAACTTTGGAGGCACGCTGTATGGAACGGTAGAAATAATAGGCCCATACGGCATCCTGATACTCGTATGTAGGCAGGCCGAATCCTTTGCGAAGCTCAGGCGGCACGAAAGAGGCACTGACGGAGCGGCGCGGGAACACACCCTCGTTGCAACTGAGGATAATCAGGTTTTCGAAGTCCAGCGCCCTCAACTCCAGGGGGCCCATAATCTGCATGCCCTCCAGCGGCTCTCCCTGGAAAGGCACGGTAGCCATTGCCGTAAGTTGTCCGAGCAAGCGGAAGAAAGACACCGGTGTGATATCCAGTCCGTACTTCTGCAAGTCGGCCAGCTGCTGGTAGCATATACGTGCGAAATCCAGCTCCAGCTGCATCTCGGGGTCGTTCTTTACTGCCAGGGCAAGAGTAATCAGTACCTCCTGCATCCACTTGCAGATCGCCCCCACCTGTTGCTTGTCAGCCGCAGCACTCAGGACGACCGGCCTGAATATGGCTTCCAGGACCGGATGGCCTTTCAAATCCGACTCAGGAATATAGTATGCCCTTTTCTTGCGGCAATTATCCAAAACAGCTGCACCTTCCTCCCCTATCGCCTTACGGATCAGTGAATTGGACACAAGAGTCCATACTTGCTTATGATAGAAATAATAAGAACCCTCCCGCTCCCGCAGGTGCAGTTGCAGATCGCCCAGGTCCGCCAGCAGTACGCCCATCTGGCTGCCGGAGATGGGGTAGCCCATGGTCACGTTCAGCTTGGACACATGCTCCGGAATGGAGTTCAATACCGGAATCAGCAGGTTTTCGTCCGGCAGCACCACGGCAGTTTCTATCCCGGGTGACGTGTTGCATCGGCTCAGGAGCTCAGGCAGCTGCTTGGCCTGAAGTATGCCTCCGGGAACGCTGAGGACGTTGAATTCGCACTCCGGCAGGCCCTCGAGGTCGGGCTCGAAAGCCTGCGGGAACTCCTGCACGAAGCCGCTCAGGAACACGGACGACTTGTTATGCTTGTCCTTTATGAAATCGGAACGCCAGTCCCAGCAGAATTCGGCCAGCCCCGCGTTGCGCAGTCGGCGCAGCAGGGTCTTCTCGCACTCGTTCAGGGCATTCAGGCCCACAAAAACAAACTTTTGGCTCGACGGGAAGCGTTCTGCCATAATATCGGCCGCCGGGGTCGACTCGAGGCGCCCGCAGAGCTGGCGGTACACCTTGCCCTCGTACCACATGCCTTTGGACGTCAGCACATCGTTGAAACGCTCGTAAAGCGGCAGCAGTATGCGCCATATGCTCAGGAAACTCTCCTTCACGCTGCCGGGGCTGAGGAAGTGGCGTGTGAAGCGGCGTACGGCCTCCCTCTGGGTGTCGGAGAGCCAGGACCAGTCGTCCTGCATGGCCTTGAGGTCGCTTACGTTGGTGAAGAGGTGGTCTGCCCGCACGAGGTATTTGTCCACGTCGTCGAAGTCGCCCAGAATAGTGTCGCCCCAGAAGATGAAGTCATCCAGCGTCTCGGCGGCGGGATTCAGCTCCTTGTAACAGCGGTACAGTTCGATAAGCAGTGGTATGCGCCCCGTCACGCCGGCTCCTGCGGCACGGTAGAAGAAGTCGTTCATGGTGAACAGCTGAGGACTCACCACCGGACCATTGCCGCAAGCCGCAATCTCCTGCCCCAGGTAGTGCTCGAAGAAACGGAGCGCCCTGCGGTTGGGAAATACGAAACAGAGCCGGCTGATTTCCGAGCCGGCTCCGTTTGTATAATAATGTCTTGCGACTTGTCTTAGAAACGGAGTCATACCTCCGCAAATATACCAAAATCTTTCGAATTTAGAACCTGATATAGGCCAGGAACCAGATATCGTTGTAGTTGAGCTTGGCAGCAGTATGATCGTTGTGGAAACGATACTCAAGCTGGAAGTTCAGGTTCTTGTGCAGGCGGAAGTTGGCGCAGGCGCTGTACATGTCGTGGCTGCTGGCCGCAGTGCCCTGTGCGCGGAACTCGTCCCACTTGACATAGATCTTGAGCCAGTCCACTACAGGGACGCCCACGGTTGCATAGAACGCATCTGCGGCACCGCTCTGAGCCTTCTCGCCGGCGATTGCCGTGGCATACTCGGCGCGGACGGTCCAGTTGTTGCGGTCGAACTTGAGGCCGGCGCTGATACGCTCGCGCTTGAGGTCCACGCCGTCTCCGTTGCGCCAGTTACCCATCCATCCGAAAGCGCCCAGATACAGGCCCTTGATGGGCTGGAACTGGATGGTTCCGATGATGTCCTTCTGCTTGTTGGCATCGGCGACGTTGATACCCTGACCGTTGTAAAGGCCGAGCTGGTAGTGTACCAGGCGGTAGCCTTCCTTACCGATGGGGAAAAGGTCACCCTGGATCTGGATACCCTGGTCACGGCCGCCCATGTTGGCTTCGCCGAGGCGGTCGCCCATACCGGCCATCTTCTGGACAAGGAAGGAGAAGTCACCCACACCTACGTCCCAGGGGTTCATAGGGTTCTCGAAGGTGAAAGCCCTCTTGAACTGACCCAGCTTGACGGAGAACTCGGGCCACCTTGCCCACTCGATGTAGAAGTCCTTCACGTGAGGCTTCTCTCCGTTTGCCTGGAACTGGATGCGATACTTGAAATCGTTGTAGATGCTGCCGTCCACATAGGCACGGATGAGTCTGCAGTTGAATCCGCCCGGTTTCTCGGGATTGAGGTCAGAATGCTTGTAACCGGCGATGATGTACGCACCCACCTTGGGGGTACTGAAGAACTTGGTCTCCTTGTAGCCGTACTTGGGAGCGGTAGCGTCCTGTGCCAGGGCGGCGACGGAAACCAGAGCGACGGCGATAGTTATGAATAGTTTTTTCATGATGTTATGCCATAGGGAAAGGGAAAATCTTGGTAAGCAGGAAGTAACCGAGCACGAAGCCGATAGATCCCACGATGATACCCACCTTCGTCATGTCTGAGGTCTTTACCAGGCCGGTAGAAGCTGCGATTGCATTCGGAGGGGTGGAGATAGGGAAGAGCATGGCGATGGAGGCGCAGACAGCGATGAAAGGAACCATTGCATACATGCCGCCGAGGGCCATGAACTGGGCGTTGTTGGCTGCGGAAGGGTCTGCCATTGCAGTACCGACAACCACAAGGATAGGGACCAGCAGGGCCGCAGTTGCAGAGTTGCTGATGAAGTTGGAAAGGAAGTAGCAAACGAGGCCGGCGATTACGAGAACCAGCACTACGTTCATGGTGCTGAACGGGATGGCGTTGATAAGCACGGCGGCAAGGCCGGTCTTGTTGAGGCCGGTACCGAGTGCGAAACCTCCGGCTACCAGCCATAGCACGCTCCAGTTGATTTCCTTGATATCTTCCTTGCCGAACACACCGGTGCAGGTGTAAACTGCCAGAGGGATGAGGGCCACTATGTTGGAGTTGATGCCGGTGATGGACTCGGTAACCCAGAGGAGGATGGTCACGAAGAAGGTAATCCATGCCACATAGTCCTTCCAACCCATCTTACGCTCCTTGGTTTCTATCTTGAGCTCGATCTTGTCCGATTTGAAGGGGAAGAAGAGCTGCAAAAGCACCCATGCGATAACAATCATAATGGCCACATAAGGGAGCATCCTGGACATCCAGGTAGCAAAGCTGATCTGGTAGCCTGCATTCTCGAGGGCACCGATTGCAATAGCGTTGGGAGGGGTTCCAATAGGGGTTCCGATACCGCCGAGGTTTGCGGCCACGGGGATGGAAAGCGCAAGGCCGACCTTACCTGTCTCATCCTCGGGCAGAGCCTTGAGAACGGGAGCGAGGAAGGCAAGCATCATAGCTGCAGTTGCGGTGTTGCTCATGAACATGGAGAACACGGAAATGATGATAAGGAAGCCGAGAAGCACCATCTTGGGCTTCTTGCCGAACAGACCCAGAAGGCCCTTGGCAATAACGGCGTCCATGCCATATTTGGAAGCTATGATTGCGAGTACGAAGCCACCCATGAAGAGCATGACCACGGGGTCTGCAAAGGATGCCATAATGCTCTTGTAATCTACGAGAGAACCGGCCTCAGGGCTGCACAGGAAAGCCAAACCCTTATTGGAAACTGTGAGCAGCATCACTACGATCACGATCAGGGATGTTGTCCAGTTGGGAATGATTTCGAACATCCACATAAGGGCAGCGAATACGAAAATAGCGATCATGCGCTGCTGGACAATGGTAAGGTCCGCGATACCGAAAACGGAGGTAGGGAGGGCCCAAAGCAGAATTGTGGCTATGAGAACGATGGGCAAAAGCACACAATACTTTACAGAAAATCTACTGTTGGACATATTGATGTAAAAAATAGTTACTTTTTGCGGCCGCAAATTTAGACAAATATTTTTATATTTGTAAGTATGAAATCAACTATTCGCAAGAACTGGCCAAAATACGTCCTGCAGTGGGGCGTGCTGGCCGCACTGGTGTTTTTCCTCAGCGGCCTGGCGGCCAAAATATTCCATAAACTGGCCCCCTCCGATCCTGAAGCATGGTGCCCGCTTGGCGGCCTTGAAGCCTTGACGACCTGGTTCACGAGAGGCTCCCTCCCCTGCTCCATGAGCTCTTCCCAGATTCTGATGGGTATAGTGCTGGCGGCTGCCGTGATACTGTTCGGCAAGCTGGTCTGCGCCTACCTGTGCCCCATCGGATCAATAGAGGACCTCCTGACCAGAGGCCGCAAAGCCATAGGTTTAGGCGGTTTCGAAATCCGCGAGGGCAGCTTTTGGGACAAGGCCCTGCGAATCTTAAAATATGTGATTCTTTTCTGGGTATTCTACTCCACCGCTACCGCCAGTGAGTTGTTCTGCCGCAAATTCGACCCGTACTATGCCATAGCTACGGGATTCAAGGGCGAACTGGTTCTGTGGATGAGTCTGGTCTGCCTGGGCATCGTGATCCTTTTCGGATTCTTCATCAAACGCTTCTTCTGCCGCTACCTCTGCCCGCTCGGGGCCGCAGCCAACACCTTCCGCTTCTGGCTGCCGTTGCTGCTCCTGGCCGCCCTGTGGTGGCTGCTCAGCGCCGTCGGCGTACCCCTTCAGTGGTGGATGCTTCTGGCGGCCTTCTGCGTCCTGGGATACCTGCTGGAGATACTGTACCGCAAGCCCAAGTTCCAGTTACTCCATGTCATTTATGACGACGACAACTGCACCCGCCGCTGCTACAGCTGCCAGAAAAGCTGCCCGTACAACATCGATATTCCGGCCAGCGGCGGCATTGTAACTCACGTCGATTGTACTCTCTGCGGCGAATGCGTCGCCTCCTGCCCTACCCATGCCATCAGCTTCGGCGTAGTTTCCAAGCCCATGAGCAAGGGCTTCGGCCGCTTCGTCCCGGCTCTTGTGGCCATAATTCTTACGGCTGCAGGCATCATCTTCGGAGGCCGCTTCGAGGTGCCCACCATCGACGAGAAATGGGGCATAGAAGAGGGCATGGAGCTGAAGACCCTCCGCATCGAAAACCTCACCAGCGTGCATTGCTACGGCAGTTCCATGGCCTTCAAGGGCAAAATGGAGAACGTACGCGGCGTTCACGGAGTCAGGACGTACGCCAGCTCGCATACCGTAGTACTCACCTACGATCCCAAGGTCACCAGCGAAGAGAAGCTTCTGGAAGACATCTACGAGCCTTCCCACTTCCGCGTAAATTCCCCCGACCCCGCTGAATACAAAGAACTTAAGATTCAGACCATACGTACCGAGCACATGCCCAACAAGACCGACCTCAACTACCTGGGCCTGCAGATGCGTCTGAGCGGCAAGAAGATTTTCGGAATCGAGTCCGAATACGACTGTCCTCTCATCGTCCGCGTGTATTCCGACCCTGCAGAGGAGCTGACGGAAGACTGGTACCGGGAGATAGTTGAAAAGAAAGTGCTCGCCATGCCGATTCACGGCGGCGGAGTGAAAGAAACGCCGGTGGACTTCGACTTCGTACGTCTGGAGAAGGGCCAGGGCAAGATAGGCATTGCCGAGTATCTGGAGAGGATGTTCGACGGCTTCAGCGCCGAGTTCAACGGCCGCTACCCTTCCGGCGATACGACCATCGTGCGCAAGCGCGCAGAGGTTTACGCCGACAATCCTCAATACATCTGCGAATTCGTAGACCAGAACTACGAAAAGCCTATCATCATGAGGGCTATACCGTTCCTGAGCAACTACCTTTCCAAGGAGGAGGGCGTAATCGGTGTTTACCTGAAACTCAACGACGCCCTGAAGCCCAGCATCCAGATCCGCTACGCCAACCCCATGACTGAGGAGAAGATATGGGAGATGCTGCAGGCCGACAAGTGGATAATCACGTACGCCGTCGATGACGTACGTGAGGTGGATCCCAAGATGAAGTTCGACAAGAGAGGTGTAGTCCGCCGATACTAAAAAGTATAAAATGAAACGTAAAATATTGCTTATTGCCTGTGCCGTGCTTTGCAGCGGCATGGCCTGCGGTTGGACCACGGGAGACGGTCTCAAGACCCGCTGGGCCGCAGATGTGAACCCTTCGAACCCCCTGCCGGAGTATCCCCGTCCGCAGATGGTACGCCCCGATTGGCAGAACCTCAACGGTCTGTGGAATTACGCCATACTCCCGGTCGCCGATGAGTATGTGAAGCCGGAGGGCGAAATACTCGTACCTTTCTGCGCCGAATCGGCCCTTTCCGGAGTCAAGCGTCACGTAGGAGCGGAGAATGCCCTGTGGTACGAACGCAGCTTCACCATCCCCAAGAATTGGAAAGGGCGTGACGTGCTGCTGCACTTCGGCGCCGTAGACTGGAAGGCCGAGGTTTGGGTCAACGGTGTCAAGGTCGGGGAGCACACCGGAGGCTATACCCCCTTCAGCTTCAACATCACCCCGGCGCTCAGGAAGAGCGGCAAGCAGACCCTGCGCGTACGCGTCTGGGATGCTTCCGACGCCGGCTTCCAACCCCGAGGCAAGCAGATCGAGCACACCCACGGCATCTGGTACACCCCCGTCACCGGAATATGGCAGACGGTTTGGATGGAACCGGTAGACGCAAGGGCGCACGTAGTTTCCTACTACCCCGTCTGGGATGCCGCCAGCTCTACCCTGAACGTCTCCGTGGAGGCCGAGGGCAGCTACGACGAGGCGCGCGTGGAGCTCAGCTACCGGGGAGGCATAGTCGGAAACGGCTTCTCCATGAAGATTGACAATCCCAAGCTCTGGTCGCCCGACGACCCGGAGATGTACGACATCGCTATCAGGCTGATCAAGGACGGCAAGACCGTCGACCGGGTGGAGGGGTATGCCTGCCTGCGCAGCGTGGGAATGGTGGCCGACCCCAAGCCGGACCGCAACACCAACTCCTACAAACGCATAGGCCTCAACGGCGAGCGCACCTTCTTCTTCGGCCCGCTGGACCAGGGATGGTGGCCGGACGGCCTCTATACCGCCCCTACCGACGATGCGCTCAGATTCGACATCGAGAAGGTGAAGGAGTGGGGCTGGAACATGATTCGCAAGCACATCAAGGTCGAGCCCGCCCGCTGGTACTACTGGTGCGACGTGCTCGGCGTAACCGTGTGGCAGGACATGCCGTCCATCGCCGACAACAGCAGCAAGACCAACGTCTGGCGCGCCCCAGAAATTGCCCGCATGCAGAGCAACGAGTGGCAGAGGGACAGCTTCATCGGAGGCACTGACTGCATAGTGCCGCAGGAATGGAAAGACAATTACTATAAAGAGTGGGGCGAGATTATTGCCGCCTTGAAGGGCTTCCAGTGCATCACCGTCTGGGTTCCTTTCAACGAGGCCTGGGGCCAGTTCGATACTCCGGAGGTGGTCAAGTTCACTCGCGAGCAGGATCCCACCCGCCTTGTAAACGAGGCGTCCGGAGGCAACTACGCCTTCGCTGGAGATATCGTAGATACTCATCACTATGCCTGCCCCGCCATGAACAACTTCGAGGCCAGGTTTATCAATGTACTGGGCGAGTACGGCGGCCTTGGATACCCTGTTCCCGGCCATCTGTGGCAGGAAGAGAACAACTGGGGATACGGCACCGTGCTGCATTCCGGTGCCGAGGTCCAGGCACTCTACGACAAGTTCGCAGAGATGCTGAAAGTCTTTATTGTCACCGGCTGCTCATCGGCTGTCTATACCCAGATTACCGACGTGGAGATAGAGGTCAACGGAATTATGACCTACGACCGCGAGGTGGTGAAACTGGACGAGAGCAAACTGCGCGAGACCAACCTTTCCGTAATAAAGTCACTATGAGGAAACTGCTGATCGTTATTATTCCTGCACTGCTTCTGGCCTCTTGCGTAGAGGTCCGTAGGCCCGTACCCCAGCTTCTGTTCCGCTTCTGCGATTATCCGGAGCTGGAGCATTCCCACAACGTGCAAGGATGCGCAGTTTACGGCGACTACCTGTTCAGCATGCAGGACAAAGGCTGGTGCAACGTGTTCGACCTGGAGACCCATGAGCTCGCCGCCCAGTTCCCCCTTGGCTCGTACGGCGAGCAGAACCACGCCAACGTGGCTTTCTTCGGGCCTTATCGCTATGATTCCAAGGATAAGTTCCCTCTGCTTTACGTGTCTCAGTGCAAAAGCAAGACGGTAGAAGAGATAGGTCTTGCGGAAACGGATTCTCTCTCCCGACTGCTCTTCGTGGAAAGAATTCTGGCCGATGACGCCGGGGTGCCCTACGGATCTGAACTGGTCCAGCTTGTCCATTATGAGCCGTCCGAGTGGAACTCCCGACTCTGGATAGCTGACTCGGAGCGTCCCGACCTTATCTACTGCTACGGCAATACCGTGGGCAACGAGAAGCCCGGCAATCATATTGTGGTCAAATCTTTCGTGTTCCCGGAGTTCTCTTCCGACCGTTTTCTGGTGTCTCTTACAGATGCCGACGTGATTGATTCATGCTACTTCGACCAGTTGCTCCCTGATGGTTCCCGAGGGCCGCAGAACGGGATTCTGCAAGGGGCCGCAGTTTTCGACGGAGTTCTGTTCCTGCCGGTAGGCACAGGCAGTCCCAAGCATCCCAGCGAGGTTTTCTATGCCGGAGTTCGCAAGCACGTCGGTAGATACGGTTACTTCGATTTCACCGATGCCATCCCCCATGAGATGGAGGATTTCGACCTCTGGGGAGATCAGATTGTCTGCCCTTGCAATACCGACTCCGCCGGCGTCATCTACACCATTCCCTTCCGCGGCTTCCTTAGCTCGATGAAAAGGAAATAGCGGTATAATTGACAAAAATGGTTGGTGATTGTGACATTTGTGGTTGGTGACGGCCGCCGCGAGGAGAGCCCTTGAGGCGAGCTCCCCGCAGCGGCGAGCCGTAGCCGCCGGAGGCCCTACATTCCGGCGGCGTCACCAGTCTCCATTCTTTTTCTTTCATCATTGAAAAAGAGGAACCATTTTATGAAGTTGTCCACTCTGGATTCAGCCAAGCCGCGGTGAGATCTTATTTGATCTTTTATATGCCCAAAGAACGCTTCCAAGGCATTAGTGGTCTTAGGGATACCTGGATAATCGATATATGTGAACAGATTGGGCAGAGCTCTCTTTAGATGTATATATGCTTTTCTCAAGTCGTTATGTACATAGTATTCCTGATGTGAGTAGTATATGACCCCCTTTTGAAAGATATATTCTTTATTCTCTTCCGCCCATCCGGAATAAACATTTAACCACCATAGTTTGTCATTAACAGTGCGTACAATACTAAGCTGTTGTACCATATTCCTGAAAAGTCTTGCTTCAGGAGAACGTGGTCTCTGCGTTATTTGTGCCAAGCACTCCCGCTGGACATGAACGACGCATCGCTGCCTGGGAACATCTGGAAACACGTATTGAACGGCGCGAACAATATTGTCGCCGCCATCCGTGGTAATACCGATGACATCATAGCCTAAGTCTCTGATGTTGATTAGGTCCGAAGCAATTTCGTCGTCATCTTCATGTGTAGTAAAACGATAGAAGATAGTTCTCTTCAGATTCTCTGCACGATATACGATAAGGCAGTGATCATCTGAGTAATACGTGCCGTCGATGAGTAGATATATGGGCTTGGATGTATTCATTGTCCAAGATGGCGATGTATCTAGGTACTCATCGAACCATCTATGAAGCTGACGTGTACTATATCCGCTTCTGTCGGCAATCTCGTCTATCGTCATCCGGCCAGAGACCCACTTCTTGAACCAGATAAATCTATTTGATGATGTGATCTCTTTTCTGCGGGCTGAAAACATATGCCCGCATTCGCCGCATTTATATCTCTGAACCCCACTCCTGGCGCCCCACTTGATATTGTCTAAAGAACCACATTTCGGGCATCTGAGACGCCTCCTTATTTTCGCCTTATCACTCATTAGAAGAAAACGTTTTCTTCTAATTTGGATAATTTGCAATAAATCAACAAATTATATCGGTTTTACCAACCGTTTTTGTCAATTATATCGAAATAGCGGTATCGTGTCCAGACGAAAAAAGCCTCGCAAAAGCGAGGCTTCGTCTGGATGACTGGACTTGAACCAGCGACCTCCTGGTCCCTAACCAGGTGCGCTACCAACTGCGCCACATCCAGAAGTGGACGGCAAAGATATAAACTTTTTGGAATACCTCCAAACATTTTTTTGTAAATTTGCGCCGCTATGACAATCGATATGGAAACAAGGCAGGTGCCGGTACTGCTGTTGACCGGCTACCTGGGGAGCGGCAAGACAACCCTCCTCAACCGCATACTCGCAAACCGTAAGGGAATTAAGTTCGCCGTAATAGTCAACGACATAGGCGAAGTAAACATAGACGCCGACCTCATCCAGAAAGGCGGCGTGGTAGGCCAGGGTGACGACTCCCTCGTCGCCCTGCAGAACGGCTGCATCTGCTGCACCCTCAAAATGGACCTGGTACAGCAAATTGCCGACCTCGTGTCTTCCAAGATGTTCGACTACATAGTCATCGAGGCCAGCGGCATCTGCGAGCCCGCCCCCATCGCCAACACCATCTGCACCATGCCATCGTTCGGCGTACAGTACACCCGCGGCGCCGTGCCTTACGTGGACTGCATAGTAACCGTGGTCGA
The DNA here is from genome assembly GCA_947305645.1 of uncultured Bacteroidales bacterium. Lineage (GTDB taxonomy): Bacteria > Bacteroidota > Bacteroidia > Bacteroidales > UBA932 > Cryptobacteroides. The sequence goes on along the minus strand of CAMZEC010000046.1, from coordinate 3,435 downwards.
CTCCCTCCGCATGAAGGACGAATTCGCCGGCGGCAACGCACTGCAGAAGGACGACATAGACGACGAAGACCTGGAGAAGCTCATCATCGAGCAGCTGGAATTCTGCAACATAGTGCTGCTGAACAAGGCCTCCGAGCTCACCAAAGAGGAGCTTGGCCGCCTGCATGCCATCGTCAAGGGCATCAACCCCGGAGCCAAAGTGCTGGAGTGCGACTACGGCGACATAGACCTGGACGAGATAATCTATACCGGCATGTTCGATTTCGACGCTGTCGCCACTTCCGCCGCATGGATTGCCGCCATCGAAGGTGAGGACGAGGAGGAAGAAGCCGAAGGCGAGGCGCTCGAATACGGCATCGACACCTTTGTCTACACCCGCCGCGAGCCCTTCGACATCAACAAGTTTGACAATTTCATCTTCAAGCACTGGCCCGCCGGAATCATACGCGCCAAAGGCCTTTGCTACTTTGCCACCGAGCCCGACCAGTGCTATCTCTTCGAGCAGGCCGGGCGGCAGAAACTCATTAAGGACGCCGGCCTGTGGTACGCCTCCATGGACGAATACGAGCTTCAGCTCCAGATGGAACGCGACCCTCAGCTGCGACGCGACTGGGACCCGGTGTACGGCGACAGGATGCAGAAAATAGTCTTTATCGGCCAGCATATTGACAAGGCGGAGATCACCCGCCTGATGGACTCCTGTATAGCGGAGTAGCTATCATAAAAAGTTGGTATTGCGCCCCGCCGCAGATATGCCGTACTTTGCAGAAAAAACTACGAAATATGGCACACGAACATCATCACCATGAGGTCGCAGACGTTGCGACCCTGAAAGGTGTATATACCGTTTCCATCATCCTTAACCTAGCCTTCGTACTCATCGAGGCGGGAGTGGGCTTATGGGGCAATTCCCTCGGCCTGCTTTCCGACGCCGGGCACAACCTGAGCGACGTTTTTTCCCTGCTGCTGGCCATGGTGGCGCTGCGTCTGGCGGCCACCAGGAGCACCAAGACCATGACCTACGGCTACCGCAAGGGGTCGGTCCTGATTTCCCTGCTGAACGCCATTATACTGCTGGTCGCCGTCGGCGCCATCCTGGTCGAAAGTGTCCATAAGTTCCGCGAGCCGGTGGATGTAAACGGCGGCGCGGTGGCATGGACGGCAGGCGCTGGCATCCTGGTGAACGGGCTCACGGCCTTCCTGCTGATGAAACACCGCAAGAACGACCTCAACGCCAAAGGGGCCTTCCTCCATATGGCGGCAGACACTCTGGTATCGGTTGGCGTGTTGATTTCCGGAGTCGTCATCTCTTTCACTGGCTGGAACTTTATCGACCCTGTCATCGGTATCGTAGTGGCTCTGATCATACTTGCAGGCACATGGGAGCTGCTTTCCGAGAGCCTGCGACTCAGCATCGACGCCGTCCCCGAAAGCATAGACAGCGACGAAGTTCTGGAGCATATGCGCGAGGTGCCTGGGGTGGAAGACGTCCACCATGTACATATCTGGCCCATCAGTACCACGGAGACGGCCCTTACCGCACATGCCGTAATTGCAGAAGGCGCAGAGCCGGAGGCCACGGTAGCCGGCATCAAGCATGAGCTGAAGGAGCACGGCATCACCCACGCCACCATAGAAACAGAGCGGTCCGGACACCCCTGTACCGACCATGAGTGTTGCTAACCGGTACACCCGCAAGACGGAATAAAACTAGAACAGCTTCTTAGGTGTGGTAGCGATGAAGTCTTTGAGATAGAAAGGCTCGAAGTAGGCAGTATCACGGAAGTTGCCGGCCCTCCATTCCCGCAGCGCCGGCTCCAGCATCGCATCAGCCTTCGGACACTCCTGCCGGAACCACCGCTCTGGGCCCGCCAGCACATCTTCGCACTTTGCCGCGCCGTCTCCGATAAACAGGATGCCTTCTACGTTGTCATCCTGAGCGGCAGCGAAGGATCCAGATGTTTCGCGTTCGCTCAACATGACAGAGCCGATGCCCTCCACCACCACCGGAGCAATTTCGGTAAGACGCTCGCCGTCAGCAGTATAGACGGCAGTGTAGACCTCCATGCGGCGGGCGTCGATCATAGGAACGATGTAGCGGCAGCCTTCCGGCAAACCGGCAGCACGCGCCTGCGCCACCAGCACGTCCAAAGTGCTTACCGCCAGCAGCGGAATCCCGCCTCCGAAGCAGAGCCCCTTGGCCGTCGAAGACCCCACCCGCAAGCCGGTATACGACCCCGGCCCCATGCTCAGGCACACGGCATCGCAGTCGGATACCTTCAGTCCCCTCTCGGCCAGCACCTCCTGAACGAAAGGAGCCGTCATGGAAGCGTGCGCACGAGGCTCGGTACTGAAGCGGCGGGCAGTAATAGCGTCACCCTCCAGCAGCGCCACTGAACACAGGGACGTAGAAGTTTCTAGTAATATAATGGCGGGAGACATACCTCGGGAGTCACATATTTGGCGAAGAACATCTTAATCTGCGGGAAAAGATACGCCGCAAAATCCCTGAGCCTCGGATACACTTTAAGATCGGCATATTTCTCCGGATCGATGAAATTCCAACTCTCGTTCAGACCCTCGAAAGCACAAAGCAGCAAGCCGATAATAAGAGTGGCGGCACAGAAAGCGAACACCGCACCCAGCAAGCGGTTAAGCCAGCTCAATGTAGCTATCTTGATAACCCTGGTGATAAGGAAACCCACCAGGGCCATAACCAGAGCACACGCAAGGAAAATCGCCACAAAGCAGAGAATATACGTTACCTTCTCCTCTGAATCGAACTGCATCATGGCAACTTTTGTAAGTTCAGGAGTAAAACGGCTGGCGACCAGAAGTCCCACAACCACAGAGGATAACGATACAACCTGGGTCACGAGGCCCTTGTAAAAACCGGATATCATAGCCACGACCAGGAGCGCAAGTAAGATAATGTCGAATACAGCCATTGTTAAACCCTGCGAAATGATTATATTTGCATATTTATTAATGCGACGTGCAAAAGTAGCGAAAAAATATGACATTCAAAGAATATAAGGGACTGGATTTGGTGGCCGCCGGGAATGAAATCCTGGAGCGCTGGAAGAAGCTGGATGCGTTCGGCAAGTCGCTCGAACTCAGGGAAGGCGCCCCCGAATTCATTTTCTTCGAAGGACCTCCGAGCGCCAACGGCATGCCGGGCATCCATCATGTGATGGCCCGCAGCATCAAGGACGCCGTCTGCCGGTATAAGACGCAGAGCGGCTTCAAGGTGCGCCGCAGGGCCGGCTGGGACACGCACGGACTGCCCGTAGAACTCGGCGTCGAGAAGATGCTGGGCATCACCAAGGAAGACATAGGAACCAAGATAAGCGTCGCCGACTACAATGCCGCCTGCCGCCGCGAAGTGATGAAGTACACCGCCGAATGGCGCAACCTCACCGAGCGCATAGGCTA
>CAMZEC010000045.1 GCA_947305645.1 uncultured Bacteroidales bacterium | reverse complement strand
ACGAGGCCATGTGGAGCACCTACATCGACAATTACGACCTCTTCACCAAGATAGGGCCGGAGATCCATTACCTGCCCTACAGCGACTACGGGACGGAAATCGAGAGCCTCGGCGAAGAAGAGGTAAAGGCCTACGCAGACGAGCTCGCGGCAAAATACAAGATGATGCCGGACGTGGAGTACGACAAATTCATAGGCTGCGTAAAAGCCACTCTGGCCATCAAGAAGATGGCGGAGAAGAACGACATAGACTGCTACGTCTACAACGACATAGACCGCGCCACCTTCCGCACCGCCGGCTGCCGTGCGGGATTCTATCCCCAGTGGTTCAACGAGAACGTGAGCGTACTGGTGCCCGAGGCCGACATCGGAGCGGGCCTGGCGACTTACGTGCTCAAGCTCATCAGCGGCAAGAACGTCAACTTCATCGAGCCCTTCCATATCGAGGACGACTTCGGCACTTTTGCCGGAGGTCATGCAGGCCCAAACGACCACAACGACCCCAAGTGGCAGGACAACGTCATCATTTCCCGCGACGTGCGTTTTGCCAAGACCAGCTGGAAGTATGCCGGCGCCCCCTTCGCCTGGTACCGCATCAGCCCGGGCTGGAAGACGGTTGTCGGCCTCTACGAGGAAGACGGACGCTACAAGCTGGTCACCTTCATGGCCGAGAGCCTGGACGCCAGGGACACCCCCCAGAGCAAGATCAAGCATCTGCTGGCCACCTACACGCACACCATCTTCCGCCCGGAGGTGCCCGTGAAGGAGCTCTTCGAAAAGGTGCTCAACATAGGCACCACCCAGCACTTCGCAGTTGCCGACGGCGACTGGCGCCCCCAGCTGGAAGCATTCGCAGAAATGTTAGGACTAGATTACTACGACATAAGATAATTCCGCTGCTCTCCCTCCCCTTACGGCCAAGGGGAGGGCTGGGGAGGGGTTGATCGATAATAGCGACAGCTCATACCTGGGAGCAGTAGGTTCAAAGAGACAACGTTCGATAATATAAATATTTAGATAGCATACAGTATGAGCTTCATGTATAATCCGTTCCCGTATGATGACCCGAGACCGGTAAACAAGCCCCTCATCGATAAGAAAATCGGCAAGCAACTTATTTGCGGCAACGCAGAAACGGCCGCAGTCATCGCATCGGAAATCAAGCCCGGCCAGACGGTCGCAATAGACGGCTACGTTGCCGCAGGTTTCTTCAGCGCCACCGACGACCTCGTTCAGCAGCTGCAAATGAAGGGCCTGAAGACCAGGGAATATGATTTCCGCGATTGTTATAAAAGCGAAAAAGAGCTCTGGGAGCTTGTGGACAAGAACCTCAGCTGGGACCGCAGCGAAGACCCGACCCTGCTGTTCGGCCGCCTGTGGAAAGGCGGATACGAAGGCCTTCTGGACAAGAAGAAGCTGGAAGCATTCAAGCAGGAGCTTCAGAAAGAAGACGATACAGTAAGTATAGTTTACGGCCAAGGTTGCCTTATCAAGGAACTCCGTCCGCTGTACAGCATAAAGGTATTCCTGGACGTGAATCCCAAGGAAAGCATACTCCGCATACGCCGCGGCCAGTACATCAACCTCGGCATGAAGGAGCCCCTCCCCCGCAACCAGGCGATACGCCGCTGCTACTACTGCGACTTCGAGGTGGCGGTTGGCCTGAGGCGCGAGCTGCTGGCAAGTGAAGGCAACTTGGATTACTACGTGGAAAACGAGCATCCGAACGACATGAAGATGCTCCCCTACTCCTCTTTTGCCTCCATACTCAAGAGCCTGGCCCAGTATCCCTTCCGCTGCAAGCCGGTATATCTGGAAGGCGTCTGGGGCGGCACCTACGTAAAGAAGCTCAGGGGCCTGCCGGACAGCATGCGAAACTGCGCCTGGGTCTTCGACCTCATCCCCATGGAGGTATCCATAGTCATCGACGTCTGCGGCACCCTGCTGGAGATTCCCTTCTCCACCTTCTTCATGAAGGAGGGCGACGCCGTTCTCGGGCCTGACGTGGTGAAGAAATTCGGCGGCTACTTCCCCATCCGCTTCAACTACGACGACAGTTACCACTCCACCGGCAACATGAGCATCCAGTGCCATAGCGGCAGCGCCTACAACAAGGAGCACTTCGACGAGTTCGGACGCCAGGACGAGAGCTACTACGTCGTTGCCACCGGCCACGACGCCAAGACCTTCATAGGCTTCCGCGACGACGCCGACATCCCCCGGTTCTTCAAGGACATAGAGGCCGCCGACAAGGATCACCAGCCGGTGGACTACATGAAATACGTCAACTACGAGGAGAGCAAGCCGGGCCTGCAGGTGATGCTGCCCGCCGGAACCATCCACTCCAGCGGCCGCAACCAGGTGATCCTGGAAATCGGCTCCCTCACAATCGGCTCCTACACCTATAAAATGTATGACTACCTGAGGCTCGACTTCGACGGCAAGCAGAGGCCCATCCACACCAAGCTGGGCGAGCTGAACGTCAACCAGGAGCGCCGCGCCAGCGTCATCCACGATCCGGAGAGCAAGGACTACATAGTCCAGAAACCGCGTCTGGCCGCCTCCGGCAAGGGATGGGAGGAGTACATCGTAGGCGAGAACGAGCAGCTCTACTTCACCCTCCGCAGGCTGGAATTCGACGAGCGCTGCGAGCAGGAGACAGGCGACCGCTTCCACGTGCTTACCCTCGTGGACGGCGAACGCGTGCAGATACGCTCCATAGAGCACCCTGAACGTTCCTTCGAGGCCGAATTCATGGACCTGGTGGTGGTTCCCGCCGACATGGGCCGCTACGAGATCATCAACCTGGGCAACGAGCCCATACGCGTCCACAAGACGATGCTGAGAGACGGCTACAAAGATGTAGTGCTTTGAAAATAACTTAACAACCAATCATATGCTAAAACAACTCAGACGCCTTCTGCCCGCTGCGGCCGCCGGTCTTGCATTGCTCCTGTCGATGCAGGCACAGCGCAGGCGCAATCCCGAACTGTTACCGGCATAGTCCTGGACGAAACCGATCTGCCGCTCCCGGGTGCGTTCGTCACGGTTAAAGGCGAGACACGAGAAGGGGAATGATTCTTTTCATCAGCTAAAATGTATTGCGCTTGTACATTTTGAACGGGCAGTGGATTTTCTGCATCCTTTTGTCTATAATCATCTCCGCTGCCAGTTTTCCCATCTGCACGAAGTCCGTAGATACAGTGGTAAGCCCGCCCAGGATGAGTTCGTTCATGTCGAACTCGTTGTAGGAGATGATGAAAACGTCTTTGCCTATTTGCAGATCGGCGGCTTTTATCTTGCGCGCCAGGTCTACAAGGCCGGCATCCAGCTGTGAGTTTAGCACCAGGAAGGTTTCTCCGGGTTTGATGTCGTCCGGAGCGGAAGTGAGAAACTCTACGGATACGTTATTCTCTTCTGCAAAACGCTCAATTCCCTTATGGATTTCATGTCCGTAAAGAGATTTGGGCAGGGTGATGACGCGCAGTTTCACAGAACTGTTCCTTGAACTGAGCCCTTCTGCCAGTCCGTCAGCTACATCATTTTCGAAATCCTGGTAAACAGCCCCGAAACCGCCTTTGAGTTCCGGCTGCAACCTGTCGAGCATAATGAGCTTGCGGAAAGGAATACGGTTGATTTGCTTTACTACTCGCTCCTGAGTCTCTGCATCCAAAGGGAAATGAGGTGCGACTACATAATAATCATAGCTGTCCAGATTCTCGTTCAGGAAGTACTCCAGCAGGTCCACGCTCTGGTTGTGTATGCGTATTGTTATCTCTGCTGAGTCTCCCAGGCGGATGGCAAAGGCATGTAAAAGGATTTGCTTATAAACAGAGAACTTGTCCAGGATGAAAAGAATCTGCTGGCGGCCGGTATTGTCCGGGTCGGAAATATAGAAGCCTCGCCCGTGCCTGGGGGTTATGATTCCTTTTTCGGTGAGGATGCCATAGGCTTTTTTGGCCGTCTCCCTGGAGATGCCCAGCTCTGCGGCAAGGTCGTTCATGGACGGAAGATGCTCGCCCGCCTTCAGTTTTCCTTCATGTACTGCCTTCTCCACCTGGGAGACCAGTTGTTTGTAAATGGGATCTTTGCCGTTTGTGTTAATACGGAATATCATTTCTTGCTGGCTTCTAATTGTTCAAAACGCTGATAGCCGCTGCGGGCCAGTTCTGACTCGCCGTCCAGGTCGAAAGTCCTGTAACCGCGGTCGTGAAGTATGCCGCAAAGCCAGTATGCCCTGTCGCGGAAACCAAAGAAAACCTTCCTGGCGGCCGGGCTCCAGCCGGTTTCGGCAATTGCGAACATGCGGGGATACAACATGTATTCAGCATGTTCCGGAGTAGGTATGTATTCGCACCACAAGTTGCCTTGAAGGCCAAGTATGTGGTCGGCGTCCATGGCCGGCGCATCCAATTGCCGAAATGCTGAACATCAGGGCGGAAATGAGCATGGTTTTCTTGCGCCCCAGTTTGTCGCTCAGCAGGCCCGCCACCGACACGCCGATGATGGAACCGATGAGCGCGCATCCGACGTACCACCCTTCCAGGCCGGTGCTGAGTCCGAACTGCGCCTTGACTATGGCGGTAGTGCCGGAAATGACGGCGGTATCGTATCCGAAAAGAATGCCGCCGAGTGCCGCGACCACGCAAAGGAATACCACGTATTCCATATTTACCGATTTACTCATAATCCGATGTATATACTACAAATTTATCAATAATTGTTTGTTTATAAAAGCGGAATTGGGTATTTTTGTTTGATAACGACTTTTGAGATATGACGAAGCAAGAATTCAGCCACTTCATGAGCCCCCAGTCGGCCTACATCCAGGCAGGGCACCTCTACGACAGGTATAAGGAGTATTTCGGAATATGAGAAAAATATACATAATTTCAGCGCTTGCGCTCGCGGCGCTGGCCGTCAGCTGCACCAACAGCACCACCCCCGTCTACCTCGATCCTTCCAAGAGCGTGGAGGAACGCGTTACAGACGCCCTGACGCGCCTCACGATTGAGGAAAAGGTGGCCATGCTGCACGCACAGTCCAAGTTCTCCTCCCGCGGCGCACCCCGTCTGGGCATACCAGAGGTTTGGTGCACCGACGGCCCTCACGGCATACGTCCGGAAGTCCTCTGGGACGACTGGAACCAGGCCGGATGGACCAACGACTCCTGCACCGCCTTCCCCGCCCTTTCCTGCCTTGCAGCTACATGGGACAGGGAAATGAGCCTCCTATTCGGACGCTCGATAGGAGAAGAGGCCCGCTACCGCAAGAAGGACGTGCTGCTCGGCCCCGGAGTCAATATCTGCCGCACGCCGCTCGGAGGCCGCACCTTCGAGTACATGGGCGAAGACCCTTACCTGGCAGGCCAGATGGTGGTGCCGTACGTCAAGGGCGTACAGGAAAACGGAGTGGCAGCATGCGTCAAGCATTTTGCCGTCAACAACCAGGAGATCCGCCGCACCTCCACCAATTCGGTGGTGGACGACCGCACCCTCTACGAGATCTACCTTCCCGCTTTCGAGGCGGCCGTCAAGGAAGGCGGCGCCTGGGCCATAATGGGCTCCTACAACCTCTGGAACGGCGAGTTCAATTGCCATAACAACCGCCTGCTCAACGAGATACTAAAGGGCGAATGGGGCTTCGACGGAGTGGTCATAAGCGACTGGGGCGGCTGCCGGGACGACGACCAGGCCATAACCAACGGCCTCGACATGGAATACGGCACCTGGACTAACGGCCTGCGCGGGGCGCCGTCGGACAGCTACAACAACTACCACCTGGCCAACCCCTACCTGCAGCGAATTGCGGACGGGCGTGCCGGCACCGTGGAGCTGGACGACAAGGCTTCCCGCATCCTTCGTCTCATTTTCCGCACCTCGATGGCGCCTGAGGCACATTTCGGCAGCTTCAATTCGCCGGAGCATTATGAGGCCGCACGCAGGATTGCCGCCGCAGGCACCGTGCTGCTGAAGAACGACGGAGTGCTGCCGCTCAACATTCCCGACGGCGGCAAGCTGACGGTGATAGGAGAAAACGCAGTAAAGAAGATGGTGGTCGGCGGAGGCAGCTCCAACCTTAAGACAAAATACGAAATAACGCCTCTGGAGGCACTGCAGGAGGCATTCCCCAATGCGGAGGTAGTGTGGGAGCGCGGCTACGTGGGCAATGTGGAGACCTCCTACAACAGAGTCTCCACAGGGCAGGACCTCAGCGAAAGCCGCTCCGCCCAGCAGTTGCTGGCAGACGCACTCAGCGCCGCTGAAGGGGCCGACGCCGTCATTTTCATAGGCGGCCTCAACAAGAGCGCCAACCAGGACAACGAGAGCACCGACAAGCTGGACATCACCCTCCCCTACGGGCAGGACGCCCTTATCGAGGCACTTGCGCAGGCGGTACCGGAACTCATCGTGGTCAACATTTCCGGCTCGCCGGTGGCCATGCCGTGGGCCGGCAAGGTGGGCGCGGTGGTTCAGGGATGGTACGGCGGTTCCGAGACCGGGCATGCGCTCACCGACGTGCTTACGGGAGCTGTCAACCCTTCCGGCAGACTGCCGTTTACCCTCCCCTGCTCGCTTGCAGACGGGCCCCTGAAGACGGAGCGCCAGTACCCCGGCATTCAGGAAGAGGGCAAGGAATGGTGGCAGGAGTATTACGACGAGGGGGTGTTCGTAGGCTACCGCTGGTACGCCAGCAAGGACATCCCGGTCTGCTTCCCCTTCGGCCACGGACTCAGCTACACTTCGTTCGAATACGGCCCGGCAAAGGCCTCCAAATCAGCCATCAGGTGCTCCGGCAGCTTCGGGGTTGACGAAGGCAGCGAGAGCGTAGTCAAGGTTTCCGTAGACATACGCAACTCCGGAGAACGCGACGGAGCCGAAGTGGTGCAGCTCTACCTGGCAGCTCCCACAGGCGATATAGAAAGGCCCGCCTTCGAACTGAAGGGCTTCGAGAAGCTTTACCTGAAGGCCGGAAAAAGCGGGAAAGCGGTGCTGGAACTCCCCCGCAGGGCATTTGCCCGCTTCGACGCAGACACCCACCGCTGGGTGGTGGATCCCGGCAACTGGCGCATTTTGGTAGGCAGTTCCTCCGAAGACATACGTTCTACGGCAGAAATAAAAGTCATCTAGAAAATGGAAAAGAAACGCTCACCATATCCCCTTCTCTGGGGCCTCTGTGCCGCTTCTGCGGTGCTTATGAGCCTGCCGTGGCTGGTGCCACACAGCGGACTGCTGATGCTGGTGGCCCTTGTGCCGCTGCTGCTTGCGGACTATATCGCCACGGGCGCAGGGGTCAAGGGCTTTTGGAAATGGCACTACTCCACTTTCGTGCTGTGGAACGCCTTTACCACCTTCTGGGTGTGCAATGCGACGGTGGGCGGAGGCATATTCGCAATACTTGCCAACGCCCTTCAGATGTCATTGATCTTCGGCCTTTTCCGCCTGGCAAAGAAACGGCTTACCGGGGTTCTTCCGTATATTCTGCTGGTGGCGGCATGGCTGGCATGGGAGCGATGGTATTTCACGAGTGCGGAGATTTCCTGGCCCTGGCTGGCGTTCGGCAACGCTTTCGCCACAAATATCAAGGATGTCCAGTGGTACAGCGTAACCGGCACCCTGGGCGGTTCCCTTTGGGTCTGGCTCGCAAACCTTGGCATCTTCGGGCTCATCATTTCCCTTGCCAAGGGAGGCTTCAGGAGCTGGAAAGTTTGGACACGCAGCGCCGTGGCAAGCGGCCTCGTCCTGGTGCTTCTCGGCCCTTTGGTGTGCTCAGCAATCATGTACAACAGCTACGAGGAACGTTCCGAGGGCAAGGTGGAGGTTCTCGTAGGACAGCCCAATCTGGACCCGTACAAGAAGTTCAGCTCCATGCGGCAGTCGGACCAGAACGAGCTGCTGATTAGCCTGCTCGAGCCGCAGCTGGCAGAAGCTCCCGCGGACCTGCTGCTTGCGCCGGAGACCTTCACCCAGGACATTATTATGGGCAACATCCCCGGCTCACCCACCGTGCAGCGCTTCACCGGCTTCCTCCAGAAGCACCCTGAGAGCGATTTCCTGTTCGGAGCTTCGACCAACGACATATACCTCACCCGTTCTGCTCCGGGCCTGCTGTGCTACCCCTACGGGGACGGCTGGCGTGTGCCTCACAACAGCGCGGTCATGCTTTCGCCCGACGGCCGCACGGAGGTGTTCCACAAGAGTAAGCTGGTGGTGGGCACCGAGCTCACCCCCTACCCCAAGATCTTCGTACCGCTGGACAAATGGCTCTCCAAGCTGATGGGCGTCTCCGCCCTGATGGCCAGGGACGTGGGCCAGGAGGAGATTTCCGTGCTGCACCTGTCCGACGGTACGCCGGTGGGATGTGCCGTCTGCTATGAATCGGTCTACGGCGAGTATTGCACCGGCTACGTCAAAAAGGGCGCCCGCTTCATGACGGTTATCACCAACGACTCATGGTGGGGCAACACGCCCGGATATCGTCAGCACCTCAGCTACAGCTGCCTGCGGGCGGTGGAGCTGCGCCGGGACCTCGCACGCTGCGGCAACAGCGGCATCAGCTGCTTCATCAACCAAAAGGGCGAGATATTGCAGCAGGGGCCATGGTGGGAAGAATCTGTGCTGCGGGGCAGCGTGAACCTCAACTCGGAGGAATCAGTCTTCGCGCGCCACGGAGACATTGTGGGCCGCGTAAGCGTCCTGGTCTTCCTGCTTATGCTTGCACTCTTGATTGCCCGCTTCTTGCCTGGGCGGAAATAGTTTAGTATCTTTGCAAGTTATGCTGTTCGAACTGATTAAGGCCATACTCATCGGTATCATCGCCTCCGCCCCGATAGGGCCGGTGTCGCTTCTGGTGATGCAGAAGACCTTCTGCCACGGCAGGATGGCCGGCTTTGCGGCCGGAATCGGTTCGGCCATAGTCGATACCCTGTATGCAGTGGCGAGCCTCTTCGCTTTCATGCTCGTTCAGGGTTTCTTTTCCCGTCATGCCTCGTGGATACTTATTCTAGGCGGCCTGCTGGTGGCGGGAGTCGGCTGGCTGATGCTGCGCCGCAAGCCGATGGAGGTCAAGCAGACGGACGACACCAGCAAGACGAAGGCCATCCAGTACGCCCTCCAGGCCGCCGGCTGCGCCCTCGCGAATCCGGGCGCCCTGGCTTACATGTTCGGCCTCGTAGCCCTGTTCCGCCTGGACATAGGCAACGCCGTCAGTCCCGTATGGCTGGTTGTGGTATTCGTCCTTATAGGCGCTTTGGCGTGGTGGTTCTCCTTCGCATACGCGGCGGACAAGCTTCGCAACGCATTCAATGTTACAACCCTTAACCGCGTCAACAAGATAGCGGGATACGCCGTGATAGCATTCGGCGCAGCACTTGTCTTACGCGGGTTTTTCATATTATGAAAGAGAAGAAATCTGTATTGGGCAACTGGATAGTCAGGAATCTTATTCTTGGTGTCTTGTTCGTGCTGCTGGTAGTTGCCGCCGCCAGCATTTTCCTGTCTATACGCACCAGGCACGGCAAGGAGGTTACGGTACCGGACCTTTCCGGGCTTTCCGTACGGGATGCGGGATCATCTGCCCTTGCCGCCGACTTGACTGTGTTTGTGGCCGACTCTGTTTATATGAAACGCATGCCGCGCGGCGCCGTGGTGAGCCAGCTTCCGCGTGCCGGTTCCAAGGTAAAACCCGGCAGGAAGATTGCCCTGACCATCAATTCCCAGGTGCCAAAGAAGGTTACCATGCCCAATCTCATCCATGTTTCCCTGAGGCAGGCCAAGGCTGAGCTTTCAGCCAAGGGGCTGGTGCTCGGCAGGCTGAATTACGTCAGCGACATTGCCACCAACAACGTGCTGCGGCAGCAGTTCAGGGGGCGCGACATAGAGCCCGGCGTGCAACTTTACAGCGGCTCTGTCATAGACCTGGTTCTTGGCCTCAACGGTTCCGACGCCATGACTTATGTTCCGAACCTTCAAGGCTACAAATACCGTAGCGCCATAGACGCCATTCAAGATAACTCACTGAACGTCAGTGCAGTAGTTTTTAATAAAGAAGTCCGCACATACGCCGATTCACTGGCGGCAACAGTTTATTCCCAGCGTCCTGCCGCTACCGGCGTCCCTGTAGTTATGGGCACCTCCGTAACCGTTTACCTCAAGCTTAATGCCGACGAGCCCAAACAATGAGCCCGAGTTCCTCGAGGAAGAGGAACAAGAGATGTTCGAGCACTTCCGCTTCGAGGTTGACCCGGGGCAGGAGCCGCTACGCATAGACAAATACATGACGGCGCACATGGAGCATACCTCCAGGCACCGCGTGCAGTGCGCCATCAAGGAAGGCTTCGTTCAGGTGGGCGACAAGACTGTCAAGGCCAACTACATAGTGCGCCCGGGCGATACAATACGCTTCGTGATGCCTTACAGGCGCAGGGGCGTGGAGATCAAGCCGCAGGAGATTGCCCTTAACATCGTGTACGAAGATGATGACGTGCTGGTGCTGAACAAGCCGGCAGGCATGGTGGTGCACCCCGGCCACGGGCACTACGAGGGCACGCTGGTGAACGCCCTGGCGTTCCATCTGGGCATCTCCCAGGGGCCGGACGGCGAGGATGAGCGCATGGGCGTGCTGGTCCACCGTATCGACAAAGACACCAGTGGCCTGCTGGCGGTCGCCAAGAACGACGACGCGCAGATGGCGCTTGCACGTCAGTTCTTCGACCACAGCATCGAGCGGCGCTATGTTGCGATTGTGTGGGGCGACCTGAAGGAGGACGAGGGCACGGTGGACGCCAACCTAATGCGCGACCCGTCGGACCGCCTGCGCTTCTGCACTACGGACGACCCGGAGAAGGGCAAGCGGGCCGTGACGCACTGGCGCGTGCTGGAGCGCCTGGGCTACGTTACTTTGGTCGAATGCAAGCTGGAGACCGGCCGCACGCATCAGATACGCGTGCACATGAGCAGCATAGGGCACCCCATTTTCGGCGACGAACGCTACGGCGGCACCGAGATCCGCCAGGGCACCATCTACGCCAAATACAAGCAGTTCATCCACAACTGCTTCGAGATCTGCCCCCGCCAGGCCCTCCACGCCAAGACCTTAGGGTTTGTGCACCCCAGAACGAGGCAGTTCCTCCAGTTCGACTCGGAAATTCCTTCCGATATGGCCGCCCTGCTCGAGAAGTGGAGGAAGTACGTTAGTTAACGGTATTCGGGCCCAGGGGCCGCTGCTCAGTATTCGCAAAGTACACTTTCTGCATTCTACAGCCAAAAATGTCCTTGACCCCCACTTCGTATCCGGGGGTGAAAAACACTTTTGGCCCTCAGCAGCCATTTCTGTACTTTACCAATCCAAGGCGCAGCAATGCGCGAAGTGCGTATATCATTGTCCGGAAGGACCGAGACCGTAATCGATGAACCAACGACTATATGTAAGGAAGCCTGCTTCCATAGCTGATACAGCTTCTGGCCGCAGCTTTAAGAAGCGGAAGAGGGATGCAACAAGGTTTCCTTCGATGCCGACCGCAACTTCTGGATGACCGCCGAAGATGCAGTCTCCTACGGCATGGTAGATACAATTCCACGAAAAAAGTAACGAAAACAGAGAAAAAATAACACCAAGACTTGATTTTTTCAAAAAAAACCTGTAACTTTGCAGAACTTTGCAAGTCAAGCAAACGTTAAACCAGTAAGCCCTCCGAAAGGGCGATTATTATTATATTCCCGACCAACAAAGGCCGGGATTTTTTGTTTCATGCGACTATGCAGTTAAAGGATGAAAAGAACGCTGAATGGAAGTTCGGGCCCGGGAACATCTGGTTCACTTCCGACACGCACTTCGGCCACGAAAACATAATCCGCTTCTGCAACCGTCCCTTCAAGGACGCGGCACAGATGAACGAGGAACTCATCCGCAGGTGGAACGAGACGGTGCCCGAGGACGGCATTGTTTTTCACCTGGGCGACTTCAACAGTGGCGGAAGCAAGGAATGGAACGAGATTATGTATCGCCTGAACGGGCGCATTTATCTCATCCTTGGCAACCACGACATGAAAGCCTACCGAAGCGGATATACCGGTAGCAGGTTTGAGCATATCACGCAGCAGATGAGCATACGGGTGGGCGGGCAGTCCATCATTCTGAACCACAATCCCTTTCTTGCCTATGGAGGTGCCTATCGGAATGTCTGGCAGTTTTTCGGGCACGTGCACAGCGGCCCTCGCTCACATACGGGCATGGACCATCCTCGGCTTCAATATCTATTCCCCAGGCAATATGACGTTGGTGTGGATAATAATGACTTCCGGCCAATCTCCTTTGCAGAGGTAAAGGTAAAGATCGAGGCCCAGGTCTCTGCTTCACAGCAAGGCCGCGATTGGAAAGAATGTATTGGTACATGGATAGAGGATAAGTGTCAATAATCTAACTGTATAGATCATGGGAGTTTGCAGTAGCATATATATCGAGTTCAGGAAGAAAGATGACAAACAATGGCATCTCCTGTCTGGCGTGGTCCCGCTTGAATACGTAGATCAGACTAATTACAGCGAAAATGCGTCCCCAGATGATAACCATATCGTCGAGATAGGAGGTGTCAAGATGTACCAGATGTTCAATCTTGTTCGCCAGGGCGTTGTCCGCGACTTGTTGGCCGGCCTTGATAGGCCTTTCTCTGACAGAGGCTTTCCCGATGATTTGAGTTCTGAACTGAAGGAGATGTTCGACAAAGTCCAACATAAGATAGATGCAAGGAATGAAGAGCACATGTATTCAAGTGGTGACTGGCGTTGGAGAAAATCATGGTGCACCCTTGATGAATTCGAATCATACGTAGAAGAGAGCTTCGAGAAATGCAAGGCCAGAATACTGGCCGAGCACACGAAACAACTCTCTAATGGCATTTCCGCCAAGTTGGATACCATTCTCGATATTGTTTCCGGTAGGCATGATATGCAGAAATATAAAACGGGCGAAGAGAGGGAAGATGACTCGTATAATATGCTGGAATACTACATGGAAGAAGAATTGGAAGAGATTCTCTGCCTGAAGGAATTTGCCGCTGGTATTGAGCTCATACATGAGTTTTTGACCGGCGATAGATGGTCAGAAACATCTATAAGACTTGTTTTTTACGCCTGTTAATAGAGAATATATGATAATAATACCTGACATACACGGACGGGACTTCTGGAAAGGACCGGCTTATGAAGCCTGGGGAAAGGAGCACATCATTTTCCTCGGCGACTATCTTGACCCCTATGAGGACGAGATGATTGCTCCCTGGGAGGTGTTTCCCAATCTGGAGCAGATTGCCTGGCTCAAAGAGAAGCAGCCTGAAAAGGTAACACTTCTCCTTGGCAACCACGACATTCATTATCTCACCGAAGTGGGTAAAGGCTCTCGCTATGACCGTATACGCGGTGCGCAGTACAAGCATTTCTTTCAGGATAATGCAAAGTTGTTCCAGCTTGTCTACGAAACCGAGATTGCCGGTAAGAGAATTATCTTCACCCACGCAGGCATCAAAGCGGGGTGGATTGAAGCGAATAAAGAGTATCTCGAGGGTGTAGATGCGAGCAACATAGCAGCCACGCTTAATGAGATGTGGTATGACAAGGCTAGCTGGCCTGTGCTTTTCCATCTCCTCGGTCAAGTACCTGAGAGCCGCTGGGGATACTCAAAGTATGGGAGTCCCGTATGGAACGACATCGAAGATATGGTTGACGACCCCGACAAACTGCCGGGATACTACCAGATCTTCGGCCACAGCCAGCAGGAGCATGACCCTGTCATCGGCGAACATATTGCCTGCCTGGACTGCAGGAGAGCATTCAGGCTGAATGATAACGGAATGATTGAAGAAATATGAGAAAATGCACCTACGACAAGAAAAGAGGAGGGGGAAAAGAATGGCTTGATACCGTTAAAAAACGTCTCCTAAACACTCCAAGAGGGAAAGGAACCATGTCGAGCGAAGAAATCTCTGTAGAGATAAAAGCCTATCGTTATGGGGATATGCCTAAAAAAAAGATTATTGAATCAATATGAACAGAGACGATAATATAATTGCTTATGACTTTCAAGGGTGGCCGTATCACAAAATGAATCTGAAAGAGATCTTGCTTGCCCTTGGAGGCAAGATTGATGGTGATTCGATATCGTTTGATCTTCATCATCCGCTTTTGGACGTATATCCTATGGTATATACCGATGATGGAATGGGGTACTACGTCGACGAAAGCTTTATCGTTTGGGCAGAAGCATCTGAAGACAATACGAAAATCACTCTTCAGAGAGAGCGACCAGAGAAATCTAAAAAACAAGAAGAATACGAAGTTATCGAAAGTGGCCCCAGGCCCAGTTTTACGGAGCATCAACTAACACAACAATTACAACTACTGCTCGCAAAGGCATGTATAGAGTTTATTGCTGAACACAAACTGGATAATATAGAAGAAATAAACTTCAGCATATCTGACTTAGTCTCCTCAATGAAAAAACAGATAGCCCCTGAGAAAAGAGACTCATGCATACAATTCATAGGACTCCGGAAAGAAGTAAGGAAGATGGGGGATGGCGATATTGATAATGTTGAAATAGAATGCGAATTAGACTCTAACTATTTGCCTAAGTATTAGTAGGCCAAACTCTATCGCATCAAACGGATCTTTTCACGGGATAAAATGAACACAACCGACAAGACAATCTTCCTTGATTTCGACGGAGTAATCACCTCCGAGCCATTCACCAGGCAGTGTGTCTTCGAATACCGCCGGGAGAACCTCTATGGTCTTGACTGGTTTGATCCTCATTGTCTGGAATTGCTGAAGACTATTGTGGATAGGACTGGTGCCGGTATCGTGGTTTCTTCATCCTGGCGGGACCTCGGAATGGACAAACTCCGCAAGGTCTGGGAAGAAATGAAGATGCCCGGTGAGTTGCTCGGCACTACACCCGTTTGGGTATTGACAAAGGAAGACGCGATAAAAGAGTATCTTCGTAATCACCCCTGTGACAGTTACGTCATACTGGATGACACAGACCTTCATCTGCCGAACCAGGTTAAGACCAACCCTCATACAGGGCTTGACGCAACCAATGCCATAGAGGCCGTAGCAATACTAAGTAAGCATAAGTCAAGTATGAACTAGAGAAGTTTTAGGGCCAATCGGCAGCCGTGAGAACGTTTCGGGCGTCTATTCCAGGGGACGCAATCTTGCGGGCATCTGGAACACGGCTGGGCCCTTTTTTATAGTTGTTCACAAAAGAATATGAATAATTATGATTGGATACAAATACGAAAAGAAGCATATTGAAGGTAAAGAAGCAGAAGAGGTCTTGAAGAAGCTTTCATCATCGCAACTAATGGTGCCAAAAGAAGAGGGGTACATAAAATCGACTAAAAACGGTTTACTACTTGAAAAACTGGAGAAACAACTGAACGATAACCCTATCGTTGATAAAGTCGAAGACGTTCCTGTTTTGGCCATAACAAATAGTAAACACATCAAGGAGCTTCAGTATATATTGGTACAGACGTGCCTGGATTTCATCAATAAGTACGGTTTAACGGACATTTATTCTGTAAGTTTCAACGCCGATGAACTGGCATATTCCGCTCAATATGGAGAATGGCACCCCGCAACTGACTCCTATATTAAAATAGAAGGCATTCGAATTGAAAAACATCGCCGTAAGAATGGCGAGATTATTGACGTGCCTATCAATTACACCATTGGCGAAAGATTCTGATGATATAAAGTTGGACAAATGGCTATGAAATAATATGAAATACAATGAGAATACAATACGCATCTGACCTACACATAGAGTTTCAGGCAAATCGCGCCTGGCTCTTCGGAAACGGATTAACGCCGTCCGCCGACATACTCGTCCTCGCCGGAGACGTCGCATACTTGGGCGACCGCCTGCTCCTGCACAACGAATACTTCGACTGGCTGAGTGCCAACTACGGGCAGGTATACATAGTTCCGGGCAATCATGAGTACTACCGGGGAGTGGAACTGCGCGATACTCTCACCGACTTTGAATACAAGATCCGCGACAACGTACGCTACATCAACAACAAGTCGGTAGTCATAGGAGATACCGAGCTGTTCTTCACCACCCTCTGGTCCAGGGTGCCCAATGCCTTCATTGCAGATATCCAGAACGGGATGATGGATACCAGGCTTATTTGTTACAAGAACGCCCTCCTGTTCGCCGGAGAGTTCAACGAGCTTCACAAGATTTGCGTCAACTGGCTGGACGAGGCTCTTAACACATCCAAGGCGAAGCGCAAAGTCGTTGTAACTCACCATTGCCCCACCACCAAGGACATCTTCAACGGTTACATAGGCAGCCGCCTGAATTGCGGATTTATGGTCGATATGGAAGACTTCATCAACGTCCACGATATAGATTACTGGATATTCGGCCACACTCACTTCAACGGTGACAGTAGTGTCCTTGCGGGCAACAGTGTTTTGATTGGCAAGACACATTTGCTGACAAACCAACTTGGGTACACGCAATACAGGGAACAGAAGGGATTCAATCATTCTGCTACAATAACAATTGACTAGTTTATCAACTAACCATTAATTACACATATATGAAAGCAATAGAACTTATTAAGGAATTACAAAAGTTGAGTCCAGAAGCAGAGGTTACCGTAGAATTCCTGAATGGCCTTCCTACTATTAGTGAAGTTCAAGATGAAGCCGCTCAATCAAGTGCGCAAATCGGCTCTTGTCGTCATTCTTTTCAGCACACCAGAAACAATTTTTGGGAGAGGTTATTCAAAAACCAAACGGTTGATGATGACTTAGAATCAAAAATCCAGGAATTATACGATTCAATGGGGGCCGAGAACAACGAAGCCGGACAGTTCCAGAGAGCTCTCTAATTATTGATTATAAAAGGTTAGAACATAATGCATAACACACCAGAACCGTTTCACATCATTATTAAGCCGCAGCCACGTGAAGAGTTTGAACAGGAAGTCATAGAATTGAGAGAGGCGCTTCGCAAGCAAGTGGCAAAAAAGGACATCGATTGTTATGAGACTATGACCATACGTGAGTCTTATAACATTTTGGCGATGGCTAAAGGCAAATTTACTATTACTATGCAGCAGCTGCTGGATGGATTGAGTTGTGATTATGACTTGGACAGTGATGAAGATTTTTGGACGTTTGCAGATCATGTCGACCATATGATGGACTTAGAGTATGCAAGTGTTAGTCTTTATCCCCGCTATACGTCGTTTGAAAAGCCTCATAAATGGGTTTTTGTATTGTTCTGGCACTACGGCATCTCTTCTATGCTGTATTATTATGTTCTGAGGTTGGAGAAAGCCGGGGTACACTTTTATTTGAGAGATCCTAAGAAAGTACTTAAGTCCTTCGGATACTGGGTTCGGTCTCGCAGACGTGATTATAAACTTACTGATAAGAATAATGATTGACGACTATGCAAAGCGCTTTCTTGAGAAAGCCATACTTCGTTTTGTAGAAGCAGACGCTGAACTGTACGAACTTGGGAAAGGGCGCACTTGGGCCGAATGCGTCATGGCAGCAGAATACTTGTGCGCCGCTGTCTCCGTTCTTCTTTCTACGGGGATTCCTACTTTTAGAGAGGTCTGCATTGAGTCCGCGTTCATTGATAAGTCACAACCAACGGAGGACGATTTGGTGAAGATACTCGAGAACAGGGTTGATGATTTAATCCCAACGGACGGTGGTAGAACGGATCGTTTTGTTAATGCCATAAAGGAACTTCTGGCAACGCGGCACTCATATAGTTTGTCAGACGAATACCAGCGCATTAAGAAGTATGATACTGCCGAAGAATAGATACTATTGCCAGGCCTGCCATCGACCTAAGATGGTGTTTGATACTGAACAGAGTGCCGACCGCTTCATCAAATTCAACAGTGCGGAGATGCTTGAGGCAACCGGTTCTGCACCAGTCAGGAGCTATTATTGCCGTCTGTGCTGCGGATGGCATGTTACAAGTAATTCATCGTTGGAGTTAGGAGAAAAGCTTAATAAGAGAGATAGTAATCTCATCGGCAAGATTGATCGGCAAATAAATAAGAAACGCAAGGTTGAAGAAATAAGAAGAATAACGAATGATTACTCATCCAGGTCATCAGCATTAATTGAGAAAGCAAAGCATCGGCTTGAAAAGGGAAAAAGAATTGCTGCCAAGAACTGCTTACAAGAGTCACTGAATATAATATGTGGTGGTCTGGAACGTTTTCCGCAGTGGGCAAAAGGAAGAGAACTGAAAAACAGAGCCGAGTCGTTGCTTAACACATTAGAGATATTTGTTTCAGAACAGCCATTACCATAACATTTACTGTTTTTATGATATTGAAAGAAATCCTTGAAAAAGCGAATTGGCAGCAGGTTGCCATAGAACTCGTTTCTGCATACCCAAACCAGCGAAAAGCCATTAAAGGGTATGAAGAAGTATTTGAATTGCTGCAAGCGAAAATGCCTAAGGACTCAGAATTAAAGCTCGTTGTCGAATATGTCGAGGATGACCTTGATCCGGGGGCCTTCTTTTACAATGTGTTCGGAGCAAAGGACGGCGACGAAATTGGCTATGGATTGTCTTTCAAATCGTGGTCCGAATGGATGGGGATGGACGTTAGCGAGGAGACTGAGGCTTCATTCTCGCCGGAGCAGATTTGTGCTCATTGCCTGTATGAGATGACTTTTTATGGATTCGAAGAAGAGACGATTGAGCGCAGATGGAAAGACCTTTCGGATTTAGCGGAGGATGCGAAAAGTTACCAAGAACGACTTGAAGAGCTCAACCTGGATGAGCACTTCCAGGAGCCCAATATGAGAGACAGACTACGCATACTAGGAAGATGGCTGCGCTGGTCAGGACTCTCCAAAGAGTACTTCGGAGAATCAGCAGCATGGTTCAATGACAACTTTACCGGCAAGTCTGCGCCAGAATCCTTTTCTGATCTTGATAGATGTACAATCAAAGCAGCACTAAAGCAGATTGCCCGGGATATTGAAACCACATCCGAAGAACTATAAAGGAGACATATTAATGATCAATCCATGGAGAGTGACAAACAAAAAGAGCATACTACGCTTTCTCTTAATAAAATTTATCTGGAAACTCTGCGTGAATCAAACCTGTATTCAAGTTGGATGTACTGACCAGAGCATCTGCATGTCTAAATGAGGCTATACGTTGTTTGTAAGAATCAGGAATCATCATATAGTCCGGCTGCGACAGTTCCAGTGCCCCTGTTTTACCAAATATCATATTTGCAAAATTTGCCTTGATCCTTCGATGTATTACGCTCATTGATTGCTCGGCCGTAACAAGGCATAAGCCAATAGAGCGGCCAGTCTCTGCGATGTCAATAAGGTTCTGTAGAATGGGAGCTTGACTAGGAGTGTCAGAAGAGGCATATCTGTTAACCTCGTCAATAAAAAGTGCCACTTTTTTCTTCGAATTACTGTTTCGCCTATAAGATTGAGCCGTGCGTAAAACGCAGCCAAAGACAACGGCTTGCTGTAGTGGACTTAGAGTTGCAATGTCAACTACAATTACGGCTCACCTGCAATCTTCCGTGGCAAGTCATCCAAAGATTTGACATAATCTGT
>CAMZEC010000044.1 GCA_947305645.1 uncultured Bacteroidales bacterium | reverse complement strand
CGCCGTGCTCGTTGAGGAGCTTGAGGGCGTTCCACTGGCGGGGGTTGTGGCTGGCGGTGATGATGATGCCTCCGTCGGCCTTGCTGAACGTCACGGCAAGCTCGGTCGTGGGAGTGCTGGCAAAGCCGCAGCGGACGACATCTACGCCGCAGGCAATCAGCGTACCGATCACCAGCTGTTCGACCATCTCTCCGCTGATTCGGGCGTCACGTCCTACGACCACCTTGTAGCGGTCGCCGAAAGGCTGCTTGCGCTCCTTGAGGCATTTGCAGTAAGCATAAGTGAACTTTACGATGTCGACGGGGGTGAGATTGTCCCCGGTGGGGCCTCCGATCGTACCACGGATGCCGGAAATAGATTTAATCAGTGCCATACGCTCGTGTAATTGCACAAATTTAACTATTATTGTTTAACTTTACAACATGAAACAGTATATTGAAGAGAACAAAGAGCGCTTTTTCGAGGAGCTTTTTTCCCTCCTGCGCATACCTTCTGTAAGTGCCAAAGCCGAACACAAAGCCGACATGTACGCCTGCGCCGACAGGCTATGCGAACTGCTGATGGAGGCGGGTGCCGACAGCGCCGCCGTATATGAAACCGACGGCCATCCTGTGGTCTTCGGGCAGAAGACCGTCTCGGAGTCGGCCCGCACCGTCCTGGTCTACGGCCACTACGACGTGCAGCCGCCGGAGCCGCTGGAGAAGTGGCGCACAGACCCCTTCGAACCCGTCATAGGCCCCGACGCAACCGGCCAGGAGGCCATCTGGGGCCGCGGTGCCAACGACGACAAGGGCCAGCTCTTCATGCATATAAAGGCGTTCGAGTACCTGATGCGCACGGGGCAGCTGAAGCATAACGTAAAGTTTCTCTTCGAGGGCGAAGAAGAGATAGGCAGCCCGTCGCTTCCTGCCTGGATCAAGGCCCACAAGAAGCTGCTGGCGGCCGATATCTGCCTGGTGAGCGACACCACAATGATAAGCGAAAAGGTGCCCTCCATCAACTGCGGCATGCGCGGCCTGAGTTACCTGGAGGTGAAGGTAGTCGGCCCGAACAAAGACCTGCATTCCGGACACTACGGCGGAGCGGTTGCCAACCCCATACAGGTGCTGTGCGAAATGATTTCCACGCTGATCGATGCCGACGGCCGAGTAACCGTTCCCGGATTCTACGACAAGGTAGTGGAACTCTCCCGCGCCGACCGCAGGCTGCTTGCCAAAGCCCCCTTCGACATGAAGGAGTACAAAGAGTTCCTGGACATCGCCGCCGTACGCGGGGAGAAAGGATATACGACTCTGGAGCGCACCGGCATACGCCCCTGCCTCGACGTTTGCGGCATCTGGGGCGGTTACACCGGCGAGGGTGCCAAGACCGTACTGCCTTCTGAAGCGCACGCCAAGATCTCCATGCGCCTCGTACCCAACCAGCGCAGCGGTGAGATAACCAAGCTGTTTGCTAAGCACTTCAAGACCATTGCGCCCAAGTGCGTGAAGGTGGAAGTCAAGCCCTGCGAGGGCGGCGACGGCTTCCTAATCCCCATCTCCAGTAGCGCCTACAAGGCCGCCAGCCGCGCCATCGCAGAAGTTTATGGCATTGAGCCCGTTCCCTCACGCGGCGGCGGCAGCATCGCTGTCCTTGCCGAAGTGCAAAAGATCCTGGGCATCGACCCGTTGTTAATGGGATTCGGACTCGAGCGTGATACAATACATTCCCCCAACGAAAGCTACCTGCTCAAGCAGTTCTTCGGGGGAATGGAATCTATAGCTCTGTTCTATAAGTACTGGTAGCCGGCCCCTGACAATCCGGCGGGCACCTCGCGCAACGGTGCTATTTTGGGCACCTTTGCGCGAGAAAAGGGACGAAAACTCGCTCAACGGTGTGCCGGCGAGCACCGTTGCGGTAGCTTACAGCTCGCGGAACTTCTCGGAAGAGATCTTGGTGGCCTTGAACTTGACGGTCTCCTTGATCTTGGCGATTACCTTGTTGTCCTCGACCTGCTCGGAGAGGCGCTCGAGCTGGCGGCGGTCCTTGAGGATGTTGCCTACTGCCTCGGTAATCATCTCCTCGGGAACGTTGCCCAGGCCGTACATTGCGTACTGGTATGATACATAAGCCTTTGCGGCCTCGTAGATGTCATCGTGCTCAACCTTGAAACCGAACTTCTGCATAAGGCTGCCGCGGACCAGCTGCCACTTGAAGTCCTCGCAGAAACCTGCGAAATCCTTCTCGATATCCTCTTTGCTCAGCTTGCCCTGATTGGCAACGAACAGCCACCTCTTAAGGAACTCCTCAGGGAGCTTCACACCGGCTTTTGCCACATAGAAGTCGCGGATATCCTTGCTCAGGCGCCATTCGGCCTCCTGCTTGTGCTCTTCCTTCAGGCGCTCGGTAACCTCTTTCTCTATCTCCTCGTCGCTCTTCACCTCGGGATTCTCCTTATCCTTATTGCGCTCCTCGTAATACTTCTTATAATTCTCTATTGCTGAAGCCTTCTCCTTGGCGGAGCTGGTGATGCTGTACTTAACTATTTCGTCTGCCGCCTCGACCTCAACCTTAACCTCGGGGGAAAGAGCTGCATCGAACACGAAAGTGAAGGAATTGCCGTCTGCCCACTCTATCTCCGGCTGATTATTCTCACTGCCGAGAGGCTCGCCCAGCAGATGCAAGTTATTGTCTTTTATATACTTGTCCAAAGCGCCGGTAACCACGTCGTTTACCGCATCCACGAGCACCTGCTCGCCATATACCCTCTTGATCAGGGAAGCGGGCACCATACCCTTGCGGAAGCCCTTGAATTCGGCGGTACGCCTGCGCTCCGCCAGCTTTTTGTGTACTTCTTCTGCGTAATCCTCAGGAGCCACCTCAACGGTAAGCTCAATGTTAAGATCGTCGATTTGTTTCTTTGTAAGATTCATAACGTTATTTAAAATTTAAAAATTTCTTTCTGGCAGCAGGATAAGCCACACGCCCGTGATGCATCTGGGCAAGGTAAGTCTTGATTGCCTGCTTGACTTCATTCAGCTCCTTGATGGTAATCTCTGCATTCAGCAGCTGTCCCTGGTCCACCTTCCCCTGGATTATCTTCTCCACGAAAGCGGAGAAAGCTTCGGGGGTATATTCGTTAAGGGTGCGGGACGCCGCTTCTATGCTGTCGCACAGCATAAGAATAACCTGTTCCTTGGTAGTAGGGGCCGGCCCCGGATAAGTAAACGCAGCCTTTTCTTCAGGACTGCCATTGGCAGCCAGGTGCTTTCCCCAGAAATAGCCGGTAACGGTAGTTCCGTGATGCGTGCGTATGAACTCGACCACGATGCCCGGCAGTCTGTGCTTGCGGGCCATATCCACGCCATCGGACACATGCTTGATAATATCTTCGGCGCTCTGTTTGGGCTCCAGGTTAGTATGGTATTTCTGGTCTTCCGTCTTGTTCAGGAGGGATTCGTTCTCTACGAAGCATATGGGATTGTTCATCTTGCCTATATCGTGATATAGGGCTCCCACCCTGAGCAGCAGAGGATTGGCGTCGATGGCACGGGCGGCCGCATCAGCCATGTTCATCACCTGAAGGGAGTGCTGGAAAGTTCCGGGAGCTTTCTGCTCAAGCTCACGCAAGATCGACGAAGACGTGTCGGCAAGCTCGGCCAGGCGGGAATTGGACACCAGGTTGAATATCTTTTCGAAGAGATAAATCAGAGGATAACCTGCGACCGCAAGGAAGGAGGCGATAAAGAGGCGCAGAAGGTCTGCCAGCATCGGAGTGCTGATTGCTCCGGCAAGGTGAAGGGCAATGTATGAAAGAGCCATTGCCACAAAATTGATAAGGGCCAGCATGAACTGCTTCCATCCCTGTACCAGATAACGGGAGGCGTAAATGGAGACCATACCTCCGGCCAGGAAAATGATGAACAGGGAGGCGCCATGGTCTGCATAAACCAGCAGAGGCATGAGAGAAACTATGTACACAGGCACTATCACCCTGGCGCGTACAAATGCCTGCAGAAACAGCGCTGCAAGCGTAAGCGGAGTAAGGAAGAGCCATGCCGAATTGATGCGGCAGATCAGGGTAATAGCAACCGAGAAGATCGCATACACGAACACCAGATAGTAGTAGCGCCTGTTCTCTGTGAAGAAGCTCTTGCCGGAAAACAGTATGGACAAGAAGAACAGCACAGCCATGAGAAGCGCCACCATGACATTGCCCAGAATGCTTAGATACACAGGTCCGGTACTGCCGACGTTGCTCTCGTATTCACGCTTGTAAGAATCAAGTATCTGGGCGATTTCTGCCGTAACCACCTCGCCGTTGGAGACAATAAGCTGACCTGCAGACACATAGCCACCGGTGGGCGAAATGCGCCTGACAGCTTCCGCGCTCACCGCCTCGGAAGTTTTGGCATCATAAACCAGATTCGGAACTATAAGCCCATATACCCCTTTTGCCTTCAGCAGCGAATCCACAGCGGCGCTGGCGCTTGCACCCTGCACCTCGGAGACCAGTCTGGCCCGTGCCTGGGAGAGGCCCATCACCTCTGTTGCGGGCACTTTCACAGCCCTCTTATCCTTCTGGACGTATATAATCTCCACGTCCACAGGCACTTCATCGTCGGCAAGCACTCCCTTTTCCATAATGCTACGGAGGGATTCAACCACGACTGGCCTCATATCTCCCAGCTCAAGATCGTCGGCTGCCGCAATGCAGGAACCGGTAACGGTCGGAGAATACTTGTAGTAAGGGACGCGTGCTCCCTGGGCCTTTTCCAGCTCTTCCTGTATCTGCTCTGAAGTCTTTATAATCGGGAAGTCGAACGGAGCAAACAGGGTCTCGTATTTCCAAGTAGATCCTTTCTTATAATCGTAGCCGAATTTAGCCGTACGCGGAGCTACGGCGGCAATCAGGGCAGCTACTACCAGAAGGGGCAGGAACTTATCTAAATGGGCTGTCAGTTTCACGTGCTATGTATTTGTAAGTCAATTTATCTGTCAGCCTGGGGAAAAGTCTGTGGGCCCAAACCGTGGCTTTTCCGAGCCCCGTCAGGATAAGCTCGGACTTGCGTTTGGCCAGGCCGTGTGCCAGATGCCGGGCGCACTCTTCCGCGCTCATAAGCTTGTCCTCGTCAAGAGGGGTCTCCCCTTGCGCGCTTCCGTCCGCAGTCAGTGCGGCGTTACGCACATTGGAAGAGGTGTATCCTGGTGCGAAAACCAACACTCCGAGGCCGTCTTTCATATGCTCAATGCGCAAGGTGTCCAGGAATCCGCGGATAGCATACTTGGATGAGCTGTATCCCGTACGGGCAGGAAGAGCAGAATAGCCGGCAATGCTTATCACGCCTACCACCTGTCCTTTAGTCTCCAGGAGATATGGCAACGCATATTTGGTACAATTTACAGTACCCCAGAAATTAACATCCATGAGAGAATGTATCACCTTGAGATCCAGGTCTTTGAACATTGCCCTCATAGACAGTCCGGCATTGTTTACAAGAATGTCTATCCGCCGGAAGCGCTTCACTGCGGCCATAATCAGCGCCTTGCAGTCCTCCTCTACGGACACGTCGCATTTCACGCACAACACACTTTCCGCCGGCCCGACCGAAGGGGCGAGAGACAGCAGTTTGTCGTAGGAGCGTGCGGCCATCACAACCTTGGCTCCGAGGCTCCCGAAGAGCCTGCAGGAAGCAAGGCCGATGCCCGAACTGGCACCGGTGACTATGATGACTTTGTCCTGGAAATAGAGATTCTTCACTGCGTTCAGAATGACATTTGCGTTCAGAATGACATTTGCGTTCAGAATGACATTTGTGTTCAGAATGACATTAATCAATCTTCATTTCTGCTATGTCGTCGCCGTCGTACAGACCGGCGTCAAGTTTGGCCTTGATCTCCTTGAATGCCTTGAGCGTGTATTCCACGTCTTCCATCGTATGGGCGGCGGTGGAAACGATGCGGAATATAATCATGCCCTTGGGAATCACCGGGTAGATGACCATGGAACAGAAGATTCTGTAATTCTCCCGCAGGTCCTTTGCCATCTTGGTCGCCTGGGCCACTCCGCCGAAGATATGAACCGGAGTCACACATGCCTGGGCTTCACCGATATCGAAACCTTCTTTGCGGAAGCCTTCCTGTATGGCATGAGTGATGGCCCAGCACTTCGCACGCAGCTCGTCCCCCTCGGGCGAATCGATAATCTCCATTCGCTTCATGTTGCCTATTACCAGCGGCATAGGCAGTGACTTGGCATACATCTGCGAGCGCATGTTCATGCGCAGATAGTTGATGATCTTGTGAGGGCCGGCCACGAATCCACCAATCGAAGCCATGGATTTGGCGAAGGCGCCGATATACAGGTCTATATCATCCATGCAGCCGAGCTGCTCGGAGGTGCCGCGTCCGTGAGGTCCCAGCAGGCCGAAGCCGTGGGCGTCGTCTATCAGGATACGGAAGCTGTATTTCTTCTTGAGGGCGGCTATCTGGTCCAGGATGCCGAGGGCGCCTGTCATACCGAATACGCCTTCGGTGATAAGCAGCACGCCGCCGCCGTTCTCTTCCGCCACCTTGCAGGCGCGGGCGAGCACCTTTTCGCAGTCGGCGATATTGTTGT
This sequence comes from uncultured Bacteroidales bacterium, assembly GCA_947305645.1. Classification (GTDB taxonomy): domain Bacteria; phylum Bacteroidota; class Bacteroidia; order Bacteroidales; family UBA932; genus Cryptobacteroides. Next base: position 13,360 of record CAMZEC010000044.1, on the reverse strand, counting down.
GGCGGTATTTGTACTTCTCGCCTATGTGCAGACGTATGCCGTCCAGCAGGCAGGCATGGCATTCGGCATCATACACTATAACGTCGTGGCGTGCGGTAAGCGCATCGATGGTGGAGACTATGCCCTGATAGCCGAAGTTGTAGAGGAATGCGTCCTCCTTCTTCTCGAAACGGGCGAAAGTCTGCTCCAGCTGCTCGTGATAGCGGGTGTGGCCGCTCATCATACGGGCTCCCATGGGATATGCCAGGCCCCACTGTGCAGCCGCGTCGGCGTCGGCCTTGCGAACTGCGGGATGGTTGGCAAGCCCGAGGTAGTTGTTCAGGCTCCAGTTGAGCACCGGGGTGCCGTTGAAAGTCATGTGAGGGCCAAGCTCGCCTTCCAGACGCGGGTACATGTAGTAACCGAAGCCCTGCTCGAAGTATTGGCCGATGGGGCCGCCGCTGTCGCGTTCTATGCGGTCGAAAATATCAAGCATCGATGTTTGCGTAATGTGCGTTCTCTTCAATGAACTGACGGCGGGGCGGTACGTCGTCTCCCATGAGCATGGAGAATGTACGTTCTGCCTGGGCTGCGTTGTCTATGGTAATCTGGCGCAGGCGGCGGTTGGCAGGATTCATGGTGGTCTGCCAGAGCTGTTCCTCGCTCATCTCACCCAAACCTTTGTAGCGCTGTACGGTGTAACCCTTGTCGGTACCCTTGCCCAGTTTGAGGGCAGCCTCTTCGCGCTGCTCCTCTGTCCAGCAGTAAATCTCTTCCTTGCCCTTCTTGACCAGGTAGAGCGGCGGAGTTGCAAGATAAACGTAACCGTTCTTGATGAGGTCGTACATATAGCGGAAGAAGAAGGTCAGGATAAGGCAGGCGATGTGCGAACCGTCCACATCGGCATCGGTCATTATGACCACCTTGTGATAGCGCAGTTTGCTCAGGTCCATGTGCTTCTCTCCCGTTTCGTCCTCCATGGCCACGGTAACGCCGAGGGCAGTATAGATATTGCGGATTTCTTCGGAATCGAAGGCACGGTCTCCGGAGGCCTTCTCTACGTTAAGTATCTTACCGCGGAGAGGCAGGATGGCCTGCGTACGGCGGTCGCGTCCCTGCTTGGCGGTTCCGCCTGCAGAGTCACCCTCGACCAGGAAGAGCTCGCAGCGCTCGGGGTCCTTGTCGGAGCAGTCGGCCAGCTTGCCGGGCATGCCGCCGCCGCCCAGAGGGCTCTTTCGCTGCACCATCTCGCGCGCCTTGCGGGCGGCGGCGCGAGCTGTAGCAGCCAGCACTATCTTGTCTATGATGGTCTTGGCGAACTTGGGGTTCTCCTCCAGATACATGTCGAGAGCGGCCGCGGTCGCCTGGGATACTGCCGACGTAGCCTCGGGGTTGCCGAGCTTGGTCTTGGTCTGGCCTTCGAACTGAGGCTCAGCTATCTTGACGGAAATAACCGCCGTAAGGCCCTCGCGGAAGTCTTCCGGAGCCAGGTCGCCCTTGAACTTGTCGAGGAGCTTGTTCTTCTCTGCATATTGCTTCAGGGAACGGCTGAGGCCCATCTTGAAGCCCTGGAGGTGAGTACCGCCTTCGATAGTATGGATATTGTTGACGTATGAGTAAATCTTCTCCGAGTAGCCGCTATTGTACTGAAGAGCTATGTCTATGGGGATAATCTTGTCGGAAGCGATGCAGACAGGCTGGGGAATGATGGTCTGTGCTCCTGCATCGAGGTATTCGATGAACTCGCTCAGGCCCTTCTCCGAGTAGAAGATGTCGCTGCGGAAAACCTTGCGGCCGGTGGCCTTGGATTCGCCGCTCTCGTCCTGTACGAACTCGTCGACTTCTTCACGCTCGTCGGTAAGGGTAATCTTGATGCCCTTGTTCAGGAAAGCCAGCTCACGGAGGCGGGCCGCCAGGGTATCGTACCTGTAGTGGGTGGTCTGCTGGAAGATTTCCGGATCCGGGTGGAAGGTAATGATGGTTCCGGTATCGGACGCCTCCCCTGTCACCTTCACCTCGGTGATGGGCTTGCCCTTGGAGTAACGCTGCTCGAAAATCTTGCCCTCGCGGTGCACTTCGGCGACCAGCAAGTCAGACAGAGCGTTCACGCAGGATACGCCCACGCCGTGCAGGCCTCCGGAGACCTTGTAGCTGTTCTTGCTGAACTTACCTCCGGCGTGCAGCACGGTCAGAACCACTTCCAGGGCGGAACGGTGTTCCTTCTCATGCATTCCGGTAGGAATACCGCGGCCGTTATCCGTAACACGGATAGAATCGCCTTCCAGTATGCGCACGTCGATGGTGTCGCAGAAACCGCCCATGGCTTCGTCGATACTGTTGTCGACGACTTCATAGACCAGATGGTGGAGTCCGCGCTCGGATATGTCGCCTATGTACATCGAAGGGCGCTTGCGCACCGCCTCGAGGCCTTCAAGAACCTGGATACTGTTTGCGGAATACTGTTCTTCCGCCTGTTTCATCTCTTCCTGATCAATCATAATATCTTAAAAAAACTCGCAAATTTACACAAAAAATCACAAACTAAGGGTTATGCCGGCGATGACCGAAGGGCCGTACTGGCAGTACATGGGGCTTTGCCTGACCTGATGGTTCAGCAGGTTGCTTCCCTTGAGCCAGACGCCCAGCTTGTCGTTGAACTTGTATTCGGCCCAAACACCCAGGTCAAGATACCAGGGCAGCTCCACGGTAACATCGTTCACTACCGCTGAACGGCTTGTAGACATATTCCCGGACACGCCTGCGTAGATTCTTTTCATCCAGTTGTAAGATGCCTTAAGGTCAGCCCTTACGGCCGCCGGCATGAATACCCTGTCTTCAACTCCTTCAGGGAGCCAGTTGTAATGGACTGCGCCCTGTACGTCGACACGTTTGCTGCTCCATGCAAAATCCAGGTCTGCGTGAAGCATACCGAAGTCGTTGAATGTAAGGGTCTCGCCGCCGGTGGCACTTACGGTCCAGAGAGGCGCGTCATCCATGAAGACGTATCCTGCCTTCAAATCCCATCTGAGCCCGAAGCCGGTGAAGCCGCGGGCGCCCAGATAAAGGTCTGCAATCTCGCGCACCGGACGGGGAACGTCGTAACTGATAAAATACCGGTGAGCCATGGTCTTGTAGTCCCAATAACTCAGCATATGGTTCTTCCCGACCGCCCCTGCATAAAGGTCAAGGTGCCTGTCGAGCAGATGCCAGAAGGCTTTCAGGTCCGGGCAGATGGTAAACTGTCCGTCCCCTTCGTTGCTGTACCAACCGATCCTGAAGCCGGCATCGAAATCCCAGGCTCCGTCGCCGAACAGAATATGGGGATGTCCTTCAAAACCTGTAAAGGCCTTGTTGTAAGCGAAATCCAAATCGAATCCCACGCGAAGTCTCTCGCCGAGGTAGGGCGAAACCGTGAAGTTTGCCCGCACGTCATGGTCTTCTTTGGGCCCGTTGCCCTCGAGTCTGTCGTTTACATAGCGGTACTTCAGATCTGCGCGATACGTGAAGCCGAGAGCGTCGTCTTTGCCCAGGCTGACAGCGGCATATGGCGCGTGCCCTACGGCATTGCCATAAAGCTGATGCCCTGTAAACAGGCCTTCATAGGCCAGCTCGGCACGAAGCACGGACTGGCCGATACTGAAACGGGTATCGACTCCTGCAACGGTATTGAAATCCCAGCCGTTGTACAATGTGCTCTTATCCGCCACGAAAGTATCTTCCGCGATCTTCAGGTAGTCGCCGTAGAAACCCCTGCCGGTGGCAAAGACATTCACGGCCGCACGCTTGCGGTCAACCGCCGACCACACGAGGTCCAACTCGGGCCTGAGTACCCATCCGGCTCCGGCGCGCAGGTAGAGTTTGCGGCCGTCGTACGCTCCGGCGGCCGGAGTGATAAGCACGGAATATGGCGAGAATTCGTATGCGCCTTTGTAGGGAGACTCGAATACCGAATAATCGAAATGATAGTCGAAACGCAGCATGGAGTCCGGGACCGTCATCGCAGGTCCCTGCTTGGCTACGTCGTTGATACGGGTCTCGTATTCGTTCGTAACCTGCACCTCAGGATTAAGATTCTGGGCCCCGAGGAACAGAGGCAGGAGAAATGCCGCTATCAGTATGGTGTATCTTTTCATTGCTGGCAAAACTAGTTAAGTTTGTTAAGTCTGGCCTTTACCAAATCCAGGATGTCGTCGTCCTGGCGTTCGGGAGTGTAGCCGTCGAGTATGCTCTGCAGCGTCGCTTTAGCCTGATCTTTCTTTTCCTGCTGAACGAAGGTATCGGCAAGGGTAACGTAGCAGCGGGCAAGCCAGTAGTTCTGTCCGCCGGATTTGCCGGAAAAGTCGAACACTTTCTGCTGGACGGCGGAGTAGTCCGCCCTGTCGAATGCATCCTGAATCAACATATAGCAAGCCTCGGCGCCTTCGTCGGTGGACGGTTGGGCGGAGAGTTTGCGGAATTCGGCAAGGGCTTCGTCACGCCTGCTGCAAGACAGCAGCGACTTGGCCTTGATGTATGAGGCCTCACGCAGAAGTGCTTCGGACTGGCCGGAGAGAGCTTCGACCGCGCCGGCAGCATCGGCCGCCTCTGAGTACATGCGGGCCTTGTAGGCAGACCTCATCATTCCAAACAGGGCTTTCACGCGGTTGTCGTCAAGCTTGGCATTGTCACGCAGGCGCAGATATGCGTCATACGCCGCACTGAAGCGCTCGAGGCTGAAGTTAAGTTCCGCGGAGCGCAGCATGGAGCTTTCGGCGAAAGAGCCTGCATCGGGAGCCTCTATCACCTTGTTGTAGTATTCGCACGCTTTTTCCTTGTTGCCGAGAGCCGCATACGACTCGGCGAGATAGAATATGGCGTTCGTGACATGGCTTCCCTCGGGATAGCTGTCCAGATACTTCTGGAGCGAAGCGGCCGCCTGCACGTAGTTGCCGGAAAGGTAAACCTGCTCGGCCGTATTGAAGTAAAGGTTCTCCTTGTCTGACTCCGATTTACCGGATGCGAGATTGTTCTCCTCAACATACTCCAGATACTTCTCCGGAGTGTGCAGGGCCTGATAAATGGACTCGATGGCAAACATGGCGTCTTCTGCGTACTGGCTTCCCGGCAGCAGACGGACGACCTCCTTGTAACAGGAAAGCGCCCTGTCGTAATCGGAAGTGTTACGGCTCACCATTCCTATGCCTATCAGAGCCTTGGCCTTGGTTTCCTTGTCGGAGGCGTTGTCGCGCAGAAGGATGAAGGCGTTCATGGCCTTGACGTTCTCCGAAATGTCCATGTAGGCACGGCCCAGCTCATATAGTCCCTCTGCGTACATGGGAGTTGCAGGATCCGCCTTCATGACGAAGGACAGGGCCTCGGCCTTGGACTTCTTGTCTCCTGTGAGTCCGTAGCAGAGGGCAAGCTGGCAATACGGATAGATATCCTCACTAACCCCTATCTCCTTTATAGCGTTCTTGTAAGAGTTGACAGCCTGGCTGTAGTTACGCTGCACATAATCGCAGTCGGCACGGCGGAGCAGGGCATCCTTGCGGTAAGCCTTGTCGCCCTCGTTCAGGTAAATGTCAAACCAGCGGGCCGCAGGGTTGTACTCTTTGTTCTTGAGGTGGGAATATGCCACGTTGTAAGAGAGCGCCTTGCCTTCAGACTCCCCTTCAAGGGCAGAGAGATTGTAAAGGTCGGCGAAAATCTTTGCCGCCTCTTCGTAATCCTCCGAGCGGTAACACGCCTCAGCCTGCCAGTAGCGGGCCAGCTGATTGATCTTGTCGTGCTTGGGCAGATAGTATGCAGCGGCCTTCAGGCAGGGAATCGCATCCGTATAGGCACCGCTGGATATAAGCTGCTCGCCCCTGAGGTAATAAGCCTTCACGTAGTTGTTCTGCTGATCCTGACTCAGCTCGTCGATCTTGTCGTAAGCCTCGACAGCGCCCACGTAATCCCTGTTGTACAACGATGCGAGGGCCATGTAGCTGTAAATCTCGTCGCCCCTCCTGGACGTGCTGTAATCTGCTATATATCTGGCGAAAGGCTTGGTGTCTTTATTCAGGTCGAAGGCCAGCTTGGCATAGTTGAAGAGGGCGTCTTCCTGCATGGCAGGGTTCCACTTCACTTCCGAGGCATCCTTGAAAGCGTTCATGGCTCCCACGTTATTGCCGGTATTGAGGTAGGCGTTCGCAAGCTGGTAGTTGGCAATCTGCCCGAGGGAATCGGTACGATCGCGCATGTTGCAGAAATTCTCAATCGCACCGGGCCAGTCTTCCACCGCATACAGCACGGAGCCGGCGTAGAACCAATCGGCCCTGCTCATATTGTCCTTTGCGGTGGCCGCATAATACTCTTTAGCCTTTTCCTTCTCACCGCGGACCAGGTAAGACTCGGAAATCATACGCGCAATGCGGTTGCGGCGCTGCTCGGGCTGCTGCCCGAACTGCTCCACTCCCTCCGAAAGCACGTAGTCGTAATCCTTCTGCATGAAGTGGCAGTCCACCAGATAGAATCTCGAGAGCTGTTCAAAGCGGGGGTCTGCAGCTGAAAGTTCAAACCACTTCTGCGCCTCGGCGAAATCTTTGTCGCTATAGGCTATGAAGCCCAAGCCATAGCGTGCGGGAGCCTTATAGTCCGACATGGGCAGGTCTTCGACCTTCAGGAAACCCGTACGCGCATCTGCAAGCCGTCCGGCGACATAATCGCAATAGCCCTGCTTGAACGCCAGTTCCGGCAGCATCACATTTTCCAGCTTGCCGGGCTCGACACGTTGCAGGCGCCCGGCGGCATCGGAGTAACGGGCGGCATCGAAGAGCACTCTTCCGTACTCCCAGTCTATCTGATTGGACAGCGGCGTATTCTCCCACTCCTCCTCGTAATCAGCCACAAGGGCATCCAGTCCGGAGGCGCGCATCTTGATTGCACAAAGCAGTGCGTATCCGTCGCTGACGGACTCCCCCTTAAGCCGGTCGAAGAGAGACGCGGCGCGTTCATACATCCCTGCGTTATATAGAGAGACCGCCTCGCGGAAGAGCTCCGTGCGCCCGTCAGAAGCCGCATTCAGCGACACCGAGAGCAATAAAGCAGCCAATAATAATCTTACTCGCATAAAATTGGTATTTTAACTTACAAATTTACTCAAAATAACTTATATTTGCAGAGTTTAAGGCCAGAAAATTCATGAAAAATGTGATATTTTTCAAAGATGCTGACATCACAAGCGGCGAGAGCATCGTCGTCTACGGAATGAATATGGAAGTCCGCGAGGGCGACCTGGTCTATATCGTCGGCAAAGTAGGTACCGGAAAGACATCCATAATCCGTACCATTATTGCAGAAAACCCCCTTAAAAGCGGCGAGGCCGAGGTTTGCGGTTACAATCTGGCCAGGTTGCGCAGGCGCGACATTCCCATGCTCCGCCGCAAGCTGGGCGTGGTTTTCCAGGATTTCCAGTTACTTATGGACCGCAGCGTCGAAGCCAACCTCGACTTCGTGCTCAAATCTACCGGATGGAAAGACCGCGAGGCCATGGACAAGCGTATCCTGGAAGTGCTCGAGGCCGTGGGGATGCAGACCAAAGCGCATAAAATGCCCCACCAGCTCTCCGGCGGCGAACAGCAGCGCATTGCCATCGCCCGCGCCATCCTCAACTCCCCCGAAGTCATTATTGCAGACGAGCCCACTGGCAATCTGGACGCGGAAACCGCGGAAGGCATACTCCAGCTCCTCATGCAGATAAACCGCGAACAGGGCACCGCAATAGTGATGGTAACCCACAACCGCAGCATAATTGAACGCTACCCGGGCAGGGTATTCGAGACCAAGAACGAAACTTGCAAAGAGATATGAAAGAATTCGAACTCAAAGTACAGAACTGGCTCGAAGGAGACTTCGACCAGGCGACCAAAATGCAGATTCTCAAACTCCGCAACGAGGATCCCGCAGCACTCGAGGATGCATTCTACAAAGACCTTGAATTCGGCACCGGCGGCCTCCGCGGCATTATGGGCGTAGGTACCAACCGAATGAACAAGTACACGGTAGGCATGGCAACCCAGGGCCTTGCGAACTACATCCTGCAGCACTACAACGGCGACGATCCGCGCGTGGTCATATCATTCGACTCCCGCAACAACAGCAAGGAATTCGCCCGCATAGCCGCAGACGTGCTTTCTGCCAACGGTATTCATGTGTTCCTGTTCGACAATATCCGCCCCACTCCCGAAATGAGCTACGCCGTGCGTCTCAAGAAGGCTGTGGCCGGCATCATGATAACCGCCTCGCACAACCCCAAGGAGTACAACGGCTACAAGGTCTCCTGGTCCGACGGCGGGCAGGTAACCTCCCCGGTCGACAAGGAAATCGTGGCTGAGGTTGCGAAGATTACCGACCCTTCCATGGTTAAGTTCGAGTCCGGCCTGCGCTGCGGCGAAATAGAGGCCATGGGCGCCGACGTGGACGAGTTGTACCTCCGCGACCTGCTTTCCCTGCGTCTCAGTCCGGAAGCGGTTGCCCGGCACAACGACCTTAAGATCGTTTACACCCCCCTCCATGGCTGCGGCGTACGTCTTGTCCCAGAAATTCTCAAGCGCAGCGGCTTCAGCAACATAATCCACGTGCCCGAGCAGGACATCTCCGACGGCAACTTCCCTACCTGCGTCTCCCCCAACCCGGAGGAGCCGGCAGCCCTGAAGCTGGCAATCGAGAAGGCCGAAGCCACCGGCGCCGACCTGGTGATCGGAACCGACCCCGACGCCGACCGCGTGGGCATTGCGGTACGTGACGACGAAGGCAAGATAGTGCTGTTCAACGGCAACCAGACGGCCTCTATGCTCACCTACTACATACTCACCCGCTGGAAGGAGCTGGGCAAGCTCGTCCCCGGCAAGTATGTCGTAAAGACCATCGTGACCACCGAACTCATCAGCGACATCTGCAAGAAATTCGGCGTACCCGTATATAACGTGCTCACCGGCTTCAAGTACATTGCCGAGGTCGTTAAACGCATGGAAGCCGAAGGCGGCGAGTTCATCTGCGGCGGCGAAGAGAGCTACGGCTTCAACGTCGGCCAGTTCGTTCGCGACAAAGATGCACCAGTGAGCTGCATGATGATTGCAGAGTGCGCTGCATGGGCCGCCGACAACGGCATGACGCTCTACCAGCTGATGCAGAAGATATACAAGGAGTTCGGCTACCGCAAGGAGGGCCTCGTGAGCCTGGTGCGCAAAGGCATCAGCGGCGCTCAGGAGATCCAGCAGATCATGGTCGATCTCCGCAACAATCCTCCCAAGGAACTCTGCGGTTCCCCCGTCAACAAGGTGGTCGATTACCTGGAGCCCGAGAAGACCGGCCAGCCCAAATCGAACGTTCTTCAGTTCTTCGACGAGGCCGGCGATGTGGTTTCCGTGCGCCCTTCCGGCACCGAGCCCAAGATCAAGTTCTACTTCGGAGCAAAGGGAGATGACGCCGACGCCAAGATCGCCCGTCTGAAGGAGCAGTTCACCTAGTACTGACAGAAACTGATAACCAATGACAGAACAGAAGATTAACATAAGCTATCAGGAATTCGCGTCCATAGACGAGCTTAACGCCGAGGACAGGGAGCTTGCGCAGGCCGCAATCGAAGGCATGCAGGGCTCCTACGCCCCGTATTCCCATTTCAACGTGGGAGCCGCGGTGCGTATGACCAACGGCCAGATCGTCCGGGGAGCCAACCAGGAAAATGCAGCATTCCCTTCGGGCCTCTGCGCTGAGCGAACGGCCATGTTCGCCGCCAGCGCCAAGTATCCGGACAAGGAAATGGTGAGCATAGCCCTCGCCGGCGGCGTTTACGGACGCATCACCGACGAGCCGGCTACGCCCTGCGGAGCCTGCCGACAGGTTATGGCCCAATACCAGACAAGAGCCGGCAAGCCCATGAGCGTGATTATGGTAGGAGGAAAAAGAATCTGGAAATTCGAAAAGGTGGACGATATTCTTCCGCTGATTTTCGACAGTATCTAAAGAAAAAAACGGAGAGAGCTGAGCTTTCTCCGTTTTTTTTATAACTTTGCAGCGGGAAAGTCCTGTACGACCAGCTCCCTCAAAACTCCCCCAGGACCGGAAGGTAGCAAGGGTATGAGGTTGTAGCGGTGCGATACAGTCAGCTTTCCCTTTTTTGTATCCAAAAAATGGAAAGCAACTGGACCGCTTCGCGGTCGCTTTCCCTACACGTCACCCCTCTCCCAAACCCCCTCCCTCGGGGAGGTGGCTTAGTCGCTTCGCTCCATAAAGCGGATTGAAATGGAAAGCAATCGGGCAAGGTCCCGAAATAATGTTAGGACCTTGCCCGGCAAAACGCCATGGAATGACGTCATAGGCATTTCTTCGGGCAAGGTCTGCTGCTTAAAAGGAGACCTTGCCCAAATATATTGCTAGATGCAGGTATAGCCTCCGTCGACGGCGATGTTCTGGCCATTGACATAGGTGCTGGCGGGAGATGCCAGGAAGAGGGCGCAGGTGTCAAGCTCTCCGGACTTGCCGTAACGGGCCATAGGGATGCTCTGCTTGGCAATGGCCTGGAAGTAATCGGAATCCAGGGTTGCGGTGGTGAGGTCGGTGTAGAAGTAACCGGGGCAGATGCTGTTGACGGTGATGCCGTACTTGCCCCACTCTGCAGCGAGTGCGCGGGTAAGGTTCACGACGCCACCCTTGGCTGCATGGTAAGGGGCGCTGCCGCAGATGAGGTTGCCCACCAGACCGTACATGGAAGCGATGTTGATGATGCGTCCGTAACCGGCCTTGATCATCTCCTTACCGAATTCACGGGAGCAGTTGAATGTACCGAAGAGGTCGATGTCCAGCTCTTTCTTGAACTGCTCGTCGGTGATTTCCTCCGCAGGGGCGACTGCGCCGGTACCTGCATTGTTCATGAGGATGTCCACGCGGCCGAATTTCTCCATAGTGGCGGCCACCGCTGCCTTAACCTTCTCGGTATCGGTAATATCGCAGGCGAAAGGCAGAACCTCTACGCCGAATTCTTCATTGATAGCCTTGGCATTCTCTTCGAGAAGGTTCATGCGCCTGGCAAGAAGTACCAGATTTGCTCCCTGGCTGGCGAAAGCTTTAGCCATCTGGAGACCGAGTCCTGTGGATGCGCCGGTCACAACTGCAACACGGCCGGTAAGATCAAAATAATTTTTCATATTCAATTGATTGTTAGTTAATGTGTATTCTTGTTGAATTCTTTGGGTCGCTTCAGGCTCTGCTCGTAAAGCACCTTGCCTTCGGCATCTGTAACACGTACGGTCACAGGAGCCGTGGCTGTTCTTGCAGTAGCCACGAAGCTGTGCGGAGTGCGTCTGTCCTTCGCGTTGGACTTGGAGGCTTCGCTCTTTTCGTCCAGCTTGGGAGTTATGTAGGTAATCACGTAGAGCGGCTCGTCCAGCTTTGAGTGCGTAACGCTCAGAGGCTTGCCGTTCTCCAGTATCTCCACCTTCTGGCCGGGAGCGTATCCCCAGTAGTTCACATATATCATGTTCTTGAACTTGGGATCGGCATACCAGCTGCGCTCAGGATAGAGTTTATGGAAAATACGGCACTGGGGGTCGTTTCGGTAGAACTCCCCTACTTTGTTGATGTCGTACACCCTCATCATCTCCGGGCTGCCGTTCACGGCTACGTAACGGGGCTGAGGCACAGCGGCGCTGCAGTCCATGACGTTGAACGCCTGGTTGCATGAGTCGGACCCGATGGGCTGATAGCCCTCAGGATGCTGCCACATACTGCCGGATGTAGCTCCGAAGATATACTGTTTGAAGCGGGAGAACTGCCCCATATCGGTGTTGATGTGCTTGTGGGTATGCCCGGAAAACAGGTACACCATGGGGAAGTCACGGAAAATGTCGTACAGAAGCTCGGCCTGACCGGGCATGAGCACCTCCGACTTGCTTGCGTCATTCACGACCGGAACATGGCAGCAGAAGAAAACCCTGGTGTCGGTAGATACGTACTTCAGGTCTTCCCTGAGCCAATCCAGGTCCTTCTCCAGGAAGCGGCAGTTGTAATTGCGCTTGCCGTTGATGTTCTTGTGCTTGGCGTCAGGTTCCCCGTCGTTCAGGTACTCCACGGAATCCATGAAAATCCAGTGGTCGCCGCCTATGTTGACCGAATAGCACGCGGGGCCCCAGGTGTGACGGTAATTCCATGCTGACACGAAGTCCGTCCTGTCGCCCAGACCGGCTATGGCACCGTCGTTGTCGTGGTTGCCGGTAACCGAGTAGACGGGAGAAGGATAGCCAGCCTCCGCCAGGAACTGCTCCGCCTTATACTCGTTGAAGTCGAAGTCGTACCAGTAGCGGTCGTGGGCGAAGTCTCCCAGGTTGACTGTATAGACGGCCCCTTTGGCGGCAGCGGCGTCATATTCCCTTTTGATGACGGGCAGAACGGTTTCGGAAAAGCGCGCAAGGTCGTTTCTCGAGGGGTCGGAGGCAAAGTGGCAGTCGGTAATAAATATGATGCTGTACCTGTCCTGGGACTCGGGGACGAGATTGAAGTTATGCACTTCCCTTTTGCCGGCAGGCTTGGTGAGCATCTGCCAGAATCCAGGGCGCAGGGCGTCTATCATTTCGGCTTTGTAGCCCGACGGAGTGGTGATGAACACCACGCTGTCGGCCTTGTCGGTCTTCATCTTATAACGGCCGCGGGCATTCGTGAGCACTATCTGGCGGCCGTCGGACACTTGCACGCCTGCGACCGGACGGCCGGCGGCAGTCACCTTGCCCTTGACGACGCCTGCAGAAGCGACGAGGGGCATCAGGGCCAGGACAGTCAGAAGGAGGGCACGTTTCATGACCTTGTGTATTTCAGGACAGGCTGACGTGCCGCTGTGGTCTCGTCGGGACGTCCGATGGGCGTATTGTGAGGAGCCGTGTGCAGCATCTCTGGATTTTCCGCAGCCTCGCGGGCAATGACGCGCATCACTTCGATGAAAGCATCTATGGTCTCCAGCGACTCGGTCTCCGTAGGTTCGATCATTATTGCCTGATGGAAGAGCAGCGGGAAGTAGATAGTGGGAGCGTGGAAGCCGTAGTCCAGCAGCCTCTTTGCCACGTCCAGGGTGCTTACGCCGTTGGGCTCGGCCAGACCGTCGAACACGAATTCGTGCTTGCAGACGGTAGGTATGGGCAGCTTGTAGCAGTCTTTCAGGCTCTCCTTGATGTAGTTGGCGGAGAGGGTTGCAAGAGGGCCGGCCATCTTGAGGTTCTCGCGTCCGAGGGCCAGTATGTAGGCACATGCGCGAAGGATAATGCCGAAGTTGCCGTGGAAGCCGCTGGTGCGGGGAACGTCCAGAAGCGGGACGAGCTTCTCGGCCACGCCTACGGGACCGCTGCCGGGACCGCCTCCGCCGTGAGGGGTGGAG
>CAMZEC010000043.1 GCA_947305645.1 uncultured Bacteroidales bacterium | reverse complement strand
ATCTGAACCCTCCTACCGTAGAGGTTCGCAAGAAGAAGTACTGCCGCTTCAAGAAAGCCGGCATCAAGTACGTGGATTACAAGGACCCCGAGTTCCTGAAGAAGTTCCTCAACGAGCAGGGTAAGATCCTTCCCCGCCGCATCACCGGTACTTCCCTCAAGTTCCAGCGCAAGGTCGCCCAGGCTATCAAGCGTGCCCGTTCCCTTGCTCTGCTTCCTTATGTTACTGACCTCCTTAAATAATTGAAGCGTTATGAAGATTATACTTAAGAAAGATGTGGCCAATCTCGGCGATGCCGGTGAGGTGGTCGAAGTAAAGACCGGTTACGCTCTCAATTATCTGGTTCCCCAGGGTTTCGCAGCTATCGGCACCCCTGCCGCTCTTAAGCAGCATGATGAGACCGTGCGCCAGCGCGCCCACAAAGAGGCCAAGAACATTGCCGAGGCCGAGGCCAAAGCTGCAAAACTTGCAGCAGAGCCCGTACAGGTAGCAGTGAAGGTCGGCGAGAGCGGCAAGCTCTACGGCGCCGTCACCGCAGCCCAGGTTGCCAACGCACTCGTTGAGAAAGGCTTCGAGGTTGACAAGAAGAACGTCGAGGTTCCTGAGATCAAGGAGCTTGGCGAGTTCGAAGCAAAGGTCAAGTGCTACAAGGGCGTCTTTGCAGACGTGAAGGTCGTCGTCGTGGCAGAGTAATCCTAATCGGCATACTGAAACAATAAAAACCGGACCCTTCGCAGGGCCCGGTTTTTTGTTTGTAACCGTATAGATTATTGGATATCTATCTGCTTAACTGAAGCGGGCTTCTGGATGAGCTCCTTCTTGGGCAGGCGGACGTTCAGCACGCCCTTCTCTACCTTGGCCTCGATCTTGTCGCATTCAACATCGTCGGGCAGCACCAGGGTCTGCTGGAACTTCTCGTAGGAGAATTCGCGGCGCAGGTAGCGGCCGTGCTTCTTGCCTTCCTTGTTCTCAGACTTCTTCTCCATCTCGATGTGGAGCATGCCTTCCTCATCGATGTGGACCTTGAAGTCGTCTTTGTCGAGTCCCGGTGCGGCAAGCTCCACATCGTACTCTTTCTCATTTTCAATTACGTTGATGGCAGGAGCGGTGTAGTTGGTCCTTGTCATCCAGCTGTTGTCGAAAAAGTCGTTGAAAATGTCCGGCAACCAGCTATCTTGCGTTCTTCTTACAGGTAACATAGTTCAAATACTTTAATCGTTCCGGTTTCCGGCTGTTCTCCAAGACCTTATTCCCGGGGCTCCTTCGCGGAACCGAAATATGTAATTGCAAACCCGGGACCAGTGACATTATTTGACCAAATTGACACTATTTCCTGCCAGATTGTCCCTGAAATAATGAATTATTGGCACTATCTCAAAAAAATCCGCCCGCAAAAAGACTTGCGGACGGACTATAAGAAACATATTATAAAGCCTATTCTCCCAGCGGATATGTTCCGTCGTTGATCATCTTCTTGACCGTAGTCAGGAAGCCAAGGCACCTCTTCTGGTACTCCTCGGGATGCTTGGCATAAGCGTTGGCGTGAACTGCGCCTTCGGCCACCCATTTCTCCTTGTAGCCGTACTTCTTTGCATCGTAGTTAAGCTGCAGGTGCGAGAAGGGCACGAAGTCGTCGGCATCGCCGTGGATGAAGAGCATTGGCAGCACGCACTTGGCTAGCTGGTCTGTGGAAGAAGCCTCCCAAAAGCCCCAGCCATAGCGTTTATTGGTTACCACGCTTGCGCTCTGGAGGACATCCGGCGGGATGAAACCGAAACTCTGCTTACGGTTGCTGTTGAACTGCTTGACAACGGAAGCATAACCGCAGTCTTCGACAAAGCACTTGACGTAACCGGGAAGCCTGTCTCCGCTGGTCATCATTACAGTAGCGCCGCCCATGGACACGCCGTGGAGAACCATGAAATCGTCGTTGAAGATTTCGTGGGCGATAGGAATCCACTTCTCTATATCGAGACGGTCATACCAGCCCATCTGGATCTCGTCGCCCTCGGAATAGCCGTGATACTGCAGGTCCGGGAACAGCACGTTGTAGTTGAACTGGTCGCGATACATACGTACCAGATACAGGAACACAAGGTGGTTGTCGCCGTATCCGTGAATAACGATTGCAGTGCCCTGAGCATCCTCGGGCCTGGCGGCGGGAACATAGCAAGCGTGTATCTTCTTGCCGTCCCAGCTGGTAGTCCAGGTATCCTGAAGTATGCCCTGGGCCTTGAGTCCGTCGTACCATGCGGTAGAACCGGGCATCAGGGAATCAGCCTTGTGACGGGTACGCTCGATGTCATCGACACCGTGAACCTTGGGCTGGAGTGCATATCTACTCATAAACTTACCCGCCAGACAACTGCTTATTGAAAGAACAGCAATGCCGATCAGAGCGATATTAAACAATCTTTTCATGAATATCAGTTATTAGTTTATTCTGCAAAGTTACAAAAAACAATTACTTGTACAAGCCGTCGCGGGAAAGCAGGTGATCAAGGTTCCCAAGGCCGTACATCACCACCGCAGTCACAACGGCGGAATGCTCCATATACTCGGGGATAAGTTTTCCGTACATATCGCTCTCCGTGTGCCAAATCTCACGGTAGTCGAAGTTCCAGCCGCGGGGATCGGTCTCACGGAAAGAGATCGTAGGCACGCCGTTCATGGCAAAGTATGCATGGTCGCTGCCGCCGGCGTTGCGGGGACGGGGACCCGAAGGGCCTCTCCTCTTCTCCACCACGAACGGCACGTCGGAATAGCCCTCCAGGGGCTTGCATACCTTCACGAAATCGTCATACATTGCAGGAGGCACGCTCACGCCGGTGGCCATGGTCGGCCCGCCGTCGCGGTTGAAATAGTTGGATATCTTGTCCAGCGGCACTACCCCGCTCTCCACAAAGAACTTGGAGCCCAGAAGGCCGAACTCCTCACCCGTCCACACGCAGAAGAGCAGCGTGCGCTTGGGCTTGGCTCCGGAGGCTGCAAGCAGGCGCGCCGCCTCCATGGTCACGGAGACGCCGTTGCCGTCGTCCACCGCTCCGGTGCCGCAGTCGTACGAATCCAGGTGACCGCCGGCCAGCACGTACTCCTTGGGATACTTGCTGCCGCGCATGATGCCTATGACGTTATGATACTTGACCGGCCCGCGGTAGAAGTGGTTACGGATGTCGAACTCCAGGAAGAAGGTCTCCTTGCGCTCCACCTTCTTCTTGACCACGGCGAACTGTGCCTCATCCAGAAGTATATCGCAAGCCGTCGGGAGGGTCTCCATGGTCAGCTGATAGCAACCGGCACGGTCGTACATAACCTGCAGGGGCACCTTGGTCGAACGGATGAAGCCGAGCACGCCGGCCTCCACCATCTCCCTGTAGAACGGCGCCGTAGCCTTTTCGTACGGCAGCATCTCTTTGGCCACGGAGTCGCGGTGCTCCCAGTTCCAGCGGTTGCGCTCCATGTTCTTGCGGTCGATCTCTTCGTTGCGGGCGATTGCCACGGCACGCAGGCTGTCGCCCTTGGGGGTCCAGTCTATCGCCATGCCGTTGGATTCAGCGTCAAGAAGCACCCAGGCGCCCTTCAGGGCCCCTTTCATGCGCTCCAGCTCACGGCGTGAGTGAGGCTCGATGAGCACATGCCCCATCTGCTTGCCGTGAGTACCGGCGGTGAAGGACGGAGTACCGAAATGCAGGGTCATGCCGTCCTCGCTGAGCATACGGCCGAACCAGGGGCCGCGGTTGAAGCCGACGTTGATCTCTCCCACTTCCTGGACCATTACCTCAAGGCCCCAGGACTCGAATTGTTCCTTCACCCAGGCCTCCGCCTCAGTGAGAGCAGCAGAGCCGATTATCCGCCCGCCGATCACATTGGCGAGATGGTCTGCGTGCTGCATGGTACGGTTGTCGGTGCGGCCCGTTTCCAGGACCGCCTTCACCACCTTATCCTGGGCGAAAGCCCCTGATGCACATGCAGCGGCTAAAACGACCGTCACTGCATAGCGTAATATTATTATCATCTTCTACTTTTCGGGTATATTTACCAGAACCTCCTGCAGGAAGTCCCAGACCTTCTGCACGGAAGGGATGTAAGCGCGCTCGTCGGGAGAATGGGGGCTCAGCAGGGTCGGGCCCATGGAAACCATATCCCAATGAGGATAAGCGCCGGAAAGTATGCCGCACTCAAGTCCGGCATGAATGGCCATGATGAGAGGCTCCTTGCCGAACATCTTCTTGTATACCTTCTGCATGACGGCACGTATCTCCGACTTGGCGTTGGGAGCCCAGCCGCTATAGCCGCCGGTAAAGCGTACGCGCACGCCGGCCAGCTGGAACACGGATTTCATTCGGGCAGCAAGTGCCATCTTGGCGGAATCCACGGAGCTGCGCATAAGGCACTTCATGGAGAATTCGCCACGGTATATCTTTACCATCGCCAGGTTGTTGGAGGTTTCCACCATGCCGGGCATAGTGTCGCTCATACGCTCCACTCCGTCGGGGCAGGCCAGGATGCAGCGCACAAAGCGCAGGGCAGCCTCTTCAGTGACATATTTGCAGTCCTCATGGTCGCAGACCTCACCGGGGGCGGCCACGTAAGGCTCGAAGATTACCTGCAAGTTAGGATCGGTCGCGGCATATTCTGCCTTCAGTTCGGCTGCCACGCGGGCGACGGTGCGCTTTGCGGCGACCAGACCCTTCTTGGGCACGTAAACGGTAGCAAATGCCTCACGCGGGATAGCGTTGCGGAGGGTACCGCCCTCAAGGTCGATCAGCTTTACGCCGTTGCGCTCCAGCAGAGGCAGCAGCACGCGGGCCATGGCACGGTTGGCGTTGGCACGGCAGAGTATGATGTCCATACCGGAATGTCCGCCCTGGCAGCCCTTGACGGCCAGGTTGTAGCAGAGGTGGCCGCGGGGCTCCTTCTTACGGCGGTAGCGGGCGCTTGCGGTAGCGTCAAGACCGCCGGCACAGCCCACGTAAAGCTCACCTTCGGTCTCGGAATCGAGGTTGATAAGAATGTCTCCCTTCAGCAGGCCGGGCTTCAGGGCGTTGGCTCCGGTCATGCCGGTCTCCTCGTCGTAAGTCACAAGAATCTCGATGGGGCCGTGCTTGACCACGGGCGACTCCGCGACAGCCATCGCCAGTGCCACTCCGAGGCCGTTGTCGGCACCGAGCGTGGTTCCCTTGGCACGCAGCCATTCGCCGTCCACCCAGGTCTCGATGGGGTCCTTCTCGAAGTCATGCTGCACATCTGCGTTCTTCTGGGGGACCATGTCCATATGGCCCTGAAGCACGACGGTCTTGAGTTTCTCGTAGCCGGGAGTGGCGGGAACGCGAATGATAACGTTACCGGTATCGTCCACCTGGGCCTCGATCTTGTGCTCTGCGGCCCAGTCAAGGAGGAACTTGCGCACTATCTCTTCGTGCTTGGAAGGACGGGGGCAACGGGTAAGGGAATAGAAGTTATTCCATACGATTGAAGGTTGTAAGTCTTTGATTGTCATATCTTATCTGGTTTAATTAGATTCTTTCCATTCTACGCCGGTCTCATCTTTCCAACGCCTGTGCGTCCAGAGATAATTCCACGGCATCGCCTTGATGTCGGACTCCAGCAGCTTATAATACTGCCGCATTATAGCCTCCGGAGTCGTGGAGGAGGCGTCTTCGCATATGGTTTCGTATTTGATTTTATACAGACCACGGCGCTCCTGGGGCATGCTCATGTAGCATACCGCCATTCCCATCTTATGGGCCAGTTCTGCAGCCCCCCTCATGGAAACGCATTTCTGGTTCATGAAATACAGGCGCAGGTAGCCTTTGGATTCGGCATATGGGTACTGGTCCGTAATAAAGTTGTAGATTATCTTCTCGTCCCTGTGTTCCAGCACGAAACGCACCGCCTTTGTGGACTCCAGATAGCCGCGGTAATTCCTGCGGTCTTTAAGCGGAGCGGTGCGGTTGGACTCCATTATCCTGTTACAGAACTTTATGGACTGCTTGCGGTAAACTACAAAAAAGTCATTTTCGTCTATGTCGCAGGGCTTGTCGGTGTAATTATACGATTCTATTCCGCCTATAAGCTCCCAGTTGCCGGAATGGGACATGAGCACCATAACGCTGGAGGCGTTATGGTACAGACGGTTTATTTCTTCAGGATTCTCCAGCTCCACCAGATGCTGCCCGCGAAGGCGCCCGGGATTGCGGCAGCCGCCGAACCACACACTCTCCGCCAGCAACTCGCCGAAGTGGATGTAGAACTTGTGACGCAGGGCCTTCAGCTCGTCATATTTTAGTTCCGGGAAGCTGCGGGCAAGGTTGACGGTCACGTCCGAGACCCTGTACCGGAACACTTTTTCAGTCATCCAGGAGACGAAACGCCCCAGAGCATAATGCACCCTGAGAGGGAGCAGCGCCAACAGGCGGAGGATGAACTGAACGACTATTCCCATATCATGACAAATTTAAAAAAAATCTTGAACTTTCGGAGGATAATGCGTATTTTTGAGAAATTTAAAAACTGATAACGATGTTCAAAGGACAGCCCAAAGGCTTATTTGCTTTAGCACTCGCAAACACCGGCGAGCGTTTCGGCTACTACACCATGTTAGCCATCTTCCTGCTCTTCCTGCAGGCAAAATTCGGCTTCTCCGCAGCGGCGGCGGGCCAGTTCTACGCCATTTTTCTGGCTGCAGTATATTTCATGCCCGTCATCGGCGGATGGCTGGCAGACAAGATTGGCTTCGGCAAGTGCGTCATAACCGGCGTGTGCGTCATGTTCGCCGGCTATCTCTGCCTCGCGATTCCTACAGACGCCTTCGCGGCCCGCGGATTCGCCCTGGCGCTTATGATCGGCGCTCTGCTGCTGATAGCAGTGGGTACTGGCCTCTTTAAAGGCAACCTGCAGGTGCTTGTAGGCAACCTTTACGACGACCCCAAGTATTCCGCCAAGCGCGATTCCGCATTCAGCCTCTTTTACATGGCCATCAACATCGGCGCAATGTTCGCCCCTACGGCCGCTACAGCTCTGACCAACAAGCATCTGGCGAGCGCCGGCCTCATCTACAAGGCAGACATCCCCGCCCTGGCACACCAGTACCTCGCAGGCACGCTGGAAGATACCGGACTGCTCGAGTCCCTGCAGGCTGCCATGCCCGGCAGCGACGTTGCCGCAATGAGCCTCACCGACTTCAGCCAGTACTACATCAACAACCTGGCAACCGCTTACAACCTCGGTTTCGCAGTGGCTTGCGTGTCGCTCATCGTTTCCATCGCCATCTACCTGGGCTGCCGCAGCTGGTTCAAGCACGCCGACGTCAACGCCAAGCAGGCAAAGGCAGGCGCAGGCGCTCCCGTTCAGGAGCTCACTCCCAAGCAGACCAAGGACCGCATCGTGGCCCTCATCTTCGTGTTCGCAGTAGTTATCTTCTTCTGGATGGCATTCCACCAGAACGGCAGCTCGCTGACCTACTTCGCCCGCGATTACACCCAGACAACGGTAGAGGGTCCGCTCAGGATCGGCTTCAGCATCTGGCCGCTCTTCCTTATCGCAGTGTCCGTTTACACCCTCTTCGGAATCTTCCAGAGCGAAAGCTCCAAGGGCAAGATAGCCTGCGGCATCATTACCGCAGCACTTTGGGCCGGCGCATGGACTATTTATTCCGGTATGCCCGAGAGCTTCAGCATCCTGCCCCAGCAGTTCCAGCAGTTCAATCCTTTCTTCGTAGTAGCCCTTACGCCTATCTCCATGGCTCTTTTCGGCTCACTTGCCAAGAAGGGCAAAGAGCCTTCCGCACCCCGGAAAATCGGTCTTGGAATGTTCGTGGCCGCACTCGGCTACCTTATCATGCTCGCCGCATCCAACGGGCAGCCGGCTCCTTCTGAGCTGGTGAACGTAGGCGGCGTCTCCCCCGACCCCGTTGTTCCGACATACCTGATCAGCACCTACCTGGTGCTCACCTTCGCCGAGCTGCTGCTCTCACCTATGGGTATCTCCTTCGTGTCCAAGGTGGCTCCGCCCAAGTTCAAGGGTCTCATGATGGGCCTTTGGTTCGCAGCCACCGCTATCGGAAACTACCTCAGCTCCATTCCTTCGATGCTGTGGAACAATGTGCCCCTCTGGGTCAACTGGACTGTTCTCATGGCACTCTGTGTCATCTCCGGCCTGGTGATGTTCTCCATGCTCAAGAAACTTGAAGCGGCAACCGCAGACTAAATGAAACGACTGACGCTCATACTGGCTGGCATGCTGCTCTGCGTCGCAGCTCTTGCCCAGGATCTTCCCAGGACCATCTACGCCGAGGTACGGGACGGTCACGTGCAAGGCATAGCGCTCGACAGCGCCAAGGGTTACATGTACTATTCCTTTACCAGTTCCTTCATAAAGACGGACCTGGCAGGCAACGTAATAGGCACGATAAACCGCATCCAGGGGCACCTGGGAGCCATGACCCTGGGGCCTGACGGTCGCGTTTACGCCTCCCTAGAATGCAAGGACGACGTGATAGGCCAGGGTATAGCCAATCGCCTGGGAGTAGAAAAGCTGAGCCATGAGCAGTCGGTATTTTACATAGCCGTAATAGATGTGGACCGCATAGACCACGTGGGCATGGATCCGGAAAAGGACGGAGTCATGACCACGGTCTGCATACGCGAGGCCTGCAAGGACTATGCGGACCATACCTACGGCTGCTCGGGAATAGACGGTGTGACCTTCGCCCCGGCCATAGGCAGATGCAGCGGCAAGAAGCTGTTTCTTTATGTCGCTTACGGCATCTACGGGGACAACGGACGCAGCGACAACGACAACCAGGTCCTGCTCTGCTATGATATAAAAGACTGGAAGCGCAAATACGAGACCCCCGTCGTGTTCGGCACGGTGCCCGAAAACGGCCCCGAGAAGCCGCTGCACAAGTATTTCGTTTACACCGGCAATACCACCTGGGGCGTGCAGAACCTTGCGTGGGACCGCTACACGAACCGCATTTTCATGGCCGTTTACAAGGGCAAGAAGCCGGAATATCCCAACTATCCGCTCTTCTCTATCGACGTGAAGCAGAAGCCCGTAAAAGCCGTCCCCAAGGGTCTGGATGAAGTTCACGAGACTCTTGCGCTGTCCGCCGCCGGCCTGTACGACAAGCCCAGCGGCGTTTACGGATACGATTTCAAGTGGGGGTCTACCGGCCTGTGCCCACTGGGCGACGGCCAGTGGTATATCTCCGAGAATCATAAGGACAAGGAAACAGGCATACAAAGCTGCACGGCCCGCCTTTACCAGTGGGTTGGGTTCGGCAACAAACCATTCATCGCCAAATGACAGAAAAGACCATCAGCCTGCTCAGGGAGTGGGCGGAGGAGTATAACGACCTCAAGTTTTTTCAGGACGACCCGGTGGCCTTCCCGAGGGAATTCGCACGCCGTGGCGCCTCGCTGCAGGACATCGAGATAGCAGCCGTTTTCGCGTCCCACCTCGCATGGGGCCGCAGGGCGATGATCTGCCGTGACTGCGAACGTCTCTTCGACGAGATGGAATGGCGCCCGCTGGACTATGTGATGGCAGGCTCCTACAGGGACGACGACGCTTCTCTACACCGCACGGTAAAATGGAGCGAGATTGCCGGCATTTGCGGCCGCCTGCGCGAATGGTACACCTGGCACGACACGCTTGAGGTGCTGTCTGCCAAAGAGATACGCTCAATAGTTTTCCGCCGTAAAGACGACCCCAAGGCCCCCGACAAGAAGATTAATCTCATGCGCCGCTGGATGGTACGCAAGGACGGCAAGGTGGACCTCGGACTCTGGCAGGACACCGAGGCGGCGGATTTGCTGATTCCGCTGGACGTTCATGTTTACGACGAGGCAAAGGCCCTCAGGCTCACCCGTCGCAAGCAGAAGGATATAGTTACGGCACAGGAGATTACCGATAAGTTCAAGGAGATCTGGCCGGACGATCCGGTGCTGGGCGATTATGCTCTTTTCGGTTACGGAGTTACGCATAACGGATAATGCCGAGGTTGTACATACTGGCTGGATGTAACGGCGCCGGAAAGACCACGGCGTCCTATTCTTTCCTGCCGGAGATTCTCGACTGCCGGGAGTTCGTCAACTCGGACGAATTCGCCAAGAGTCTCTCCCCTTTCGACCCCTCTATAGCTTCCGTTTCCGCAAGCCGCTTTATGCTGAGGCGTATTCAGTACCTCATGGAGCGAGGAGCCGATTTCAGTATAGAGACCACCCTTGCCACACGTTCGCTTGTGAGCATCATCAAAGAGGCACGGGCCAAGTCGTACGTCATAACCATACTCTACCTCTGGCTGCAGTCTCCCGAAATCGCCGTTCAGCGAGTCAAGGACAGGGTGGAGACCGGAGGGCACAACATCCCCGAAAACGTGTTGCGCCGACGCTATACCACCGGCCTCAAGTACCTGTTCGATATCTACATGCCTATCTGCGACCGCTGGATGATAGCGGACAACTCCGGTGCCACATTTATGCTGATAGCAGAGGGAGATGACAAGCGAACCATAATAAAAGACGAAGAAAAGTTCCGGAGAATCAGGAAGATGCTGGAGTTGAACGATGAAGATGAGGAATAGTATCGATATTTTCGGAATCGGCATCCCGCAACTCCGGGCCATCGTGGCCGAGGGGCTGAAAGGCGGGAACTGGTGCGACCTGTACTTCGAGCAAACGGTCTACAACGACCTGCTCCTGCGCGACGGGGCCGTAGCATCGGGCGGCTTCCACCTCGACTACGGATGCGGCGTACGCGTGCTGGACGGCGAAAAGACAGGTTACGCTTACTCGGAATCCACCGATTTCACATCCCTGCTGGATGCAGCGCGTGCCGCCCGTTCCATAGCCGTCCGGGAGGGTTCATTCGGCGTATCCGCCGGCGCCCCCGTTCCACCGCAACTGTACGCCATGAAGCAGGCATGGGCAGACGCCGACAAGAAAGCCCTCGCCGCATGGCTGGAGCGGCTGGAAGCGGCAGTACGCACCCGCGAGCCCCGTACCCTGAAGGTAATCGCCATGCTCTCCTGGTCGCAGAGCGACATCATGATGTACAACAGTCTGGACGAGCTTACGGAAGACAGCCGCCCGCTCGGAAGCGTGACCATGACGGTAATCTTCGGAGACAACGGAAAGACTGAGCAGCGTTCAGTCTCCAGAAGCCTCCGCTGCGGGTCCGAGATGCTCGGCGACCAACTTCTGGCTGACCTGGCGGTCGAAGCCGTGACGGGCCTCGACGACAGTTTTGCCGCCCGCCGGCCCAAGGGAGGCCGCATGCCTGTAGTCATGGCCGCCGGTGCCTCCGGAATCCTGCTGCACGAGGCCATGGGGCATGCTTTCGAGGCCGATTTCAACCGCAAGGGACAGTCGATCTTCAGCGACAAGATGGGCCGCCGCATCTGCCGGAAAGGCATCAACATACTGGACGATGGCACCATCCCCGGAAACCGCGGCTCCATCCGTTACGACGACGAAGGCGTACCCGGGCAGAAGACCTACATGGTACAGGATGGCGTACTTACATCCTACCTGCACGACAGGATCAGCGCCAGCTTCTACGGCGTGCCACCCACCGGCAACGGCAGGCGCGAGTCGTTCCGCTACAACCCCATCCCCCGCATGCGCGCCACCTACATGGAAAGCGGGCCCGACGGGTCGCTGGAGGACCTTATAGCATCCGTGCGCAAGGGTGTATACGTGGACAAATTCGCCAACGGAGAGGTGCGTATTGGCGAAGGCGACTTCACCTTCTATGTCAACCGTGGCTACCTGATAGAGAACGGACGCCTCACCATGCCCGTAAAGGACATCAACATAATAGGAAACGGCCCCAAGGCTCTTGCGGACATAATCGCCGTAGCCGGAGACCTGAAGATAGACGACGGCACATGGACCTGCGGGAAAGAGCAGAGCGTTGCAGTCTCCTGCGGCATCCCGAGCGTTCTGGTAAAGAATTTAACGGTCGGCGGAGAATGATTACGAGGGAAGAAATACTGCTGACGCGCGAGTGCGTGGGATATGCGAAGGCCGAAGGGGCCTCCGCCGTACGCATCTCCCTTACCAAGAGCATAGAGAACCTTGTGGCCACTCTCGACGGCGAGGTTGACAAAGTAACCCGCTGCGCAGACCGCAGCATGAGCATCGCCCTGTTTGCCGACGGCCGCTACGGGAGTTTCTCCATCAACAAACTGGAACGCAAGGCCCTCTTCCGCTTCATACGTGAGGCCATAGAGACTGTACGCATGTTTGCGCCCGACGCGTTCCGCAAGCTGCCCGAGCCAGGGCGCTGCTGCCGTACTGCCGTGAACGGCCTGGAAATGGGCATCTACGACCCGGCATGGGAGAGCGTAACTCCGGAAGACCGGGTGCGCATGGCGCTGGAAGCCGCCGTAAACGGCCATCCTGAACCCTGCTGTCATCCTGGAGCCTGCCCTGAGCTTGTCGAAGGGCGAAGCGAAGGATCTCCCTTCCGCCTGGTATCCGAGGAGGGCGAATACAGCGACTCCGAATACGACACCTATGTGATTGACAGCCAAGGCCTGGAGTGCCGTCATACCGAAACCTCCTTCGACTATGGAGTAGAAGTGACGATAGAGGACAACAAGGGCAATAAATATAGCGATTACTGGTGGACTGCCGCCCCGTTCCTGAAAGATTACGACGCCTCGTCTTGTGGCGCAACTGCCGTCCAAAGGGCCGCCGCCCAGATAGGAGCCGCACCCGCCAGGAGCGGACGTTACAACATGGTGATAGGTGCCGAGGTGGCTTCCCGCCTGGTGTCTCCACTGCTGGGTGCTTTGAATGCCAATTCCATTCAGCAGGGCAATTCTTTCCTTGTGGGAAGTGAAGGCAAGAAACTGTTCTCAGAAGGCTTTACGCTCATTGACGAGCCATGGCGCAAAGGCGAATCCGGATCCAAGCTGTTTGACTCCGAGGGAGTTGCCACGAGCACGTCGCCCATTATCGAAAACGGAGTAGTAAAGCGCTATTTCGCAAATACTTACATGGCTGGCAAGATGGGCATTAAGCCCACGCTTGAGGAGGCGGTACGCCCGCGCCTCTGCGGCTGGCCTTCAGCTGGGTTGGACCGCAACGCTTTAATGGTGATGTGTGGCAACGGTATTCTGGTTACCGATTTCAACGGAGGCAACTGCAATATGACCACCGGAGACTTCTCTTATGGCATATCAGGCCAGGTCTTCGAAAACGGCAAGTCTGTACGTCCTGTGCACGAAATGCTTATTACCGGCAATTTCCTGGAGCTTTGGCAGCACCTGATTGCCGCCGGCTCCGACTTCCGTCCCTGCGCCACCAGGCTCATTCCGTCCCTGGCATTCAGCGACGTAGATTTTAGTGGATAAAACGAAAAAAGCTCGCTTTTGCGAGCCTTTTTGTACTGGGTAGGAGAATCGAACTCCTATTGCAAGATTGAGAATCTTGAGTACTAACCGTTATACGAACCCAGCAGATTGGAGTGCAAAGATAATGAAGATATTTTAATCTGCAAATTTTTTCTGCACTCTGCTATAAAAACGCCGTATAAGCACTTTCTGCGGCTTCCTGAATGGCTGCCGGGACGCGTGGGAAGAAGTCAAAACCTGAGCGCTGCTCTATTGCATCGATGGTAGTAACGTATTTTGCATCACCGTATTTGCCGGAATTAGCCTTGTTTTCATAAAGATATGCCGCTCCTTGAGCTGAACTGATTTTGCCTGGCGAATCAAAATGGCAAAGCATCAGCAACTTATAGAAATGGCTGGGGCGCGCAACCTCGCCGCCGTCGTTACTTGAGCCGAAATTGCCGTTTTCGAAGAGTGTACCTACCACGACATACAAAGAGTCGCTGGAAGACAGCGTGTACGATTTTGACTGTACCGCACCCTCCAACGAAGCCCAGATTCCTCCGTTAAAACTGTTCTGCCACTGGGGCGACTGATTTGTATAATAGAAAGTCTGGTCGTTTGCATCCCTGCATGTCTGCCTGTCTTCCGATGCACAATGGTGGCCGCGTGAGTAACCGTTTCCGTTATTATAATCAGCAGTGGAACCGCTTGATTGCCAGTCTCTTGGTATAGCTGGGTCATAACTGGTCTGTACATTGAAGCTCCCCCGCTTTACATCATTGTTGGGATATGAGCCGCCATGCATGACGTAAGCCGTCCAGACAGGGCAGCGCTTTGTCTGGTCTATCATTGCCGTATAATTACGGTACAGTTTACTCTCATACATATAAGTATGGGTAACGACCCGGCGCGTATCATCATTTGTAGTATATGCGAACCAACTTGTAGCTCCGAAAGTCTCTTCGCCGCTGGTCATCCCGGTAGGTGTCATCGCCGGCACCTCGTAGCAATCCAGATACTGAAGCGGGTTGTCCGCCTGCCTTTCCCCTGCAGTCAAATCAACTCCGAAAGAACGGATTACGCTGCGCTTGAATTGCTGGGCGGAGGCGATTGTAAAAGTGTACTCAGCCTTGTCCGTGGTGATTATTACGGTACCGCTATAAGCACCGGGAGCCAGAACCATATACACATGGAAGGCGCCGTCGACGTCTGCTCCCAGAGCCGGCGCATCAATTACAGTGGTCTCAATCCAGTTGTAATCGGACACTTCCATTCCGAAACTGCCCTCATCGTCGGGAGCAATAGCGGTAATATCCTTGCTGAAGGCACCGGCTACGGCGGCGTCGGCCTCGAAGCGCACTCCGGTGACGATTTCCGAACGATAGCCGGCACCGCTGGAGAATATCTTGAACTCCGCCATGGCCGCCAGATTATACATGTGTATATCTCCGAGACTGCTGTACTTGTCGCTGACCACCGTTTCCTTTATCTCATACGGAGCGGCAGCCAAAGGCATAGCGTCAAAATCGAATTCTCTTCCCGTTTGATATTGCGACTCCGGGATTTCGAACTGCACGGCATTTATGCTCTGGGTCCCAGGGTTATATGGATAGTAAACATAAAGCATCTCCCCTGCCGTGAGGCCTCCTGGGCGGTAGATGCTGAAAGTGGAGGGAGTCCCCACATTGACGAAGGAATAACCCGGCTTGCCGGCAGCCACTGCGGTACCCAACTTGTCACCGGACTCCCAATGGCCGTATTTTCCTCTGGCGGATTCCGCCAATACAGACTTGGTACCGTCTTCTGAAATCGAGAAAGTATAAACTTCTTCCGGAACATCCTCTGAAATAATATCCTTGGAGCAGGACGCGAGTGCCGACACAACCAGGACGGCAGCCGCAATTTTTCTAAATAAAGCCGCCGTCTTCATAATCAAAAATTTCAGTATTGTCGTCCTCGTTGAAACTGGAAGCCAGCACACATTCCGGGGTATGCACAGACCACTCCGCATCAGGAGAATGATATAAAGGTTTATACATGTTGGTTATCAGCTTGCAATCCCAAAAGTAGCGAAATAAAATCACAAAAAAAAGACCGGCCCGCTGCGGGTCGGTCTTTTTCACCTATGGAAATCGCAAATATTATTTCTTGCGAGCCTTGTAACGCTGATAGAACTGGTCCACACGGCCGGCGGTGTCGACGATCTTCATCTTGCCGGTGTAGAAAGGATGAGAAGTGTTGGAAATCTCAAGCTTCACGAGAGGATATTCAACGCCCTCGATAGTTATCGTCTCCTTGGTGTTGGCGCAACTGCGGGTGATGAACACGTCTTCGTTGGACATATCCTTGAAAGCTACAAGTCGGTAGGTTTCGGGATGGATTCCTTGTTTCATATAAAACTATAGTTTTTATTGCGGGCGCAAAGATAGTACATTTTCGCGAAAATGCAAACTATTCTTCGAGCCAGGCACCGAGTTCGGTATAAATCTTCTCGGCTATGAACTTCATGGCCTGCGAGCCGGGATGACAGCCGCCTACGTCGCCCGAATAATCATGCTTGGGCATATTCGGCTGCTTGCCCTTGTTGCTCAGAGTCTCGGGACTGTAACCGCCAAGATCGTTGAATCCGTTCACGCGGAAAAGGTTCACCGTCTTTGCTCCGTAATGGCCTGCAATTTCCAGAACCGACTGCTCTATGCTTTGGCTCAGATAGTCGCCGATTATGCACACCACCTTGCACTTGGGATAGCGCTCGCGTATCTGGCACAACAGTTTCACATATGCTTCGCAGAAGGTGCCGTCCGGCAGGGCGTTCACCGCAGTGCGGGTTTTGGCGGCGTCGGCCTTGTCATATATAGCCTGCATTACGGATGCGGAAGGAGCCGAACCGCCGTAGATGTTGGATGCGTCGTTGCGAATAGCCACGCCGGGAGCAAGAGGATCGGCATTGTGTGCCCAGTCGTTGGTACCGCCGTGAATCAGGATGATGTCGGGAGTGCCGCAGCCGCCGCACTCTGCGAAGCGGGTGCAGAAATCCTTCTTGAACCAGGCGTTGGAGGCGGTGCCATAGCGGGCTTTGTAGTTCTCGTCGGTGGTGTTCGTCACAGTGGATCCCGAGAAGGCGATATTGGTATCGAAGGCGCAATCCTTCATATAATCGTGTGCCAGCCGGTACCAGTAGGTCTCGTTAACGAGGGTAAGGGTGCCGTCGGTCGCAGGATAGTGGGCGGAATAGTTGGCCGGGATCCAACCCTTGAAAGTGGAGATGGAGTCTCCTATGACGCTCAAACGCTTGGAGGCCTTGGGCTTGACGTTGGGATCGGCGGGCAGGCCGGCTATGGTGGGCAGGCCGTTGGCACCGGCAATCCAGGTGGTCCCGTTAGCCGTTGCCTGAAGCTTGGCGAGCAGGGTTCCGTCCGACAATTGCGAGGTAGCCAGAGATTCGTTGCCGTTCTCCGTGGTCTTTCCCTCTGCAGGGCCGATCTGCTTCATGGCCACATCCCAGAAGCAGTTGCGTACCGTGGTAGGCTGTGTGCAGCGGGCATAGATGGCGCCGTAGAAACAGTCACCGGAAACATCCGTAACCCGTTCTCCACGGTTCAGAACCATCTCCGGGGTGATGGTAGAGAAACAATTCTCGAACAGCACGGTACCGGTACAGTTCTGATAGCCGGTCAATCCGCCCAGGGCTCCCCTGTTGCCGACAGATATGGTCTGGATGAGCGAAGGAGCTGCATAGCAGCCCCTGAAGGTGGTCGTACCGCTGCCGTGATTCCAGCCGCACAGGCCGGTAACCATGGAATACAGGTTGGAGCCGCCGTTATTACCGGTAGCTGTTATTTCCGCTCCGATAGAAGCACAGTTGGAAACCGTAACTGACTTGGTGGCGGAAGAAACCTTAATGCTTGCCGGAGAGAGGAAACCAGTATAGCCTACTATGGCTCCGACAGAATAAGCTCCCTTTACACGGCCGTAAACAGCACATTTGTCTATGACTATGTCTGCAACCGGTACCGCAGCGCCTGCTATGCCTCCGATATAATACTTGTCGGATCCCATGTCTCCGTAGCTGCCGAAGACGCACTCCTCCACGCGTCCGCCCATAACCTGGCCCACTATGCCGCCAAGTATGTATCCGACGTTGGTAAGGTTGCCCTCGAAGCTGCAGCCCTTGATGATGGTATTAGCGCCCTCGGCCTTTCCAATAATGCCTCCGGCCCAATGGTAATACACATTCACGGTATGCTCCTTGGTCACGCGGCAGTTCTCAACTGCAGAATCCTTGGCGTAACCGACGCATCCGCCGCTGAACTTGCCGTAGAACGTAGCTTCTCCGTCCAGGGTGCAGTTGCGCAGCGTGGTCTGGTTCATCCAGCCCACAAGGCCTCCGGAGTAACCGCTGTTCTCGTCGCTCCCGACAGTAATGCCGGAAGCATACTCACGCACCTGGCCGCTCAAGCTGCAGTTCTCTATCGTACAAGAGACTGCATAACCTATTAGGCCTCCGCAATAAACATATTTGGAGTCGATGGAGGCGTCTGCAAGGGCAAGGTCTTTCAAGCTGGCACCCTCCGCCTTGGCTATGAATCCTGCCGGCTTAAGGGCCGTGGACGCAATGGTCAGGTTGGAAATGCGCTTGCCGCCTCCGTCGTACGTACCCGTAAACGAGCTGTTCTGGGCGATAGACTTGAATGACTTGCCGGTCATATCTATATCAGCACTCTGGATATAGCTGCAGGCGGTAAATTCCGATGCCTTGTCTCCGTTGGTGTAGATGGAAAGGGAGTCTAAGTCCTGGGCGGTGGCGATAATGAAAGGCTCATCCGGGATACCGCGGCCTCCGGAGAAATGCCACTCTCCCGGGCCGATGGGCTTAACGGGAACGAGTTCGACTACAAAATCATCACATGCTCCGAGGAGCAATGCCAGTGGTAATAATAATGCGGCTAATCTTTTCATATTGGTTATTTTATCCTATATGGCGTGTCTTCGTAGAGCAGATAGCGTTTCGCTTTGCGAATCCACTTCTGCTCTTCCAGTTTGACGTGTTCCTGAACTATGTCGAAGGTAATTCCTCCACGAAGGAATTCGCTGATTACCGGGTCGTTAATACGGTCCAGAAGCTCCTGTGTAATCTCGAAGCGGGAATCACGGTCTGCGAACCAGCGCATCAGCTGCAGGGTATGCAGCAGTGAATGATACTGGGCTCCAGGAAGAAGAATAATCTGATAGCCATAGCAAACCTCCCCGGCGTACTTGCCGGAAGCCGGCGTGAACGAGCAGGGACGCATCAGCACGCCCTGCGGGCTCGGAGGTATGGAACTGTTGCTGACGAAAGGCGCCCCTATGTATTCGTACGGACGCGGGGTGCCGAGGCCCGCCGAAATTGCCGTTGCGCTCCAAAGCCCGCCGCCGCTGTACATGTCGCAGGTGAAGAGACCCGGAAGGTCGGGAGCCGGTGCGATAGTCCAGGGAAGCAGGTCCTTCCCCACCCCGCCGGCCAGCGCGGAGATTATGTGCAGGGGGAAATGGGCCCCTATCTCCCCGCACCAGAGGTTGCACAGCTCGGCAAGCGTAAGTCCGTGGCGATGAGCCACCTTAGGCGTCCACAACTCAGGCTCGAGAACGGGAATCGTACCTTCCACCACACGGCCTGCCGGGTTGATATGGTCGATGATGTAAACCGACGGTCCCTCCTCCATGCGTGCGCGGAAGCTCAGCAGGCGCAGTACGTCGCGGGTATAGCCGAAATAGCGTGAGCCAACGTCCTGAATCTCAACGACCACAGCATCAAGGTCCTCAAGGTCCTCGGCGCTGAAATCGATATGCTGTGCTTCCGGATCCAGCTCCGCACCTGCAGGGCCGAAGACACGTACCAGGTTGCCTCGGCGGCGGAAAATGTCGTAGAGGTATTCCTGGGATGAACTGTCCCAGCAGTTGGGGGTGCAAAAACAAGCAACCCGGCCTTCTGTAAGACTACGGTCGAGTTGCTCGCTTATGGGAGTTGTACGGAAACTAAACATCGCCTATGATGCGCTGCGCAAGGGCCACTACTTCGGCCGCAAGCGCTTCTGCCTCAGCGGCTGTAGGAGCTTCGGAATAGATGCGGATGATGGGTTCGGTGTTGGAGCGGCGCAGGTGCACCCAGCGGCGGGAGGCCTCGAAGTCTATCTTGACGCCGTCGATGGTGTTCACCTTTTCGTTCTTGTAGTGCTCTTTCATCTCGTCCAGGATGCGGTCTATCATCGCCTTGTCGCTCAAATCGATGCGGTTCTTGGCGATGAAGTACGGAGGAAGGGTGGCCTTGTAGGCGCTGGCGCTCATCTTCTTGTGGGCCAGCTGGCTCAGGAAGAGGGCCACGCCAACCATGGCGTCGCGTCCGCAATGGGAGGCGGGATAGATGACGCCTCCGTTGCCTTCGCCGCCGATGAGGGCTCCCACCTTGTGCATGAGGGTAGTCACGTTAACCTCACCTACGGCAGATGCATAATAGGTGCCGCCATGCGCCTCGGTAACGTCGCGCAGGGCGCGGCTGGAGCTGAGGTTGGAAACGGTATAGAGGGGCTTGACGCCGCGCTTGACGGCATCGTCCAGCAGATAATCGGCCACGGCCACGAGGGTATACTCTTCCACGAAGGGCTCGCCGTTCTCGCAGATGAAGGCAAGACGGTCCACGTCGGGGTCGACGCTCACGCCGAGGTCGGCCTTCTCGCGTACCACGGTCTCGCTCAGCTCGACCAGGTTCTGGGGCAGGGGCTCCGGGTTGTGGGCAAAGTCGCCGGTAGGATTGCCGTTTAGGGTTATGCACTTGACTCCCAGGCGCTTGAGAAGGCGAGGCATGATTATTCCGCCCACCGAATTGATGGCATCCAGCACCACCGTAAAGCCGGCAGCCTTGATTGCCTCCACGTCTACGGCCTCGAGCTTGAGCACGGAGTCGATGTGTTCGTCGGTGAAATCATGGTCCTCTATTGCACCGATTTCATCTACGGGGGCGAAGTCGAAGTCACCGCTCTCGGCGCAGTCGAGAATGGCCTGTCCCTGGACGGCGGTAAGAAATTCGCCGTGCTCGTTGAGGAGCTTGAGGGCGTTCCACTGGCGGGGGTTGTGGCTGGC
>CAMZEC010000042.1 GCA_947305645.1 uncultured Bacteroidales bacterium | reverse complement strand
CTTGAAAGCATCATTAAGCTCCCTGAGTTCTTCTTTTCTGCCAATAAGCATAGTCCTATCGTTTTGATGGTGCAAGTTAAACATTTTCTGCTAAATCCCGAATTATTTCGTAGATTTAGCAAAAAATAATCTTAATAAACATTTTATGGAAGAAGTCATAAAAGAGGAGCTCACAATGAGTGCTGTTCCAAAGGCGGTAAACTATCTTATCGAAGAAGTCGCCGAAATGCGTGCGGTCCTGGACCATATTGAACAACGATTGGGACTGGGAGCCGACAAGCATCGGCCTATCCTGATTGAACGTGCGGCGGAGATCCTTCAGATGAAAGTCGGCACTGTACGACGATTTGTCAATAGCAGAGAAATCCCCCATTACAAACGGGGACATATTATCTACTTCTTTGAGGATGAATTGATCAAGTGGGTTGAAGAATCAAAAGTTAAACCCGTTTCATACTCAAGTTATTATCGAAGATAGCCATGGAACTGACAAGAAAACAAATCTACGACATGATGTGGACCGACGGTATCGGGAAAACCGAAATAAACCTTGGTCTTAAGCAGGCTGAGCTGAAAGTCCTCTGCGATAAATACGACATCCCACGACCCTCCAGCGGATATTGGAGTGCTTTGAAATTCGGAAAACCAGCACAGAAGACAGCATTGACCGAGACAAATACTGATTCAGCCTTAATCAATACCGATGAATATATCATCAAGAAGCATTTCTCGGTACAGCCTAAGAAAAAGGAAGCCAAGAAAGATCAAAGCGGAAAGTATCCAACCAAGGAACTGCCTCTGGAAGAACATGACATCGACCCCCTCTATCGAGTGCCGGATGTCCTATATGCAAAAGACCCGATTATTCTGGATACAAAAGCAAAACTACGCGAGAAAAATTTCCGCGACAATAATCCATGGAATGCCAAGAATCCTTTTCAATGCAAAGTAGATAAATGGCTTTCTATGCGAGTATCACAAGATCAAGAAAACAGGGCTCTCCGTATTTATGCCACCATTATCAAGGCGGCCAAGGCCAAAGGATATGATCTGAAAATAGTCAATGACAAGAGCCAGTTTCGTCCGGAATGTACCACATTCATCATTGTACGCGGCCACGAAATTCAAACCTTTCTGAGAGAAGTTTACCGCCAGGCAACCAATGCAGACGGGACCAAAGACCGGTATAATACCGTCGGTAGCGGAGTATTGAGATTTGAATGTGACAGATATACGCACCACTATGGTTCTTCATATGACCTGTGTGCAGCACAAGATACCAAGTGCACAAAATTAGAAGATAAGATACAACATGTCATTGAGGTTCTAGAAAAAATCGCGGAGGAGCGGGATGAGATGGAGCGTCAAAGGAAAGAGGAAGAGGAACGCAGAAGACAGGAAGAAGAGAGAAAACGCCGCGAGGAGGAAGAAAGAAAGCGGCTCCTTGTCCTTAAGGAGGCTGAATTGGAAAAAGTCCAAGAACTTCTTTTCGAAGCCGATCGATGGCGGATTTCCAGAATAATCCGAGAATATATCATCGCATTTAAAGCCCATCTTGAGAGACAAGGACTCTCTGAAGATGAGAAAATGATTGACGAAATAACCTGGATGGAATCCAAGGCCGATTTTATAGATCCTTTCATAGATGATGTCGAAGAAGTACTGGACGAAGATGATCTGGAGAAAGTAATCAATCCTCAAATAATCAAGACGGAAGAATCAAAGCCTTCCTATGGTTATTA
This sequence comes from uncultured Bacteroidales bacterium, assembly GCA_947305645.1. Taxonomy (GTDB): domain Bacteria; phylum Bacteroidota; class Bacteroidia; order Bacteroidales; family UBA932; genus Cryptobacteroides. The sequence goes on along the minus strand of CAMZEC010000042.1, from coordinate 19,418 downwards.
TAATTCCGGTCCACAGTATTCATACTGGCAACTCATGAATATGTGGCATAAGTAGGCGATAATAAAAAACGATCCGGCGAAAACCGGATCGTTTTTTATAACACATTGTAAATTAATAACTTACAATTAATATTCCTCCTCGTTAAAGAAAAAATCGTCTTTGGTCGGGTAGTCCGGCCAGATGTCTTCGATGGTTTCGTATATCTCACCTTCCTCCTCGAGCTCCTGAAGGTTCTCGATGACCTCCTCGGGGGCGCCGGAGCGGTTTGCATAGTCTATGAGTTCATCTTTGGTTGCCGGCCACGGAGCGTCGTCCAGGCTGCTGGCTAATTCAAGTGTCCAATACATTGCAAAAACAATTAGCGGTTTAGGCCGCAAAGATATAAATTATTTCTCAAGTGCAAATTATTTTGACTACTTTTGCATCATGAGCTATACCAAGGAAGAAATATACTCACCGGAAACCACGGAACAGCTGGCCGCACACGTGAAGGAAATACTCCGCCTGCTTGGCGAGGACCCCGGGCGCGAGGGCCTTCTGAAGACCCCTGAACGTGTAGCCAAAGCCCTTCAGTTTACCACCAAGGGCTACAATGAGGATGGCATTGAAATCATACGGCAGGCGATTTTCGACGAAAAGTACCAGCAGATGGTGCTGGTCAAGGATATCGAGCTCTACAGCACCTGCGAACACCACATGATGCCGTTCATCGGCAAATGCCACGTGGCTTATATCCCAAACGGAAAAATCACCGGCCTCAGCAAGATAGCCCGCGTAGTGGAGACTTACGCCCGCCGTCTGCAGGTGCAGGAACGCCTGACCGTGCAGATACGTGACTGCATCCAGGAGGCCCTGCATCCCCTCGGCGTGGCCGTAGTCATCGAGGCCAACCACACTTGCATGCAGGTACGCGGCGTACAGAAGTCCAACGCCATCACCACCACCTCCGCTTTCAGCGGGGTGTTCCTCAGCTCATCAAGGACCAGAAACGAATTCCTGAACCTGATTAAGTAGATCCTTCGCTACGCTCAGGATGACAGGAGGTGCTCAGGATGACAGGGGCGCTCAGGATGACAGGGGCGCCCAGAATGACAGGGGTGCTCAGGATGACAGGGGCGCCCAGGATGACAGGAGGTGCTCAGGATGACAGGGGCTCAATCGGCCAACTTCGCCAGCCGGTCCACGACATAGTCGGCCCGTATCTTGTCGATTATGGCGCAAACCACCTGGAATGCGCGCGAATCTTTAGTGAATACCGCCGGAGTGGCGAAGGCCACGCGTCCCTGGCGCTTCAGCTTCATGGCGGCGGCGCGCTTCTTGTCCGACTCGGGATTGTAGACGGCGATGGAGTTTCCCCCGAACATGCCGACTATCTTCATGCAGGGCACGTCGGTTTCTCCGTCGCCGAAGTAGATCATATGGGAAAACGGTATGCGCTTCTTGTCGTCGTCTACGGAGGCGTTCACCCGCTTGTTGTCGCGGGAGCTGAAGATACCCTTGGAAATCTTAAATAAAAACTGGGTCTTTGCAGTATAGTCCACTGCGATGCCAGGCCACTCGGCCTCCCCTTCTTCGTCGTAGATGAACGAGCCGGCGAAGATATGCTTGAACTCGGAGGCTATGGGGCTGCCCTCGATTATCTCCTTGAGGCCGCTGGAATTGATGTAATGCTCTACGCGCACGCCGTGGGCTGCACCGTACTCGTTAACCATCGAAAACCATTCGCGCACGCCCGGGAAAAGCTCGATATGAGCTCCGAAGCGGCGGAGTTCGTCCCGCCTGAGAGGTATCCCCTGCTTGTGGGCCTCGTCGAACATCAGCTTCATATACGACAGCACGTTGGAGGCGTCCTGCCCTATTGCAATACTGTCGCTCATGCGCCAAAACTCCTCAGGAGTGGATCCGATTGCCTGAATAAAACCAAACTCCTGCATGTTTCCCGGCGACAGGGTGCCGTCGAAGTCGTATATAAGCGCGACTATGGGTTTCTTCTTCATAATAATTTCGCCCCTAATAATTCATTTTCGCCACAAATATGGTAATAATTCGCCACATACGCGCGTTATGGATTGCAAAAAATACCGTCGCCTCCTACTTTTGCGGCGCAAAATTGAAAAACCAAAACCAAATCAGAATGGAAAAATATCCTCACTATCTTGAGCGCTTGCAGAATGCAACCCGCAAGTACTGGGAAAAGGCCGCTCTCAACAGCATAGGCGGCGAATCCTTCACCTACGGCCAGATGGCCACCCAAATCGAAAAATTCCACCTCGTGTTCGAGGAGCTCGGTATCAAGAAAGGCGAGAAAATCGCCCTCCATGCCCGCAACGGTGCACGCTGGGGCATGACTTACCTGGCCGTGAACACTTATGAGGCCGTTATAGTCCCCATACTCGCAGATTTTACGCCGGACAGCGCAGCTTTCCTGACCAACCACTCCGAGAGCGTCATCCTCTTTACCAACGAGGACAAGTGGAATAAGATGGATGCGGGCAAGATGCCTCTTCTCCGCCTGGTCGTGGACATCGACAGCTGGAAAGCTCTCTACGCCGCCACCGAGGCCGACAAGGCAGCATACGAAAAGATGGACGAACTCTACGACGCCATGTGGCCCGAAGGCCTGAAGCCCGAGGACGTGAAGTTCCCCACCGACAACTGGGACAATCTGTCCACCATCAACTACACCTCCGGATCCACCGGCGACCCCAAGGGCGTCATGCTTACATACCGCAACTTCAGCGCATGTGTCGATTACAGCCAGCGCAACGTGCCTGCCGGCGAGAGGATGGTCTCCATGCTCCCTATGGCCCACATGTACGGCCTGGTGATCGAGTTCATCTACCCTCTCTGCAACGGCACCGCCATCTACTGGCTGGGCAAGGCCCCTACTCCGGCCACCCTGCTGAAGGCCTTCGCAGACGTGAAGCCTTACCTCCTCATCACCGTCCCTCTGGTAATGGAGAAGATCTACAAGTCCAAGGTGAAGCCCACCCTCGACAAGCCTATCGTGAAGTTCCTCCTGAAGGTTCCCGGCGTCAACAATATCATCTATAAGAAGGTGAAGGACGGCCTCGTGGCTGCATTCGGCGGCGAAGTACAGGAGTTCATCATGGGCGGCGCCCCCCTCAACCCCGAGGTGGAAAAGCTCTTCAAGCGCATCAAGTTCCCTTACCTCGTAGGTTACGGTATGACCGAGGCTTGCCCTCTGCTCGCTTATGAGCACTGGACCAAGTACGTGGCCGGTTCCTGCGGCAAGGCCGTCGACTGCGCAACCGTTCGCATCGACTCCGAAGATCCCGAGCATATCGCAGGTGAAATCCAGGCAAAGGGCGAAAACATCACCATCGGTTACTTCAAGAACCCCGAGGCGTCTGCCAACGCATTCACCGAGGACGGATTCCTCCGCACCGGCGACCTCGGAATCATGGACAAGGAAGGCAACATCTTCATCAAGGGCCGTTCCAAGAGCATGATTCTTACCGCCAACGGACAGAATGTCTATCCCGAGGAGCTGGAGGCAGTCGTCAACAACCAGCCTTACGTGGCAGAGTCCGTAGTTCTGGACCGCTCAGGCAAAATTGTCGCCCTCGTATACCTCGACAACGACGCCATCAAACGTGACAAGCTGGACAACGAGACCGTGTCCGACATCCCCGAGAAAGTGCGCATTGGTGCCAACCGCGTACTTCCCTCTTACAGCCAGATATCAAAGGTTGAGACCGTTCTCGTACCGTTCGAGAAGACTCCCAAGATGAGCATCAAGCGTTTCCTTTACAAATAATGACAATTTGTCACTGGAACGTGATTTGATTCAGTTGAGCCGGCCCGCAAGGACCGGCTTAATTTTTACACTATTATGGCAAAGACAACAAAAGGACAGATCGGCGTAACCACCGAGAACATATTTCCTGTAATCAAGCAGTTTCTTTACAGCGACCACGAGATATTCCTGCGCGAGCTGGTAGCCAACGCAGTGGATGCGGAGCAAAAGCTCAAAGCCCTTGCATCCGCCGGCACATTCTCCGGAGAAACCGGAGAGCTGAAGGTCAAACTGGAGCTTGACGAGAAAAAGAAAACACTGAAGATCAAGGATAACGGTATTGGAATGACAGCAGACGAGGTTGACCGCTACATCAACCAGATAGCTTTCTCCAGCGCCGGTGAGTTCCTGGAGAAATATAAAGACCAGACCAACATAATCGGCCATTTCGGCCTGGGCTTCTACTCCGCCTTCATGGTGGCCAAGAAGGTCACGATCGAGTCCCTGAGCTGGCAGGAAGGCGCAGAAGCGGTAAAATGGACCTGCGACGGCTCTCCGGAATTCAGCATGGAAGCATGCACCAAAGAAGACCGCGGCACCGTAGTTACCCTGCACCTGGACGACGAGAGCGCGGAAGAATTCGGCACCAAGGGCAAGATACGCCAGCTGCTGGACAAGTACTGCAAATTCATGCCCGTCCCCGTGGTATTCGGCAAAAAGACCGAATGGAAAGACGGCAAGAGCGTGGAAACAGACGAAGACGAGGTAATCAACGGCGTAGAGCCCCTCTGGACCAAAGCCCCGTCCGAGCTCAAGGACGAAGACTACCTGAACTTCTACAGGGCACTCTACCCCATGGAAGAGGAGCCGATGTTCTGGATTCACCTGAACGTAGATTATCCATTTACGCTAACAGGCGTGCTCTACTTCCCCAAGATCAAGGAGCGCATGGCAATCGACCGCAACAAGATTCAGCTTTACTGCAACCAGATGTTCGTGACGGACCATGTAGACAACATAGTGCCTGACTTCCTGACACTGCTGCACGGTGTAATAGACTCCCCGGATATCCCCCTGAATGTCTCCCGCAGCTACCTCCAGAGCGACGCCAACGTCAAGAAGATAAGCACCTATATCACCAAGAAGGTAGCCGACAGGCTGGAGGAGATATTTAAGGAGCAGCGCGCCCAGTACGAGGAGAAGTGGGATAACATCAAGCTCTTCATCGAGTACGGCATGCTCTCCGACGAAAAATTTTGCGAGCGCGCCATGGACTTCGCCCTGCTCAAGAATACCGAAGGCAAGTACTTCGGCTTCGAGGACTACCGCAAGGCAATCGAAGGTACACAGACGGACAAGGACAAAAAGGTGGTCTACCTCTATGCCACCGACGCAGACGCCCAGTACGGCAGCATCGAAGCGGCCAAAAACATGGGCTACGACGTGCTGCTGATGGATTGCGAACTGGACAGCCACTTCGTGAACATGCTGGAGCAGAAGCTAAAGGACTGCCGCTTCGCCCGAGTGGACAGCGACACCGCCGGCAATCTTATCCCCAAGGAGGAGAAGGTGAAGCTGGAGATGAGCGACGACGACAAGAAAGCCCTCGAGGAGCTCTTCAAGGGCGCCCTGCCGGAAGGTAACGACTACCACGTGGAGCCGGAAAACCTCGGAGCGGAAGGCGCGCCGGTAGTGCTCACGCAGAGCGAGTTCATGCGCCGCTGGCGCGAAATGAGCGCCCTGGGCGGCGGGATGAACTTCTACGGCAGCATGCCTGAAGCCTACGACGTCAAGGTAAACATGGAGAATCCCGTGATCGCACGCATCTGGGCCGACCGCGAAGGCACCGCCGACCTTCTCAGGCAGGTAGTAGACCTCGCGCTGCTGGAAAAAGGCATGCTCAAGGGCAAGGCTCTTTCCGAGTTCATCGCAAGAAGCGAAAAATTACTGGGTTAAGCCTTTGAAAATCAAAATTTCTACCTATCTTTGCGTCCGCATTTGAAAACCCTATAGGTTTTGGTGCAATGGGTACCCGGCCCAGCCGGGGATGAGTAACACATTTTAAAAGTAAAAAAATGCAACATTTCGAACTGAACGGCCAGACTCGTCAGGTAGCTGGCAAAGCAGCCATCAAGGCTTTCCGCAAGCAGGGACTCGTCCCTTGCAACCTCTACGGATGCGGTGTAGAGAACGTACTTTTCACAGTTAACGCCAAGGTTCTCAAGGCTGTCACCGACACGCCCAAGGCACATATCATCGACCTCGTACTGGACGGCAAGAAGAAATTCACCGCCGTGCTTCACGAGCTCCAGTGGCACCCCGTAACGGACAATTGCCTCCACGTCGACTTCCTCGCCGTGAATGACAAGAAGCCCATCAACATCGAGGTCCCTATCGTCATCACCGGACATGCAGTCGGTGTGCAGCAGGGTGGTAAGTTCTATCAGAACGCCCGCAAGATCCGCGTCTGCGCCACGATGAAGAACCTTCCCGACGATGTTACCGTCAACATCTCCGCCCTCGGTCTGGACAAGAAGATCAAGGCTGGCGACATCAAGCTCGACAACATCACCGTCACTACCGACAAGGATGCTATCATCTGCGGCGTCAAGACTACCCGCAACACTGTTGTCACCGCTACCGAGGAGGCTTAAGCGTGTCTGACAAGAGTTATCTGGTGGCCGGACTCGGCAACATTGGCGTAGAGTATGCCGCCACCAGGCATAACATCGGATTCATGGTATTGGACGCCTGGGCTCAGGCGTCCAATATTACTTTTTCCGCCGGGAGATACGGCGACATGGCCGTAGACAGCGTCAAAGGGCGCAAGTTCTACCTGCTTAAGCCGTCTACCTACATGAACCTCAGCGGAAATGCAGTACGTTACTGGCTGCAGGAACTGGAAATCCCCCTGGAGAACCTTATCGTCATTTGCGACGACATCAATCTCCCCTTCGGCACTGTACGAATGAGACTGGCCGGCAGCAACGGAGGCCACAACGGCCTTGGGAACATAGAGGAGTTGCTGGAGACCAGACAATATGCCCGGATACGCGTAGGAGTCGGACATGATTTCACGCTGGGAGGACAGATAGATTTCGTGCTCGGCCACTTCTCTCCGTACGAGCTTCCGGCACTCCCCGAAATAACCAAAAAAGTATCGGACGGAGTCAGGACCTGGGCGCTTGCCGGGGCTCAAAAGGCCATGACCGAACTGAATACCACGCCAAAATCGCCTGAAAACGCACAAAATCAATAACTTCTTTATCAAAAGAATTGTTATTTCATTTTTATTTTATAAATTGCGAAAGAATTTTGGCACTTTATACTAAAACTTTTTTAATACATTTTTCTTATGAAAGCACTTGTCGAAAGAATCAACGCCAACATCGAAGCCTTCAAGGCCAATGCTGAGGCACAGGTAGTTAAGGGTAACAAAGCCGCTGGCGCCCGCGCCCGCAAGGCCGCCCTCGAGCTCATGAAGGATCTCAAGGAATTCCGCAAGGTTTCCGTAGTTGAGGCAAAGAAATAATTTTTTGATATTTTTTTGCATTTCGATGCAACGTTTCTAAAACCTTTTGCATCTATATAGTAGGTTTAGGTTTTAGTACACGTTTAAAGGTCGGGAGCCGCGAGGTTACCGGCCTTTTGCATCTAAACTCTAAAAAAACCGTGAACCGGCTGATTCTCACCGCTTTAGCACTATTACTACTATCCCCGGAACTGTTTGCAACGGACTTCCGGACCTTGGTGATTCCGGTAGAATTCAGCGACGTCGCTTTTTCTGACAACAGAAAAAAAGTTGAAGAAAAAGTTACAAAGGCAGAAAAATATTTTAACGAGCAGTTCACTTCTTTCAAATCTTTCAGTTTCGAATTGCTCCCCACGGTAAAACTTTCCAAAGAACAAAGTTGGTACGGAGCCAACTCTACCACCCAAAAGGACGAGCGTGCAGACCAGTTGGTAAAGGACGCCTGCGCCCTGACCGGCAGGGACCTCAGTTCCTGGGACCAGATCTGCATAATTACAGCAGGCAAGAGTGAAGCTGACGGCGCCGGTGCAGACTGCATCTGGCCGCAATACATCGAAGGCGTCTCCATCTGTCCTGAAGAATCAAGTTTGTCAGTCTTCTGCCACGAATTCTCCCACGCCCTCGGCCTGCAGGACCTGTACGACACGGACGGCAACGCCAGCGGCGGCACCTCAAAGGGCATGGAGGGATACAGCCTGATGGACGGTGGCATCCTGGGCACCTCCGACAATCCGCCGTGCTTCTGTGCTATCGAGCTGGATCAGCTGGGAATAGGCACCCGCGTCGAATCAAGCACAGGTACGCATAAACTGCGTCCCGTCAGCGTCAGCCGGGAATACCTGCGCATCCCGTCCGACAATGAGGGGGAATACTTCCTCCTGGAGTGCCGCAGCGACAAGGGGCTGGTGGCTTACCATGTAGACCGTTCCTCCAACGACAGCGGCTGGTCTGACCTATATAATAAGAATCTCAGCGCCGCCGAGCGTTGGCAGTACAACCAGGTGAACTGCTGCCCGGACCATCAGTGCGCCGAAGTAATATCCGTTAACGCCCTGGTCTCCTGGAGCGGGGCCACTGCAAAACTGGCCGTTGACGGCGTCACGTACAACCAGGACTGTAGTGCGGACTTCAAGCTCATAACGCCCATCAACTCTCTGGAAATCACTCCCTTCCAGGATGCGATCATAATAAGCTGGGCCACCGACCCGTCTCTTGCCATAAGCGAGTGTCTGGTGAGTCTGCAGCAGGAAGGCGACCCCGGTCTGATCAATACCAAAGTGCAGTCTCAGACCGACGGAAAATATTATGCAATAGTCGAGAAACTCCTGCCCGCCACAAACTACAGCGTGATCATAAAAGCATTCTGCACAGACGGCAGCGTGCATTCCGCAAGCGGCTCGTTCACTACCAAGAGCTTCCAGAAAGGCATACGGCCGTTTATTTACCTGCGGCTCACCGGCCGTAACGCCGACGGCAGCTTCCCTGCCGGAGAGCGCATTCCCCTGCGCGTCTATAACGCCCAGGAGGTACAGAGCGTAAGATGGTACTTCAACGAAGCGCACATAAACCCGGACAGCGACGGTTTCTGGCACATCAGCACGGGAGGTACCCTGAAAGCCAAAGTCTGGTACACCGACGGCAGCACCGACGTAATAGTCAAAATAATCAAAGTGAAATGAGAACACTCCTTCCCATAACCGTCCTATGCCTCCTGCTCTTTTGCGCCTGCGACCAGCAGGGCGTGACCGAGCTCCCTGCCTTCCTGACGGACGGCACCGTAAGGCTGGAGCTCGACGGGGTGCGCATCTTCACTTTCGACGAGAGCCAGTGCCAGCTGGCCTTCAACGAGAAACGCTGCGAATTCCGGGCACACACAGACACCATGCTGGATTTTTTCGTGGTAAACCTGAGCTCCATCCCCGCAAGGCTGGGAGCCAAAGCGGAGGCCACAATAATCTGGAGCACGGAAGAAGGAGAGCAGACTAAAGAAAACATCACCCTCGAAGCTAAGCGCATCAAGGGTGACGTAATCTGGCTGTGCGACGATTCTCGCCACAACGCCGTAGTAATAAGAGTCTTAGAATGACTTGCCTATCTCGATGAAGTCGTCGGCCTTAAGTGCGGCACCGCCGATGAGACCTCCGTCGATATCTTTCTGGGCGAACAATTCCTTGGCATTTGAAGGCTTGCAGGAGCCACCGTACAGGATGGTGGTATCCTCTGCCACCTGGGCACCGAACTTGTCGGCGATAGTCTTGCGGATGAAGGCGTGGATTTCCTCTGCCTGCTCGGAAGAAGCGGTCTTGCCGGTACCGATGGCCCATACGGGCTCGTATGCCACGATGACGTGCTTCATATCCTCAGCGCTGAAGTTGTAAAGGACGTTCTTGATCTGGGCCTCGCAGACAGCGAAATGACGGCCGGCCTCGCGCTCTTCGAGGTTCTCGCCCACGCAGAGGATGACATCCAGTCCGTTGGCAAGGGCCAGGCGGGTCTTCTCTACAAGCTTCTCATCGGTCTCGCCATAATACTGACGGCGCTCGGAGTGACCGAGGATGGTGTACTGGCAGCCTGCGGAAACCAGCATGTTGGCTGCGACCTCGCCGGTATAGGCGCCCTTCTCCTTGTCTGCGCAGTTCTCTGCGGAGAGGCCTATGCGGCTTCCCTTAAGAACCTCTGCAATGGGGCAAAGATGGGTGTAGGGAGTAGCTACAATGAGTTTTACTTCTGCAGGGACCTCTACGGATTTGGCAAGGACAGCTTTTGCGAGCTCTACGCCTTCGGGAACTGTAGTGTTCATCTTCCAGTTACCCGCAACAATTTTCTTTCTCATACTTATAAAATCAATATAAAAATCAGAATTGGATTGCAAATTTACTAATAATTGTCCAAATTTGCAGTCCGTTAAAGCGTTATATATGAAAAATTTTGTTCAAGAGCTTAAGTGGAGAGGAATGATCCACGACATTATGCCCGGTACCGAGGAGGAATTGATGAAGGGACCCGCTGCGGCCTATGTCGGAATAGACCCCACTGGCGATTCCCTGCATATCGGCCATCTGGTCAGCATAATGATATTGAAGCACTTCCAGGCATGCGGCCACAAGCCGTTCGCGCTGGTCGGAGGTGCTACCGGAATGATAGGCGACCCTTCCATGAAGAGTCAGGAGCGCAACCTGCTGGACGAGCAGACTCTGGCCCACAACGTGGAGTGCATCAAGGCACAGCTCTCCAAGTTCCTGGATTTCAATTCCGACGCCCCCAACAAGGCGGAACTGGTGAACAACTACGACTGGATGAAAGACTACAGCTTCATCAACTTCGCACGCGACATCGGCAAGATGATTACCGTTAACTACATGATGAGCAAGGATTCCGTTAAGAAGCGCCTCAGCCGCGATTCCTCGGAAGGCATGTCGTTCACCGAATTCTCTTACCAGCTGCTTCAGGGCTACGATTTCCTGTACCTCTACCAGCATAAGGGTGTGAAGCTGCAGCTCGGCGGCGCAGACCAGTGGGGCAACATAACCACCGGGACCGAAATGATACGCCGCACCGGCGCAGGAGAGGCATTCGCCCTCACCTGTCCCCTCATCACCAAAGCCGACGGCGGCAAGTTCGGCAAGACCGAGAAGGGCAACATCTGGCTCGACCCCGCACGCACCAGCCCCTACCAGTTCTACCAGTTCTGGCTGAACGTGAGCGACGCCGACGCCGAGCGCTACATAAAGATATTCACGATGCTGGACCGCGAGACCATAGAGAATTCCATCGCAGCCCATCAGGAGTGCCCCGAGAGGCGCGAACTGCAGAAGCTTCTGGCGCGCGAAGTCACGATAATGGTGCACGGCGAGGCGGAATACGAGAACGCGGTAAAGGCCTCCGGCATACTCTTCGGCAAGGCCACGGCTGACGACCTCCGCAGCCTGGACGAGAAGACCTTCCTGGATGTCTTCGACGGCGTTCCCACTTTCGAGATTGACCGTTCCAAGCTGCCTCTCGGCATACTTGAAGCCCTTGCAGTGGAGACCACCATCTTCCCTTCCAAGGGAGAGGCCCGCAAGATGATTCAGGGCAACGGCTTCAGCATCAACAAGGAAAAGTTCACCGACTTCGGCGGCAGCCTCACCGAGTCCGACATTATCGACGGCAAGTACATTCTGGCCCAGAAGGGTAAGAAGGACTATTATATCATCAAGGTCAATGGATAACAAGCCCGCAGGAACCAGACAGCTCAAGGTTGCCCGCGAACTGCAGCGCGACCTTGCGGAAATCATACGCAGCAAGGGCATGGCTGCCTTCGGGGGCGCCATGGTCACCATTAGCGAAGTGCGCATCAGTCCGGATCTCAGCATCGCCAAGGCATTCGTAAGCGTTTTCCCTTCCGACAAACAGGCAAGCGTGATGAAGCTCCTGGAAGAGAACAAGAAGGCCCTGCGCGGAGAGCTGGGTCGCCAGATCGCTTCCCAGCTCCGCATCGTGCCGGAAATCGACTTCCTGCTGGATACCACACTGGATTACGCAGAGCATATCGACGAACTTCTGCGTAAATGAACGTACCGCTTTTCATAGCGCGTCGCTATCTCTTCGCCCGTAAATCGCACAATGTCATTAATGTGATTTCGGCCATCAGCGCCATAGGCATGGCCATTGGAACGGCGGCTTTGGTGCTGATTCTCAGCGTATATAACGGATTCGACGCGCTCATTGAGAAGAACATCAGCGACCTCAGCCCGGACCTCCTGATGACCTCCGGCGACGGGGCGGCCCACTTCGAGCCGGATTCCGTGCTGATAGACAAGCTGTTGGACGACGCACGCGTGGCCCAGGTCCGCTACATGCTGGAAGACAATGTCTTCCTGACTTACGACGACAAGCAGAGCCTTGCCCGCGCACGCGGAGTCGACGAGAGCTTCGAAGAATCGGAAACTTTCGTGGACCATATTTACGAGGGCACGTTCCAGCTGCACCGGGGAGACATTCCCACGGCGCTGGTAGGCTCTTCGCTGGCTCGTAAATTAGGGGTACACCCCCGATTCCTGGACCCGCTGGTGCTGTATTTCCCGGACCGCGAGGGGCGTATTTCCCCTTCCAACCCCATGGCGGCGACCCGTAGCGTAAAGGTATTCCCCGCCGGCCTGATGAGCATCAGCAGCGATACGGATGCGGAGCTGGTCATCGTGCCGCTTCACATCATGCGCACGCTGATGGGGAGCCGCGGCGAGGAGGTCAGCGGTGTGGAGATCATGCTGAAAGACAACAGCAAGCGGGCGGTGAAGCGTTTCAAGCGCGACTATGCCGGCGACTGCACGTTGCTCGACCGTTACGAGCAGCAGCCGACTCTCTTCAAGATGATGCGTTACGAGAAGCTTGCCGTCTTCCTTATCCTGCTTTTCGTGGTGCTGATAGTGGCTCTGAATATCTACGGTTCGCTCTCGATGCTCATAATAGAGAAGACTGACGACGTTGGCACTCTGCAGGCCATGGGGGCCTCCGATACGCTTGTGAGGCGTATTTTCGTAACTGAAGGCTGGCTGATATCGCTGCTCGGAATGATTGTCGGCGTCGCCGTAGGCGTATGCCTTGCGCTGCTGCAGCAGAAGCTCGGGCTGGTCAAGATGCCCGGGAATTTCATGATTGATGCCTACCCTGTCGTCCTGAAGTTGCAGGACGTCCTCCTAACCCTCCTCGGCGTCGCCGGAATCGGACTCTCAATTTCCCTTATCTCCGCAAAACGCCGGTAGCTCGAAGGCACCCTCTGTTTTTAGATCCTTCGTCACTTACGTTCCTCAGGATGACATCGAACTCGCCATTGTCATTCTGAGCGAAGCGAAGAATCTATTCTTCGAGCATTTCACGGAGGGCGTCGAGCTCCCGGCGGTCTTTCTTGGTTGGACGGCCGGTACCGCGGTCCCGCTTCATGACAATGGTCTCGTGAGGCATGTGGAACTTGGCCCGCTCGCTCTCCGGAGTCTGGTCTTCGGCATAATCCGGCACCAGCTGCGCCCCCATGCGGTTCTCGCTGAGCTGCAGCACCTTATAGGTCAACACCGCAGGTCCCTTGTGAACCTCCACGCTGTCCCCTATCTTCACCGCCTTGCTCGGCTTTGCGACCGCGCCGTTGATACGCACCTTGTTGCCATTGCAGGCATCAGTCGCCTCGCTCCGGGTCTTGTAAAGCCGGACGGCCCAGAGATACTTGTCTATTCTGACGCTGTCCATATCAAATGGTCTTAAGATACATCGCGTGCTTCACGTCCTCCACCTTCTCCGGAGCCAGCAGGCCGAGGATTTCGAGGGCGAAGCTGATAGCGTGCCCTGCACTGCGGCCGGTGATGATACGGTCGCTGCGTACGGCGGGCTTGGGCACGAAGCGGGCTCCTTCGGTCTCCAGATAAGACTCGAATCCGTCGAAGCAGGTGACGTCCTTGCCCTTCAGGGCTTCACCCAACTGGCCGACCACCAGGCCGGGAGCGGCGCAGATGGCGGCCACTGTGCCACCGGCGGCATAATGGGCCTTCATGGCGTCCATAAGTGGCTCGCAAGCCGCCAGGTTGCGGGTGCCTGGCATGCCTCCGGGGAAAATCATCACGTCAGCGGACGTTGTGCCGGCAGCGCCCAGGTTCACATTTTCCAGCATGTAATCGGCATTCACGGTAATGCCATGGGAGCTTTCCACGAGAGGCTCGTCGTAAATGGAAACCAGTCTTACATCTATGCCTCCCCTGCGGAGCACGTCGTTGGTGGCCAGCGCCTCGACATCTTCGAAGCCATCTGCCAGAAATATGTTGACACCTTTCATAACTCTGCTTTGTTTCCACAATAATAATGTTTTTTTCCGTATTTTTGCACCATAATCGAACGGAAAATGGAAGAAAAGAAGTTATATCCTTTCAGGTTCTGCACGCTTCAGGACGAATACTCATGGGGCAGCGACGAGTTCAAGCTGGCCGACCTCGGGTACAGGGATTCGCTGGTACGCGACGGCTGGCTGGCCGGCAACGCCATCAGTGAGGTCATGGACACTTACCTGGACCGCGTGGTGGGAGAGAACGTGTACAATTTCTGGGGCAGGCAGTTCCCCGTGCAGGTGAAGCACATTAGCGTCAAGGGCAAAATGCCCCTCAGGGTGCATCCGGACTCCGAGACCGCGGAGCAGCGCTACGACTTTCTGGGCCGTGAGAAGCTCTGGTACGTTCTGCGTGCCGGCAAGGGGGCCCGCCTGATGCTCGGATTCAAGAAAGACAGCGACGCCTCGGAGCTATACGAAAAGTGCATGGACGGCAGCATGGAAGGAATAATGAACATCGTGGAACCCGTAGCCGGAGAGTTTTACCATATCCGTTCCGGCGTTCCGCACGCAGCATCCGGAGATGTGGAAATCATAGAAATCAGCGAGTCCTCCCCTCTCGATTTCTGCCTGTGCAGCTGGGGGCAGGAGGTCAGCGAAGAGGAGTTCGACCCCAGCCTCAGTCTGGTAGATGCCCTCGATTTCATCGATTACAAGGCATGGAAGGCTCCGGAGGCACCCCATTACCATAAGGGGGATGCCGTACGTAAACTTATTGACATTCCGGAGTTTACGGTGACGTTCCTGCAGCTGGCAGATCCTCTTCACATTTACAGCGAACGCTTCGACTCATTCATCCTTTATACGTGCATACGCGGCGAGGCTTCCGTGCAGCTGGAGGTCCTGGGACAGACCGCCCGCTTCCCTATCCGCGCCGGCGAGACCATGCTGGTGCCGGCCGAATGCCCGGACTTCTTCCTTGTCCCTACCGACCGCGACACCGTCATCCTGGAAACCACCGTCGCCCCCCGCGAAGAGCAGGACAGCTACCTGAATAAGAAGTAGCCGCTACTCCGCTTGCAGGGGGACTGCTGCGGCAGAACCTTCGCTTCGCTCATCCCTCCCACTGCGCTCCGCTTGTGGGCCCCTCCCGTTCATGTGGCCACGGGCGGCCACGGGTTGCCGCATCAGTCCCCCTGTCCCTCTTCGCCGCGGCTACATCTACAGCTGCCAGTCGATAGGAGTTCTGCCTTCGGCGGCGAGGATGGCGTTTGCCTGGGAAAAGTGGCGGCAGCCGAAAAAGGCCCCGCGGGCAAGCGGCGAAGGATGAGCCGCCTGAAGGACTGTATGCCGGGAAGAGTCGATCAGGGGCGCCTTGGAGCGGGCATAATTGCCCCAGAGCATAAAAACCACCCCCTCGCAACGGTCGGAGATACAACGGATAACGGCATCCGTAAAGGTCTGCCAGCCTATGGCCGCATGAGAAGTCGGCTCCCCCGCCCTAACAGTAAGGACGGCGTTCAGCAGCAGTACGCCCTGACGCGCCCAGTTCTCAAGGTTCGGACGACCTGACATTTTGACACCAAGGTCGTCCTCTATCTCCCTGAAAATATTCTTCAGCGACGGAGGCGCAGGCACGCCGTCGGGAACCGAAAAAGAGAGCCCCATGGCCTGACCGTAGCCGTGATAGGGATCCTGTCCCAGGATTACCACCTTGACGTCGGGCAGAGGGCAGAGATCGAAAGCCCGGAAAATCTGGCTCCCCGGAGGATAGATTCGGCAGCCGGCTGCCTTTTCGTCGTGCAACCGTTGAACCAGCTCCGCAAAATACGGCTTTTCGAACTCTTCCGCCAGCGCCTCGCGCCAGCTCTCTTCTATCTTGACATTCATCAGAAAATGAAGGATAATACGTCGCCTATGGTCTTGACGTAGTGGAAGTCGAGCCCGCGGACGTAGATTTCCTTGATATCCTCGACATCCTTACGGTTCTCCTCGGAGATGACGATGGTGTGAACCCCTGCACGCTTGGCCGCAAGAATCTTCTCCTTGATACCGCCAACGGGCAGTACGCGTCCGCGCAGGGTCATCTCGCCTGTCATGGCAATACCCTTCTTTACGGCCTCGCCGCGCAAGGCGGACACCATGGAGCTCACCATTGTGATACCGGCGGAAGGACCGTCCTTGGGGGTTGCGCCCTCAGGCACGTGAACGTGTATATCCTTCTCGGAAAAGGTCTTGGCATCCATCTTTGCCATCTCCGGATGCGCCTTGATATACTGGTACGCTATTGTAGCGGACTCCTTCATCACGTCTCCCAGATTACCGGTCATGGTCATCACGCCCTTGCCGTTGCTCACGGAGCTCTCCACAAAGAGGATTTCTCCGCCCATTTGTGTCCAGGCCAGGCCGGTTACCACACCGGGAGCCTCGTTACCCTTCTGCAGGTCGTGGAAGTTGGTCGGCAGGCCAAGGTATTCCTTAAGGTGCTCCGGCTTGATGGTTGTGGGATATTCCTCACCGAGGGCAATCTTCTTGGCCGTCACGCGGGCGATCTTTGCAATCTGCTTCTCCAGGCCGCGGACGCCGCTCTCATGCGTATACTGGTCGATAATCGCCTTGATGCCGGCGGCGCTGATCTTCAGCTTGTGGCCGTCGATTCCATGCTCTCGCAGTTGCTTGGGCAGCAGGAACTGCTTGGCGATTTCCGCCTTCTCCTCTGCAAGGTAGCCGGACACGTTGATGAGTTCCATACGGTCCAGCAAGGCCGGCTGAACGGGCGACAGGCTGTTGGCGGTAGTGATAAACATCACGTTGCTGAGGTCGTAGTCCAGGTCCAGATAGTTATCGTGGAAAGTGGAGTTCTGCTCGGGATCGAGAGCCTCCAGCAGGGCCGACGACGGGTCGCCCTTGAAGTCGGCGCCCAGCTTGTCTATCTCGTCCAGCACGATTACAGGGTTGGAGGTGCCTGCGCGTGCGATGCCGTTAAGGATACGGCCTGGAAGCGCACCCACGTAGGTTTTGCGGTGGCCGCGAATCTCCGCCTCGTCGTGCACGCCGCCGAGGGAAATACGCACGTACTTGCGTCCCAGCGAACGGGCGATTGACTTGCCAAGGGAGGTTTTGCCCACTCCAGGAGGCCCGTAGAGGCAGAGGATGGGCGACTTCATGTTGCCCTTCAGTTTAAGCACAGCAAGGTACTCTATTATACGGTCCTTTACGGTGTCGAGTCCATAATGGTCATTGTCGAGCACCTCCTGGGCATGCTTGAGGTCAAGGTTGTCCTCGCTCATCTCGCCCCAGGGCAGCTGGAGCATGAACTCCAGATAGTTGTACTGCACGCTGTAGTCGGGAGAATTGGGGTTGTATTTCTCCAGCTTGGCGAGTTCCTTCTCGAATGCCTTTGCAATCTCTTCCGGCCACTTCTTGTCTTTGGCGCGCTCGCGGAACTTGTCGAAGTCTTCCTGGTCGTCCATGCCGAGCTCCTCCTGAATCGTCTTCAGCTGGCTGTTCAGGTAGTACTCCCTCTGCTGTTGGTCTATTTCGCTCTTAACCTTCTGGTTGATGTCCTGCTTCAGCTTGATCAGTTGCAGCTGTACGTCCAGAATGCTCAGGAGCTTCATGGCACGGAGCTTAATGTCGTCGTACGACAGGAGTTCCATTTTGTCTTTGAAATTCTCCACTTCGACCGTGGTGGCGGTAAAGTTCACCAGGAATTCGAAGTTCTCCACCGCCTTGATGGCCCCGATGGACTCTCGGGACGAGAAATTGGTGGTGCGGAGAATCTGAATAGCCTTGTCCTTCATGGCTTCTGACAGGGCCTTGATGTCCGTGCTGCTGCCGTCATAACTGCGGTCGCGCCTGTAGAGCACGCGGGCGGTTATGTACGGGTCCACGTCTACGATAGTCTCTATCTCGATGCGCCTGAAGGCCTGCAGGATGGCGGTGATAGTGCCGTCCGGCATCTCCAGGGTCTTGAGGATCTTGCAGACGGTGCCGTAGCGGTAAAGGTCGTCGGCCCCCGGATCTTCTACGGTCACTTCCATCTGCGGCACGGCGCCGATGAAGAAATCATGTTCCTCGGCATCCTGGATGAGACGTATGGACTTCTCCCTGCCTATGGTGACAGGATAGACAGTGCCGGGGAAAAGAGCGGTACCGCGCAGGGCGAGCACCGGCAGCACGTCGGGCAGTTCGTTCTCGTTGAGGCGGAAAGGTACTTCGCCTTGCACGACGGGGATGATATTGATATCTTGCTTCATAAAAATAGTGTCAAAATGTCAGTAAAAAGGGGCATAATTCCCCCGGCATTTAATTGGTCAATCTCTGTGCCAAAAGAAAAAACGCATAATATTTTGATAGTTGAAAATTTTGCTCTATTTTTGCGTTCCCAATTGATTGAAGGGAAGATAACAACCAAATTCAGTATAATTATTATGACAAAGGCAGAAATCGTCAGTGAAGTTGCAAAGGCAACTGGCATTGAAAAAGTAACAGTCCAGACCGTTTTTGAGGCAGCTATGGAATCAATTAAGGGATCTATTGTTAAGGGTGAGCCCGTTTACCTCCGTGGTTTCGGCAGCTTCATCATCAAGCATAGGGCCAAGAAAACTGCACGCAACATCACCAAGAAGACCACCATCACCATCCCTGCACACGATATCCCCGCATTCAAGCCCTCAAAGGCATTCGTTGCAGAGCTGCAGAAATAATCAAAATCATTTCATATGCCTAACGGAAAGAAGCATAAGAGACACAAGATGGCGACGCACAAGCGCAAGAAGCGTTTGCGTCTGAACAGACACAAGAAGAAATAGTCGCGAAAAGCCCGGCGGGAGATCCGGCGGGTTTTTCGTTTTATAACGTCCCAAAATGGAGTCCGAACACCTGGAAAAAGACCTTGTGGTCGACGTGGGCTCGGCGGAGGTTCGTCTGGCGCTGCTGGAGAACCATCGCCTCATCGAGCTCAACAGAGAATCGAGTCAGGGTCACAGCTTCTCGGTGGGAGATGTATATCTTGGCAAGGTCAAGAAAATTCTTCCCGCCCTGAACGCTGCTTTCGTGGACATAGGCGATACCAAAGAGGCGTTTGTACATTATCTGGACCTCGGCCTGCACTTCGATGCGTTCGACACGTTCGTAAAGGAGAGCAATCCCAACAGGAATATGGCCGAGCTTTATTCCGGCATCAAAATCGGCGAGCCCCTTTCCAAGGACGGCCGCATAGAAGATTACCTGAAGCCGGGACAGCTGATAATTGGACAAATCGTCAAGGAGCCTATATCTACGAAGGGATCCCGACTGACTGCGGAGATTTCATTGGCAGGACGCAACATTG
>CAMZEC010000041.1 GCA_947305645.1 uncultured Bacteroidales bacterium | reverse complement strand
CAGGACGCAACATTGTACTGCTCCCTTTCGCCGAGAAAGTGAGCGTTTCCCAAAAAATAGCCTCTAAGGAGGAAAAGAAAAGACTCGAGACCCTGGTAGGAAACATCCTTCCCAAGAACTATGGAGCCATAATCCGCACGGCCGCAGAAGGCAGTTCAGCCGCGGTGCTGGTAGCGGAACTCCGTTCCCTCATTGAGAAATGGGAAGGAGCATGGAAAACCATCTCGAAGAACAAAGGCAAAGGGCTGCTCTTCACGGAGTACTCCAAAACCACCACGGTGCTGCGCGACCTTCTGAACGACTCGTTCACCAACGTCTATGTGAACGACCCCAAGATTTACGAAGAGACGCGCAAGTACATTTCCCTCATATCTCCCGAGCAGGAGAAGATTGTCAAACTGTACGAGGGCAAGGAACCTATCTTCGACCACTTTGAGGTCACACGCCAGATAAAGAGTTCCTTCGGCAAGGTGGTCCCGATGAAGCAGGGCGCATATCTGGTCATAGAGACCACCGAGGCCCTGAACGTCATCGACGTGAACAGCGGCATACGTGCCAAGACAAACGACCAGGAAGAGAACACCTTCGAGGTGAACAAGCTGGCCGCCGAAGAAATTGCCCGCCAGCTGCGGCTGCGCGATATGGGCGGTATAGTCATCGTGGACTTCATAGACATGGATTCCGTCGATCACCGCAACGAGCTCTACAAATATATGACGGAGCTCATGGCAAGCGACAGGGCAAAGCACAACGTGCTGCCGCTTACCAAATTCGGCCTTATGCAGCTCACCCGTCAGCGTATCCGTCCGGTCACTGAAATCAACACCACGGAGAAGTGTCCGCTGTGCCACGGCACCGGCAAGATAGCCTCCACGGTGGTTATCGACGAGCAGGTTGAACGCAAGCTCGCCGACCTTGTCGAGAGCACCGGGCTCCGGCAGTTTACACTGAAAGTCAGCCCCATTCTGGGAGCCTATCTTACCCGGGGCTGGAATTCATTCGTATCCAAGTGGAAACGCAAGTACAAATGCAAGCTGAAGGTCGTCGAAATGACGGAACACAGCATCCTGCAGTATGAATTCTATGATGTAAAAGGAAAGGTGCTCGAATGAGCGCCTTTTTTTTTATCTTTGTGCATTATGCATAAGACAGCATTGTTTCCGGGATCTTTCGATCCTTTCACGGCAGGCCACCTGAACATCCTCCGGCGCGCCCTTACCATGTTCGACGAAGTGGTGATAGCTATAGGTATCAACCAGGACAAGCGCGG
This sequence comes from uncultured Bacteroidales bacterium, assembly GCA_947305645.1. Lineage (GTDB taxonomy): Bacteria > Bacteroidota > Bacteroidia > Bacteroidales > UBA932 > Cryptobacteroides. The sequence continues at coordinate 20,670 of CAMZEC010000041.1, read as the reverse complement.
TTTCTACTCCAACGAGCAGAAGATGGAGATAATCCATCAGGCCATCGCAGGAATAAACAACGTAAAAGTGATCGAGTACGACGGACTCACCATAGACGTATGCCGTGAGCTCGGCATTCACCATGTGGTCAGAGGCGTACGGAACATGCTCGACTTCGAGAACGAGCGTGCAATAGCCGACGCCAACCGCCGCCTCGCCCCGGAAATCGAGACCATCATAATTCCTACGGCACAGGAGTTTGCCCATATCTCCTCCAGCGCCGTCAGGGACATACTACGCCACCATGGAGACACTTCCCTCTTCGTCCCCGAAGGGGTCGTACTGCCGCCCGTAGAATGAAACTCCTGCTCAGCATATGCCTCTACCTGCTGACCGGGCCACTCGGCCAGCAGCCTGACAGCTTGTTTTTCGCCAAGCTGGACACGATGCTGACGCGTTATACGGACGCCATCGTGCCGGAGAGCATAGACGTCAAGAAGGCGGAGAGCGACTTCCTGATCAGCTCGGTAAACGATTCCCTGGCAACCCAGCACATAGCACTATGGCTATACGACCACTACAAAGATTCTCCGGTGATGGGAGAGGAAGCGGTGGCCGTACATTTGTGGGACACCTGGTTCAAGCCGGGTACCGTTAAAATGCGCAGCGAATACGAGCGCTTCGACGCAGAGCTGTTCGCCACTTTCAACCAGTCTACCCTGCTGGGAATGACTGCCCCGCCGGTTCAGATGAAGAACCCCTGCGGACGGAAGATTGTGATACCCCAGGAAGGCAGCTACTCCATCCTGTTTTTTTTCGACACCAGCTGCGGGAAATGCAAGCTGGAGGCACAGCTGCTGCCCCAGGTGCTGAATAAAATTACATTCCCCACAAGATTCTACGCAGTTTATTGCGGGCATGACAAAAAAGAATGGAGCAAGTTCAGATGCAGTTTCAAAGTTCGTAACAAGAATGTAAAAATCGTCCATTGCTGGGACCCCGAAATTGAATCCGACTACCTGCGCCTGTACGGAGTTATTTCCACTCCGCGATTGTATTTTACCGATACGGACGGAGAAATTTTGGGCCGACGCCTTGAAATAGAATCACTTGACGAAATAATTCATTATATTTGCGATTACTATGGGCAAGCGCAAGAATAAAAAAATCCAGGGTGTAGATCCTGCCTATTTCGACAAGCAGCGCGAATCACTGCGCCGCATTCACCGCAAATCCGTCCTCTTCAACGACAACGAAATAGCGGCAATCGACGAGTACTGCCGCCGTTTCAAGGTACGTTCCCGCTCCGCTCTCATACGTCAGACCGTTATGGAGCGCGTCCTCCGCGGACTGGAGGAGAATCATCCTACTCTGTTTTAACTGAAATAATTGCCTTGTTGGTCTTGCCGTCTATGCAAACGGCCAGGGGCTCGGAAAAGCGCACGTGACGTAGGAATTCGGTTTCCGACACCGCGGGCATTGCATCCAGCACGCTGAAATCCAGTAATTCACCACGACGGGCGTAAGGATTCACATTAATATAACCGACGTTGAAAGAAGTCAGGTTCTGGAAGAAATGTGTCCCTTGGCTGGGATCTATCTGAAAGTCTTCCAGCGAGCATTCCACTATAGCCTTCGATTCGGAGATGTCTCCCCAGCCTACGGGTACGCCGAGGCTGGGCTGGCTGGTACCCCAGCGACCGAAACCTATAAGCACATATCCGTCGCCACTAGCCTGCATCTGGGCGTTGACTGTCGAAACCTGTGCGGCTATCTCTCTGGTTCTCAATACATCCCATGCGTCCTTCTTAAGGTATACTACATCCTTCACGCCCTCTATCCAGCCTACGCCGAGTGCGCACTCCGACTTCAGGAAAGCCCCCTTATCGTCTATCTTGTCCCAATCGACCTCCGCAAAACGGGAATCGGCGGAAATGGGACGAACCTGCAGGACGGAGAAGGTGGCAACGCCCTCCTTGTCGAAGTCGGCTGCAAATTCCAGCTCTACTTCGCACTTCATCTCCCGGCGCGATATATCCAGCAGGTTGTTGAGTATTTCCGCCAGAGGGAAAGTGTTGTACTTCAGCATGGAAGCGAAGGTTATATACTTGGGACCTTCAGGTATGGCCGAATCTACTATGCGCATATTCCCGAGATCCCAGGTAGAAACCACCCGCCTCAACGAAGGAAATGCTTCGCACTCGGCAACACCCAGGCGCTCAAGGTTTACCGAATCGTTCACGGAAGTGGTAAACTTCTCCGGCCTCAGGTTCATGGCGTACATCACCCTTTGGGTATCATTCACCGTCAGCTCGGGGGTGGAGGTCTGAAGCACGTGCTTGGGATATTTGGGCGAGAAGCGCAGCACCTGCTCACCGTCCACCACAGCCTTGCCGAGGCCGTACGCCAGTTTTACCATTCCGTCTTCCGGCTTCTCGTGGCCAACGGGATAGAAATTTACCGAACGGGCCACTCCGGACAGCGTCGGGAAGAAATATTCACCCTGCTTGCTTCCGCAGATTTCCTGTATCACTATAGCCATGCTCTCTTCTGAAATAACGTTTCCGGAAGAGATAATGTAGCTCTTGGCAGAGCCGAAGAACACGCTGGCATATACGCTGGTGATAGCCTTGGACAGCATGCGGAGCTGCTGGTCCTCATTCTGTGCATAAGGCAGCATGTAGGTGGAGTACACCCCGGCAAACGGCTGATGATACGAGTCTTCCAGCTTGGAAGACGAGCGCACTGCCAGGGGCCGGCGTACCACCCTGATAAAGGCCCTGAGCGCCTGGAGCAAGTCTGCCGGCAGAGGCGAAGAGACGAACTCGGAAAGCAGCTCGGCGTCGCTCAGGTCGGAGTTGATCACGTAGCGCAGACCGTTGTCCTTGATGAAGCGGTCGAAGTAATCGGTAGTGATTATAAGGGTACGGGGCACCAGGACACGCACGTCCTCCCACTTGTCGTAGAGCTCGTATTTATGGAGCACATGATTGAGGAACGCAAGCCCGCGGGCCTTGCCGCCTATGGAGCCGTTGCCGAAGCGGGAGAACCAGATGGCGTCGTTGTACGCCTCCGGATTGAAGGCGGCAACCACTCCCTGAGCCTGCGCGATACGGTAGTCGTGAATGGCATGTATGTCCGCCCGGCGGTGTGACTCTATATCCTCGTAGTCCTCCGAACGAATGGGACTGAGCTTTCGTCCCAGGCCGAACAGGCCCCTGGCGAACAGCCACTTGGACAGATAGTTGTTGTCCGTGAGGCGGCGGAAGGCTGCCGGAGGTATGCTCTTGAGCACGTTTTCGAACTCATAGAGGTCGTGCGCGCGGGCCAGCTCCACATGGGTCTCCGGATCGATTACCACGAAGTCGCCGAAGCCGAATTCCCTCTCAAGGTACTCTCCCAGCTCCTGCGTGAGAGTCTTGGACTGCTTGAGCAGGAAGCCCGCCTTGAGCTTTTCCGCCACCGGGCGCATGCTCTCCTGGGACGACTGCATCAGGAAAGGCATGCGGGGGTTCTCGCTGCGAACCAGCTTGCACAGGTCCACACCGGCGTCAATCTTTTCCGTAGAAGGACTGTCGCCCTTGTGCAGCACGAAGCCTATGTCCGATATGACTCCCAGCAGGTTACCGGCATACTTGCGGTAATAGCCCACCGCATCCTCGTAGTTTGTCGCCATGAGGATTTTGGGACGGGCCCTTTTGCGGAGCACCTGCTGCTGTTCGTTCAGGGCGTCCTTAATTGCCTCCTTATTCTGCTGCAGCACCAGATTGTAAAGCGCCGGCAGATAGGTGGAGTAATACTTGATGGAGTCCTCGACCAGCAGAATCGCCTGAACGCCATGCTCAAGTATGTCCTGTTCTGCGTTCATCCTGTCTTCCAGGAGCTTGATTATGGCGATTATGAGGTCGGTGGAATAGTTCCAGCAGAACACATAGTCTATGCAGTTCTTGCCGGACTCCTGAATCTTTCGGTATACTTCTTTAGAGAAGGAGGAAAGCAACACTACAGGCATGTTCGGATCCAGTTCCTTGGCCTTCTGGGCAAAATCGAAGACGCTGATCTCTCCCACGTAATACATGGTGATGACGAGGTCGAAGCGCTCCCCTGCCTCGAAGAGGGAAAGGGCTTCCGCTGTTGTTGGCACCCGGCGGATCCTGGGAGGATTGCTGAGGTTCAGATCGGCATACTCCTGGGCGATCTGGGTGTCTATGCGGCCGTCCTCCTCCAGGGAAAAACTGTCGTAGCTGTTGGAAATCAGGAGGATCTCACGGATCCTCCTGGCCATTAAAGTGTCGCTTTCCTTCATAAATTATACTAAGCCCTGATCCATCATTGCACCGGCGACCTTCAGGAAGCCGGCGGTGTTGGCACCTTTAACGTAATTCACGTATCCATCAGCCTCCGTGCCGTACTTGATACAGGCATCGTGGATGTCGGTCATGATGCGGCGCAGGTGCTGGTCGACTTCTTCCGGAGTCCACTTCTGGCGTATGGAGTTCTGGGTCATCTCGAGGCCGGAAGTCGCCACGCCGCCTGCGTTGGAAGCCTTACCCGGCGAGTAAAGGATCTTGGCGCTTTGGAAGATTTCGATAGCCTCAGGGGTGGAAGGCATGTTGGCGCCTTCCGTAACGCAGATGCATCCGTTGTCCACCAGTTTGCGTGCGCCCTCGGCATTCAGCTCGTTCTGGGTTGCGCAAGGCAGGGCGATGTCGCACTTTACGCCCCAGGGCTTGGCCCCGTCGCCATAGTAAGTAGCTGAAGGATACTTCTTTGCATATTCCTTGATACGGCCGCGGATAACGTTCTTAAGCTGCAGCACGTAGTTGAGTTTCTCTTCGTTCAGGCCCTCCGGATCGTAGATGTAACCGTCGGAGTCGGAAAGGGTAACGACCCTGGCACCCAGGCGCATGGCTTTCTGGGCCGCATACTGGGCCACGTTGCCGGCGCCGGAAATCACCACCGTTTTGCCTTCGAAGGACTCGCCGCGGGTCGCCAGCATCTGCTGGGCAAAGTAGCAGACGCCGTAGCCAGTCGCCTCCGGCCTCAGGGAACTGCCGCCCCAGGCAAAACCCTTGCCCGTAAGCGTACCGGTGAATTCGTCGCGGAGGCGCTTGTACTGGCCAAAGAGGTAACCTATCTCACGTCCGCCCACACCGATGTCTCCTGCGGGCACGTCGGTATCCTGGCCGATATGGCGCTGCAGCTCCGTCATGAAGCTCTGGCAGAAACGCATGACCTCGGCGTCGGACTTGCCGCGGGGGTTGAAGTCGGAGCCGCCCTTCGCACCGCCCATGGGAAGGGTGGTGAGAGCGTTCTTGAAGGTCTGCTCGAAGGCGAGGAACTTCATGATGCTGAGGTTGACGCTGGCATGGAAACGTATGCCTCCCTTGTAGGGACCTATGGCGCTGTTCATCTGCACGCGGAAGCCGCGGTTGATGTGGATTTCGCCTGCGTCATCCATCCAGGGCACGCGGAACATAATGACGCGCTCAGGCTCGACCATGCGCTCCATTATCTTGTTCTCCAGGAGAAAAGGATATTCCTCGAGACAAGGTGCAACACTGTTCAGCACCTCGCTGACAGCCTGGTGGAACTCGGCCTCGCCGGGATTGCGTGCGATAAGCTCCGCCATGAAATTCTTGATGTATTTATCGGTAAAAGCACTCATACTAATTTGCTGATTAAAGTTTCACGTTCTCCTTCAAGATAATCGATGACAGGAATCTCTATCATCGTGTAACAACCGGGGCGCTGGCGGACGGCGGCACGGGCGGCCATCACCAGGACCTGCCCTGTCAGAGCAGGGTTGTTGATTTTCATGTTGAATTCCAGAAGCTGGTTGTGGGTACTTCCGGAAACGCCCTTGCGCACCAGGTTGACCCCGTGTCCCATGTCGTTGAGAGCGTCCACGCTGTCGACCTGGATAACGTGAGTCTCGTCATGGGCGAAGTAAGGGTCGGCCTTGATGGCTGCCTCAACTGAAGCGAAGTCCGCTCCGGGCTCCAGCTCCACGTATACCATTCGACGGTGCAGGCCCGTTCCGATAGGGATGGTGACGCTGAGCGCCTCTTTCACTCCGGGAACTGCCTTGGCTGCCACCGAATGGCCCATGGACCTGCCGGGACCGAAATTGGTGTAGCTGATACCTTTGGGCGCAAGGCCCTGCATGAGAGCACGGACTACCGAGTCGCTGCCCGGGTCCCATCCGGCGGAGATAACGCTGACCGCTCCGGAAGCTTCGGCCAGCGGCGCCAGTTCCGAGCGCAGGGCGCAGATGCTGGTGTGGATGTCGAAGCTGTCCACTGTGCTGATACCCATCTTGAGGTATCCGGCTGCGGTCTCCCCTACCTTTCTGGACGGGACCGCCAGAATGGCGACGTCCACCTTTCCGAGATCCCTCACATCAGCTACGACTTTGTAAGGAGCAAGTTCGGGAATGCCGTCTGCGGAGCCGCTTCTGCGGACCACACCTACGCATTCCATGTCGCCTGCGGCCTCGACCGCTTCCAGCGAGAAGCGCCCGATGTTTCCGTAGCCGACGATTGCAACTTTAATTTTATTCATGACACTAACTAACTATAATGTGTTAAAAATCGGACATCCTGGATACCGGAGCCACATCCAGAGTGCTCCGTTCGCCTGCAAGATAGTGATAATATCCCGCAATAGCAATCATTGCGGCATTGTCTGTAGTAAACTTAAATTCCGGGAGGAAGGTCCGCCAGCCACGTTTTGCGCCCTCGGCCTTCAGCCTCTCCCTGAGGCCGCTGTTCGCACTCACTCCGCCGCCTATCGTAATGTCTTTGATGCCCGTCTGCCTGGCAGCTTTGATGAGTTTGTCCATCAAGATGTCTATCAGGGTCTTCTGGAATGAGGCGCAGATGTCCTCCTTGTTTTTCTCCATGAATCCGGGGTCCTTGGCCATCTCGTCCCGCACGAAGTAGAGCAGCGAGGTCTTGATGCCGCTGAAGGAATAATCGAGTCCCGGAATATGAGGCTTGGCGAATTTGAAGCGTTCCGGGTCGCCCTCCTTTGCCAGCTTGTCTATGACGGGGCCTCCGGGATAACCCAGGCCCATCATCTTGGAGCACTTGTCGAAAGCCTCTCCCACAGCGTCGTCTATGGTCTGCCCCAGTATGGTGTAGTGAAGCGGATCGTCCACCCTGACTATCTGGGAATTGCCGCCGCTGACCAGCAGGCACAGATAAGGGAATCCGGGCTCGTTGACCTCTTTGTCGGGCTGGCGTATGAAATCTGCCAGAAGGTGCCCCTGCAGGTGATTGACCATGATAATGGGCACATCCAGGGCCAGGCCCAGCGCTTTTGCGAAAGAAGTGCCCACCAGCAGGGAGCCGAGCAGGCCGGGGCCTCTGGTGAATGCGATGGCGGTAAGATCCTGCGGTTTCACGCCGGCCCGGGCAAGGGCTTCGCTCACGACGGGAACTATGTTAAGTTCATGGGCTCTGGAGGCCAGTTCCGGCACCACGCCGCCATAGGCACGGTGCACATCCTGGGAAGCGATGACGTTGGAAAGGAGCCATCCATCCCGTATGACGGCGGCCGAAGTATCGTCGCAGGAAGATTCTATTCCCAGAATGATATCGGACATAAAAAAGCGCTTATTGTCTCCGCAAATTTAACAATTATTTACTAAATTTGTAAGATTTAGTACATTTTAGAAGCCATCGAAAAATTCAGGTACATAGCGGCCAGAATCATAGGCCTGTTTATTATACTGCTGCTCGGCACAATGTTCGCGCTGCAGGTACCTGCCGTGCAGACCTGGCTGGCCCGATTAGCCGGAGAGAAACTCGAATCCGTATTCAACGGCCAGCTGAAAATAGGCTCCATACAAATCCATCCTTTCAACGCCATAACAATCAGGGATGCAGTGCTCATAGACCCCAACCCGTACACGGAAGACATAAACGGCACGGGCCTGGCACCTGTAGATACGATAGCCAGCATAGGTAAACTCTCCGCCACCATTTCGCTCAAGAGCTTTTTCCAGAAGAAAGGTATCGCCCTGGGGCGCGTGGACGCAGAGAATCTGCTGTTCCAGCTGACGATAGAGCCCGGAGCCACAAACCTCACACGGGCGCTCAACCTGGGCTCCGGCGACTCCGGCTCCGATTCTTCCGTCTCCCTGGACAGCCTCTTCAGCATCAACCGGCTTAAGGTGAAGGACGCCCGCTTCCGCATGCTGAACTTTGGCTCGAAGTCCGACCGCGAGCACGGAATCAATTTCAGCGACATGGACGTACGCCTCGACGTCAGCGGCCATAGCATAGGCTTTTACGGCGGGCGCATGCATGCCACGGTGGACAAGATGCAGATGGAGGAGAAAAGCGGCTTCCGGGTGGAGGAACTCAGCGGAAGCTGCCACGTAGGTCTGGGCAAGACCATTCTGCAGAAGGTGCACCTCAAGGATGGCTGCGGCAGCGACCTGTACCTGCCGAACTCCGTCCTGAGCTACGCCGATACGCACTCGTGGTCCAATTTCATACATGAGGTAAACATGGATATCAAGTTCGCGCCTTCCCGGCTGGTTCTCGAGTCCATCAGCTACTTCAGCGGCGGCACGTTCCGGGACTGCAAGTTCACTACCGACATAGCGTCCGGCCGCTTCTCCGGCACCGTCAGCGACTTCCGTACGGAGAACTTTGTCCTCAATACGCTCTACGGCCCTCACGGCACGGTTAACGTTCACATGTACGGCCTGCCGGAGATACAGCAGACGGGCATGGAGGCCTCGGTCGACGAACTGGTGTTTACGGCCTCGGGACTCGAGGCGGCCCTGAAGGAACTGGGCTCCAAGGCAAAACTGTCACGTTTTGCGACGGGCGAGCAGTTCACCCTTTCTGCCAAGGCCGGCGGGCCCATGAACAGGCTGTCCGCGTCTGCCAGTTTGAGCTCGTCGATCGGAGCGCTGATTGCCAGGTCTACCGTACGCCATATGGTGGACAGGAAGCGTCCCATGCAGCTCGACGCCAGCGTCGTGGCAAGGGAATTCGACCTTGGCAAGCTGCTGGTGTCGGAGGCACTCGGCCCCGGCTCCTTCACTGCCAGGGCCAACGGTACCCTGGGTTCGGGCAAAACCGCCCTTACACTTGAGGGTCTGGACATTTCCAGCCTGGAAGTTCTGGGATACGATTACAGCGACATCCACCTGGACGGCAGCTTCATAGACAACACCATCATGGCGACGCTGCTCAGCGAAGACCCCAACGCCCAGATCAGCCTGGACGGCAGCTTCGACCTGGATGACCATTACGGGGCCTTCGAGGCGGAATTAAGCAACGTGGACCTTGCCGCACTGAACATAGACAGGCGCGGCGGAGCCTCAAACGTTTCGTGCACCATATCGGCCGACCAGGGCATACGGAAAGATTCCCCGATTCACATTCAGATAGGCAATCTCATGCTCACCAACGACCTTGGCCCGCAGAACATCGGAGATATCGAGGCGGAGGCCCGTCTGGAGGGAGAGAGACTGGTCGCCCTCGTGAACTCATCGTTCATGGATGCCAAATATAACGGGTCGTCCAACGTAGGCGCTCTGGTCAAATACGTCAAGAGCGTCTCCGTCGAACGGGACATGCCGGCGTTCTTTGCTGCCGGAGGAAAGATTCCAGAACAGCCGCAGGAAGGCATGGACGCCACCCTGAGCGCCATTTTCCACGACACCACGGGGCTGCTGGCGTTCGCCATGCCGGGCATGGGCATAGCCGACGGCACCACCGTTAACCTGGACGTAGACAGGGCCGGAACGCTGCTGGGGTACATCAGCGCCCCGTACCTGGACTTTAAGACCATACACACATCCAACCTGAAGCTCTCTGTCAGCAACCAGTTCGACGGACTCAACTGCACCATGAATACAGACCAGCTCAAGGTGAAGACACTGGTATTCGACAAGGCCGGCGTAAGCCTCGACGCCAACGACAACATAGCGAGCCTGAACGCCATGTATGCAGGAGCCAACCTGCTTGACAAAGGCAGCGAGCTCAATCTTCAGGCCCTGATTCTCAGGGACGAAAAAGGCAGGCCGTCGCTGGACGTCGCAACCCTTCAGTCCTATCTGAGCATCAAGAATGACATATGGACGCTGAGCAAATCCGATATCGGACTGCACGGCGGAGAGATCAGCGTAGACGGTTTCCGTCTCGCCAGCGAACGCCAGAGCATAGTAATCGACGGCACGCTGAGCCCCTTCGCGAAAGATACCCTCCAGGTCATGATGCGTAACGTCGATCTCAACATCATCAACGACTTCATGGCGGAGACCTTTCCCAGGATCGGCGGCATAATTGACGGAAACGCCACCCTGCTCTCCCCCGTTCTCTCCGAAATGGGACTCGGAGCGGACCTGAGCCTGAAGGGGATGCAGGTGGACGGCAGGAATGCGGGCGACTTTATCCTGCACAGCAGCTGGGACGACAGGGCCAAACGCATCCATGCGACCCTGGACAACATGCTCGAAGGCAGCAAGCTGCTGGCGGTCAACGGAAACTATGGCGTAAAGGAGAAGAGTCTGAACGCCACCTTACGCCTGGACGGCTTCAACCCCGGTCCGGCCGCTCCTTTCCTGAAGAGCTATCTTACGGAGCTTGACGGCCGCATGTATGGTACCGTCCGCGCAAGCGGGCCCATGGACCAGCTGAGCATCAGCAGCGAAGGCCTCAAGTTCGAGGAGATGCGCACCAGAATTAGCTACACCAACGTTGCGTACACCCTCGACGGCCCCATGGACCTCAGCGAAACGGGCCTCCAGTTCAACAAGATAAGCGTTTCCGACGACTACGGCGGCAAAGGCACTCTGACCGGCGGAATCAGCTTCAGGAACTTCAAAGACTTCAAAATGGATGCGTCCCTGATGATGAGACGCCTCAAGGCTATAGACATCCCTGACGAGAACAGCCGCATCAGGGTGTACGGCGACCTGTCCCTCTCCGGACGCAGCAAGATTACCGGCCCCTTCAACGCTCTTTCTGTCGACGCCGACGTGTCCACTTCCGGCGACGGTATGGTAAACGTACCGGTTTCTTCGTCTTCTACGGCACAGGGAAGCGACCTGCTTACCTTCGTGCAACCCGCTACCGAAGCTGTCGTCGGCGAAGCAGTGCCGGCATCCGGCAGCAGTAAGCCCAAGAGCTCCTCTTCTTTCATCGCCCATGCCAAGGTAAACGTTTCACCGGACGTCATGGCCCAAGTGGAGATCGACAAGGAGTCGGGCCATGTGCTTACGGCAGGCGGAACCGGAGCGGTGAACGTAGATATCAACACCGCCAAAGGTTTGCTGCAGTTGAAGGGCGACTACAACATAGACAAGGGTAAGTACCTCTTCAACATTCCTGGCGTGGTGAGCAAGGAATTCGACATTCAGTCGGGCAGTTCCATACAGTTCAACGGAGACGTGATGGAGAGCACCCTCGACATCAACGCCATACACATAGTCAAGACTTCCCTGGCAACGATTGTGGCCGATACCACTTCGGTTTCCAGCCGGCGTACCGTGGAGTGCGGCATAAACATTACCGGCAAGCTGAGCAACCCTGACGTCTCTTTCTCCATCAACGTGCCGGACCTCGACCCGAATTCCAAGATGCAGGTAGAAGGCGCCCTGAACACCAAAGACAAGGTTCAGAAGCAGTTCGTGGCGCTGCTGCTCTTCGGCACTTTCCTGCCCGAGGAAGGCTCCGGAGTTGTTAACGGCACCAACATGATAGCGTCAAACGTGGGCGAAATCGTTTCCAGTCAGCTGAACAACATTTTGCAGAAGCTGGATATTCCTTTGGACTTCGGCCTGGGCTACCAGCAGGACAATGCGGGCACGAACATTTTCGACGTGGCCGTGTCTACGCAGCTGTTCAACAACCGTGTGCTTGTGAACGGTTCCGTGGGCAACCGCAAATACAGTACATCCAAGAGGGCCGGAGGCGACGTGGTTGGAGACCTGGATATAGAAATCAAGATGGACAAAAGCGGAGAGTTGCGCTTCAAGGTATTTTCCCACTCTGCAGACGAATTCTCCAGCAGTCTGGATTACTCTCAGCGGAACGGCCTGGGCCTTTCTTACCAGAAGGAATTCGACCGTACCCTGGACCTGTTCCGCCAGCTCTTCATGTCCAAGGAAAAGAAGCAGGAGCAGAATATGCGCGATATGATGCGCAGGCGTGAAATGACAACTATTACGATAGAAGAATGAGAGGCAGGATAGAATTGACAGGCATGCGTTTTATCGCTCACCACGGTTGTCTTGAGAGCGAGAGGCTGGAAGGCAACGAGTTCAAGGTGGACTTTTCCTGCGAGTGGGATACCGCCGCGGCCGAACTTACGGACGAGTTGGACGACACGCTGGATTACAGCCACGTTTATGCGGTAATTGCGCGTGAGATGGCCGTTCCGTCCAGGCTTCTGGAGCATGTGGCCGGCCGCATTGCGGATGCTCTCCGGGAAGAGATTCCGGGGCTGGAGCATTTCGAGGTCAGCATTTACAAAAAGAATCCTCCTGTAGGAGGGGAATGCGAATGGGCGAAGGTAAGTACAGTACGATAGCGCTGCTCACTTTGGGCTGCAAGCTTAATTATGCCGAGACGGGGACTTATGAGAGGGGCTTCGTCGAGGCGGGGCTTAAGGTGGTTCCGTGGAGCCGCGGTGCGGACATTTATCTTATCAACACATGTTCGGTTACCGCCACTTCTGACGCCAAGTCGCGCAACCTGATTCGCAAAGTGCATCGTGTTAACCCGAATGCTTGTATAGTAGTTACCGGCTGCAGCGCTCAGCTGCGACGCAGAGAAATCGAAGCTATCCCCGGCGTTTCGCTGGTGTTCGGGTGCAACGAAAAGAAATATGTTGTTCCTAATACACTCAATTACTGCGGCATCACTCAAGCAATGACAGCTACTACGTCTTCGGTATTCGCCGCTTGGAGTTCCGGGGAGAGGACAAGATCATTCCTGAAAGTGCAAGACGGGTGCAACAATTATTGCAAGTACTGCACGGTGCCGTACGCGCGGGGAGAAAGCCGGAACGTGCCGGTGGCTGAGTGCGTGGCAAATGCACGCAGGATAGCTGCGCTGGGGGTAAAAGAGATAGTACTTACGGGGGTAAATACGGGAGACTTTGGCCGGAGCACGGGCGAGAGTTTCCTGCAGTTGCTTAAGGAGCTCAATGAGGTGGAAGGCATAGAGCGCTACCGCATTTCCAGCATTGAGCCGAATCTGCTGACGGAGGAGATAGTGGACTGGATAGCTTCGGGCACCAAGTTCCAGCCACATTTCCACATTCCGCTGCAGACGGGTTCGGACGAGCTCCTGGAGCGCATGGGCAGGCATTACGACACCCGTTTCTTCGCCGACAAACTGGCTTATGTGCGCAAGGTCATGGAGGGGCCGGGCAAGCCGCTGGTCTTCTTCGGGATAGACGTTATGGTGGGACTTCCGGGCGAAACGGACCCCCTTTTCCGGCAGACGGTGGAGTTCCTGGAGAGCGTGCGGCCGTCGTTTATCCACGTGTTCCCCTACTCCCGCAGGCCGGGCACACCGGCGGCGGAAATGGACGGGCAGGTGGAGGAGGCTGTGAAGAAGAAGCGCGTGGAGGTGCTGGAAGAGCTCAGTTTGCGCTTGCATGCGGAATTCGTGGATGCCAACCGCGGCGTACATGAGAGGGTGCTCTTCGAGTCGACCGACAGGCAGGGCTTCATGGAAGGATATACTGGCAATTACATACGCATACGCCGTCCGTACGAGGCGGCGCTGAGCGGCAAGATAGTGGACGTTACGATATGAAAGCAAAACTGACGATTTTAGGCTCCGGCACCTCATCCGGCATTCCTATGGTAGGCTGCACATGCCCGGTATGCATGTCCACAGACCCCAGGGACAAGAGGCTGCGCGCTTCGGCGCTGGCGGAGTACGGCGGCCTGAGCATACTCATCGACTGCGGCCCCGATTTCCGGGAGCAGGCGCTTAGCGTAAACATGCGGCATCTCGATGCCATATTATTGACTCACAACCACATGGACCACGTGGGCGGCCTGGACGACACCCGCGCCCTCAACCTCTGCGAGAGTCGCCCCGTCAACATTTACTGCGAGAAGTATGTGGAGGATTCTCTGAGGCACACCTACGCATACGCTTTTGCCGACCCCAAATACCCGGGGGCGCCGGAATGGCACATGCACACTATCGACGGCAACAAGCCGTTCAAGGTATACTCCAATGCCGGAGACGAGGTGCTGCAATGGGAGAAAGGCTTCGGCTACAGGCACTTGGGAGCTTCCGGAGAAGCAGGCAAAAGTGTGGAAATCATACCCATACAGGGCTGGCACCATAAGGTAAAAAAGCTCTCTGTCCTGGGTTACAGATTCGGAGACATCGCTTACCTTACAGATATGAACCTCATTGAGGACGAGGAGTTCGAGAAGCTTCGCGGGCTGAAAGCGGTAACCATAAACTGCGTCAAGCCCGGGCCTCACCATTCCCATTTCTCGCTCGACGAGGCCCTGGAGTTTTTTGAGAGAGTGGGAGCCCGGGAATCATACATCACTCACCTGTCGCACCTTCTCCCGCCTCATGAAGAATTCGAAAAACAGCTGCCGGAGCATGTACACCCGGCTTACGACGGACTCATTATTGAATAATATATATATGAAACACATTCTTTTACTTGCCGCCACGGCTGCAACACTTTTCATCTCCTGCAAAATGGAAAATCCCCTGCTTACCGAGTCTCCGCTGGAATACGGAGCTCCCCAATTCGACAAAATCAAGACTTGTCATTATATGCCCGCTTTCAAGCAGGCGATAAAGGAGGCCAAGGCCGAAGTTGACGCTATAGTTGCCAACCCGGACGAGCCCACGTTCGAAAACACCATCGAGGCCCTTGAATTCAGCGGCGAGACCCTGAACCGCGTAGCTTCCATCTTCTACAACCTCATGGAGGCCGACACGAACGACGAGATGCAGGCAATCGCCGAGAAGATCTCGCCCATGATGACCGAGTTCTCTATGTACGTGTCCTTGAACGAAAAGCTTTTCGAGAAGGTAAAGGCCGTATATGAGGCCCGCGAGAGCCTGAATCTCGAGCCGGACCAGCTGCGCCTCCTGGAAAAGAGCTACAAGAGCTTTTCGCGTTCCGGCGCCAATCTCTCCCCGGAAGACAAGGAGAAGTACAGCAAACTGTGCGAAGAAGAATCCCTGCTCGAACTGTCGTACGGCAAGAACGTGCTTGCAGCCACCAACGCCTTCACCCTTGAACTCACGGATGAGGCAGAGCTTGAGGGGCTGCCCGATTTCGTTGTCGCACTCGGCAAGCAGACCGCCGAAGAAAAGGGCAAGGAAGGCTGGGTGTTCGATCTCAGCTACCCCAGCTACGGTCCGTTCATGCAGTATTCCGCACGCCGCGACCTCCGCGAGAAGATGTATCGCGCATACAACACCAAGGCCGTCGCGGGCGACTTCGACAACACCCAAATAGTAAAAGATATAGCTCAGCACCGCATAGATATTGCAAACATTCTCGGCTACCCTACCTGGGCGGACTATTCTCTGGAAGAGCGTATGGTCAAGACTCCTGCAGAGGTTAACGCCTTCATCAAGGAACTTCTTGATCCTTCTCTCCCCGTCGCACGCAAGGAAGTAGAAAGCATTTATAATTATGCAAAGAGCTGCGGCTTCGAGGGCGAAACTCTCATGCCTTGGGACTTCAGCTACTACAGCGAGAAATACAAGGCCGCCAATTACAGTCTCGACGACTCCATGCTCAAGCCTTACTTCCAGCTGGAGAGCTGCATAGACGCAGTCCTCGGCCTCGCCACCAAGCTCTACGGCCTGCAGTTCACTCCCCGTCCCGACCTTCCCGCATATCATAAGGATGTAAAGGTTTTCGATGTAAAGGACGAGGACGGAAAACACATTGCCTTGTTCTATGCCGATTTCTTCCCCCGCGCCAGCAAGAGAGGCGGAGCCTGGATGACGGAATTCCGCGGCCAGAGCATCAAGGACGGCGTGGAGAAGCGTCCTTTCGTCAGCATAGTGACCAATTTCAGCAAGCCTACGGCTGACGCCCCTTCCCTGCTCACCCACGACGAACTCGTCACTTTCCTGCATGAATTCGGCCATTCCCTGCACGGCATGATGGCAGAGGGCCGTTACGGCTCCCTTACCGGCACCAACGTAGCCCGCGACTTCGTGGAACTGCCCTCCCAGATTATGGAGAACTGGGGATATGAGCCCGAGTATCTGGGCGGGTTCGCCAAACATTACCAGACCGGAGAAACCATTCCTCAGGACCTCATAGACAAGATTGTGGCTACCAAGAACTATCTGGCAGCCTACAGTCAGGTGCGCCAGCTCGACTTCGGCACCCTTGATATGGCATGGCACAACCGCAGCGATGTTCCCGCAGAGGGCACGCTCGAATACGAGAAGGCCGTACTCCTGCCGTCAGCCCTTTTGCCCCAGGTACCCGAGACCTGTATTTCCACATCTTTCAGCCACATCTTCTCCGGCGGCTATTCTGCCGGCTACTATTCTTATAAGTGGGCAGAAGTGCTCGAGGCCGATGCCTTCAGTCTCTTCCAGGAGAAAGGTATTTTCAACCGTGAGGTTTCAGGGGCCTTCCGACGTGAGATCCTGTCAAAGGGCAGCACCAAGGAAGAAGCCGAGCTCTACCGCAACTTCCGCGGCCACGACCCCAAGCCCGACGCTCTGCTCAAGAAACTCGGTATCATTAAATAAGTCCTTCGTCCAGAAGGCTCCGATACAGCTCCATCGCGTTCTGCGGCATCCCGTTCTTCGGGTTGTCGCAGAATTGCTTAATATCCTGAAGGCTGCAACCGGGATGCGATTTTGCAAAGCGGAGAAGGGCTGCACGGCTGCGTTCTTCCGGAGTTCTGCCGCGGCACACGTCGCAGGTGCCGCAATCGTCGGTCTCCGTTTGCCCGAAGTATGCCAGCAGCTGGCGGGAACGGCAGGTGTCGGAGTCCCTGAGGTAGGCCTCCATAGCCTCCAGGCGCGCTTCTGCGTTACTGCGCAGGAATTTGTAGCGATCCGGCTTCAGGTCAACATTCCCAGGAACCAGGCGATCGTGGTTCAGATAGACCAGCGAGCAGCGGTCGGCCGGAATATAGTTGATTATGCGCTCCAGCGACAATTGGTAGAGCAGCTGGTGAAGCCAGGGCACAGTGGCGTCGCATTCCCGGGCCAGACTCTCCTCGTCTATGGGCACGGAGTAGGACATTATGCCGGGGTATCCGCGCATAAGCGCCTCCAGCAGCGTAATCATCTGCGGCAGGGGCAAATCGGTCTCGTACAGGGAGTTGCGGGGGGCCGAAATGCGCACGCGGGTAGGGAAATCGGCATCTTCCGCAAAGCTCAGGTGGCCCGCCTGCTCAAGGTAGCGGAGGGCATAGCGGACGGGCGACGGACGTAACTTGTACTGCTTGCAGAAGGCCTCCAGGTCGAAGCGTATCGTGTGTCCCTCCCCCGTTTCGTAGATTATGCCGTTGAAAATGTGCAGTTTCTGGTAAACGTCGCCTATGAACTCCAGCGAGGGGAACGAGGCGTCCAGCATCTGCCGGAGGTGGCTTAGGTCGCTTGCATTCCACAGCAGCACAGCGTAAGACCGTTGACCGTCGCGGCCAGCCCGTCCCGCCTCCTGAAAGTAGGACTCCAGGCTGTCGGTCGGCTCCCAATGTACCACGAAGCGTACGTCAGGCTTGTCGATGCCCATGCCAAAGGCGTTGGTACACACCATCACACGTATGTCGCCCTTCTTCCACGCCTCCTGACGTTCGCCGCGGCTGCGGGTGCCCAGACCGGCGTGGTAGAACGACGCGCTGACGCCTTCCGACTTGAGCAGCGCTGCCACTTCTTCGCAACGGCGGCGGCTCCGGAGGTAAACTATTCCGGATCCCTGCACTCCGCGGCAGATGTCCAGCAGCTGGCCCGACTTGTCTCGGCATTCGCGGACGATGTAGCTGAGATTGGGGCGTTCGAAGCCGCTCCGGAGTATGTTGAAGGAGGGTTTGGCGGGGTCCGGCGAGAGACGGGACGCTATGTCTTCCACTACTTTGGGGGTGGCCGTCGCAGTAAGGGCGATGACGGGGGCGGCCACCATTTTCCGGAGCTCGCCTATGTTCAGGTAGTCCGGCCGGAAGTCATAGCCCCACTGCGAGATGCAGTGTGCTTCATCGACTACTATGTAATTGATTTCAAGCGTATCCAGATAGGACCGGAAAAGCGGCGTGCTCAGTCGTTCCGGCGAAACGTAGAGGAACTTGCAGTCGCCGTAAGCGGCGTTGTTCAGGGCCAGATCGACTTCCCTGCGGGTCATGCCGGCATGAATGGCTATGGCCTTTATTCCTCTCTGCAGGAGGTTCTGCACCTGGTCTTTCATCAGGGCGATCAGGGGCGTCACGACGAGAGCCAGGCCATCCTTCATCATTGAGGGGACCTGGAAGCATATCGACTTGCCTCCTCCTGTAGGCAAAATGGCGAGCGTATCGTGGCCGTCCAGGGCGGAGGTTACGATTTCCTTCTGCATGGGACGGAAGCTGTCGTAGCCCCACCATGCCTTCAGAACTTGCTCGGGGGTTTTCATATCAGGCGAGGATAATGAATACGCAGGGACGTTTGCCTATGGTTTCCGGCTGCCTGCGCCATTCAGCTATGCTGCGGGTGCGGATGAAGGCGTCCGGCAGAGTTATGTCGGCCGCCACGGTGAGTCGGGTGGATGGTTGGAGGTACTGCAGGATATCCTTGAGAAGAGCGTCGTTGCGGTAGGGCGTCTCTATGAATATCTGACTCTGGTTCAGCGACTTGGAAAGCCTCTCGATATCTTTGAGGGCGCTGCGGCGTTCCTCCGTCTTGGCGGGCAGATAGCCTCGGAATGCAAAGCTCTGGCCGTTGAGTCCGGAGGCCATGAGGGCCAGCATGAGGGAGGACGGGCCCACGAGAGGCACCACCTCTATGTTCTTCCTGTGGCACAGGGCAACCAGTGCGGCGCCCGGGTCGGCGACGGCAGGCAGGCCGGCCTCGCTGATAAGGCCTACATCACCATTGTCGAAAAGGGGCGCAAGGGCCTCCACTTCCGCCGGTGCGGTATGCTCGTTGAGCGTATGGAACTCAAGTTCGTCTATGTGTCCCTTCAGGCCGGCGGCGGAGAGGAAACGGCGGGCGGTGCGGAGCTCTTCAACCACGAAGCACTTCAGCTCGCACGCCTTCCGCAGCACCGGCGCCGGCAACACATTCGCCGGTTCATATTCGCCCAGCGGCGAGGGTATCAGATATAACTTCCCTTTCATCATCGCAAATATAGAAAAAATCGGATATATCTGTTCCTCCGCCCTCGCTACGCTCGCCTTCCCACCGCTGACGCGGCGGGCCCCTCCCTCTACAAGCGAGGGTGCTTACGGTTGCGGAACAGATATATCCGATTTTTTGGTAATTTCATGAAAAATATGTACTTTTGTAGGATAGATTATACTTTTATTTTTAATACAATTATGTCCAACATTCAACTCTCTAAGTACGGCATCAAGGGTGTGAAGGAAGTCCTTTACAACCCCACGTACGAGGTTCTTTACAACGAAGAGACCAAACCCGGTCTCGAGGGCTTTGACAAGGGTCAGGTGACCGAACTCGGTGCCATCAACGTGATGACCGGCGTTTACACCGGACGTTCTCCTAAAGACAAGTACATTGTTTACGACAAGACCACCAAGGAAGGCAAACCCGGCGAGATCTGGTGGGACACCGAGGGATATCACAACGATAACCACAAAATGTCTGAGAAGGTGTGGAAAACCGTCAAGAAGCTCGCCCAGCAGCAGCTCTCCGGCAAGCGCCTCTTCGTAGTGGACGGTTTCTGCGGCACACACGCAGACACCCGCATGAAGGTCCGCTTCATCATGGAGGTGGCATGGCAGGCACACTTCGTGACCAACATGTTCATACGTCCCAAGAACCAGAAGGAGTTCGACCAGGAGCCTGATTTCGTAGTTTACTGCGCATCCAAGGCTAAGGTCGAGAACTACAAGGAGCTCGGTCTCCGCAGCGACACCTGCGTCGCATTCAACGTAACTTCCCGCGAGCAGGTTATCCTCAACACCTGGTACGGCGGCGAAATGAAGAAGGGTATGTTCTCCATGATGAACTACTACCTGCCGCTGAAGGGCATCGCCGCGATGCACTGCTCCGCCAACACCGACATGAACGGCGAGAACACCGCCATCTTCTTCGGCCTCTCCGGAACCGGCAAGACCACCCTTTCCACCGATCCCAAGCGCCTCCTCATCGGCGACGACGAGCACGGCTGGGACAACAAGGGCGTGTTCAACTTCGAGGGCGGCTGCTACGCCAAGGTTATCAACCTGGACAAGGAGAGCGAGCCTGATATCTACAACGCTATCCGCCGCGACGCCCTGCTTGAGAACGTCACCGTAGACAAGGACGGCAAGATCGACTTCTGCGACAAGAGCGTCACCGAGAATACCCGCGTGAGCTATCCTATCTATCACATTGAGAAGATTGTCCGTCCGGACAGCCACGGCCCCGCAGCAAAGCAGGTTATCTTCCTGAGCGCCGATGCATTCGGCGTGCTGCCTCCCGTGAGCATCCTTACTCCCGAGCAGACCAAGTACTACTTCCTGAGCGGCTTCACCGCCAAGCTCGCAGGTACCG
>CAMZEC010000040.1 GCA_947305645.1 uncultured Bacteroidales bacterium | reverse complement strand
GGAGGAACTTGTCGGTGGAGCAGAGGCCCTTCATGAGCACGTCGCCCTCGCCGTCGTGTACCATCTGGACGGCCTGGGCTACAGCCTTGATCTCCACCGGGTTGTCTACTACGGTAAACTTGGCGATGTCGAGTCCGTTAGCCTCGCATACCGCGGCGATCTTGGAGGCGTCACCCACCAGGGTCACCTTAACGAAACCCATCTCGGCGGCCTTATATGCAGCCTCTATGGAATGCTCATCCACACCCCATGCCACTACCATACGTTTGCAGATACCCTTTTCTTTCAGAGTTGCAAAAACGTCGTTGAAATTCTTGATCATATTGAATTATTCTTCTATTGTTGATACTATTCTCATGGTGTCGCGGGCGATGACCAGCTCCTCGTCGGTAGGAATCAAAGCCACCTTCACGGTGGAATCGGGAGCGGAAATGATGGTCTCGCTGTGCGCGTTCTCGTTGGCGTCTGCATCTACCTTGACGCCCATGAAACCAAGCTGCTCGCATACGCGGCGGCGCAGACGCGGGTTGTTCTCGCCGATTCCGGCAGTGAATATGATAAGGTCCACTCCGTTCATCTCGGCAATGTAGCCGCCGACCAGTTTCACGATGTCGAAGGTGAGCTTCTTGAGCACTATCTTAGCCTTCTGGTCGCCCTGCTTGGCAAGGGCATCCATGTCGCGGGCATCGGAACTTACGCCGCTGAGGCCGAGGAAGCCGCTCTTCTTGTTCATGACCTCCGTCATCTGGTCGGGGGTAAGCCCCTCCTTCTTCATGATATACGGAACGATGTTGGCGTCTATGATACCGCAGCGCGTACCCATGATCATACCCTCGAGCGGGGTGAAGCCCATGGAGGTATCGAGGCATTTTCCGTCCTTTATGGCGGTTACTGAGCTACCGTTGCCGATGTGGCAGGTGATGATCTTGGAGTGCTCCAGATCGATGCCGGCCAGCTTGGCGCCCCTCTGGGACACATACTGATGGCTGGTGCCATGGGCGCCGTAGCGGCGTACGTGATACTTCTCATAGTACTCATAAGGAAGCGCGTACATATATGCGTACGGTTCCATGGTCTGGTGGAATGCAGTATCGAAGGTTACCACCTGAGGCACGTCGGGCAACACGGAAGTGACTGCATGAATACCCAGAAGGTGGGCCGGATTATGGAGCGGAGCAAAGTCGCAGCAAATGCCGATCTTCTCCAGCACATCGTCGTTTACCAGGGCGCTGCCATTGAAGAAATCGGCTCCCTGAACTATTCTGTGCCCCACTGCCTCTATATCGTCGAAGGAATTCAGCACGCCGTAAACAGGATCCACAAGGGCATCCAGCACCAGCTTCATTCCAATCTTGTGATCAGGAATCGGGAGGTCGCGTACGAAGCCTTCCTTTCCTGTGGGTTTATGCTTGATTGTGCCTTCGGGAAGACCGATTTTTTCGACCAGACCTTTGGCAAGAAGATCATATACATCATCGCTCTTCATGTCCAGAAGCTGATACTTCACGGAAGAGCTGCCGCAATTGATTACCAGTATTATCATAAGGAGTGTTAAATAGTATACAAAAATAAGAAATTATTATCTAAATTTCAGCACTTAAACGAGAAACTGTGAAAAACAAAAGCGGAATCGTATCCTTGTCCTTTCCATTTGCGGCAGGCGTGACGGCGGCGGCACTGGCGGCAGAGCCCTTTGCGGGCGGTCTGGTATGCAGCGTTGCCGTCGTCCTGCTTATCTGCATGTGCGCCGTAAGCCCCGGAAGATGCAGCCTGGCGCTGGTTCTGCTGTACTTTTTCGTCGGCGCCTTCTGCTGGTGCACTTCCGCTATGGCCCCCAGGTCCGCCCCTCCTCCGCCCGCAGGAGCACTTGCAGACGGACTCGAGGCGCTTCTGGACAGAATCCCTTTCGACGGAGAGCACAGCGGCAGCATCATCAAAGCCCTGCTGACTGGCCGCCGGAGCCAGCTCCCACGGGAGACCGCAGAGGCCTTCCGACGAAGCGGCGCCGCCCACATCCTTGCCCTGTCGGGCCTGCACCTGGGGGTCATCTACGCCTGCATACTGAGGGCGCTAGCGCCTGCAGGCAACTCCCCGGCAGCACGCGGGATACGCAGCGGCGTAACTATCTGCCTCTGCGGCCTGTACGCCCTTGCCACCGGGGCCTCCCCCTCCATCGTGCGTGCCTTCCTGTTCATCTGCATCAACGAGGCCGGACGGGCGATGAGCGGACGGGCGCACTCCCCTCTCGGCACCTTTTGCCTGGCGCTGACGGTCCAGCTGGCACTGCGGCCCGACTACATCGCGTCCGTGGGCTTCCAGCTGTCTTACCTTTCCATGCTGGGCATCACCGTCCTCTACCCGCGCCTCGAGAAATGGTACCCCGTAGGTCGGCGGCGCGACCCTCTGCGGGCGATTTGGAAGAGTGCCGCCATGTCTCTGTCATGCCAGTTATTTACCGCCCCTATTGCGTGGCTCCGCTTCCGGAGCCTGCCACTTTATTTCCTGATAACCAACCTGATAGCCCTGCCGCTGAGCGAGCTGGTCATAATAGGCTCGGTAGCAGCCGCCGTGCTGGAGGCAACATGCGGATGCCCGCCTGTGCTTGCGCTGGCGTGCGGAAAAATGGTCCAATTGCTGGAATTCTGTCTGGAGACTATTGCTTCTCTTCCCCTCCCCTGTTGATGCGGCGAACCTCGTCCACACCGGGAATTGAAGAGATACTGTCCATCGTGAGGTGAAGCTCATCCACCGAATGCACGGGGAAGTCTATAATGCAAGTGACTATGTCGTCCTCAGTATGGGTGGACAGCTGGTTCATGGAGAGATGCTGGCGCTCCACGAAGCAGTCTATAATATCCCTCAGGAGATGGTAGCGATCGATGGCCACTATCTTGATAGTCACCGGATATGTACGTGTAGGCTTGGACTCGAAAGCCACGGAGACTATGCTGTTTCCGTTCTCGGACGCCAGTTTGATTGCCTCCGGACAATGGCGGCTGTGGATGGTGATCTCACCCTTCTGGTCCTTGAAACCTATGACCTCCTCGCCGGGCAGCGGGTTGCACTTCTTGCAAAGCTGAAACTCCAGCTTGTCTTCGTCTTTCAGCAGGTCGTGCAGACTGCGGCGGGCCTTGTATGTTTTTGCATAGTCCAGCCACTCTCGCTTGGGCACCACATCATCGGAGGTTCCGATTTCAACGCAATCGCCACGGTTCAGAGGTGTCTTGATGGGCTTGAGGGTTCCGTTAATGCGGGCGTACTTGGCGTGCTCCCCAATCTCCGAATGAACTTCGAACGCGAAATCCAGGGCGGTTGCGCCCTTGGGAAGTATTATACCCTTGCCATTCGGAGTGAATGCAAGAATATCTTCGTTGTAAAGGGACGAGCTCACGCTGTCCATGAAGATATATCCGTCGCCGCTCTCGGCTATGTTCTGAAGAACCGTCTTGAAACGCTCAAGCCAACTCTCATCGCGCTCTACAACGCATCCCAGGCGGGCGTTGCGGTGCATGCGCTCGGATGCTATATGGAGCTCTTCCCATGCTCCGGCGTCGTTCAACAGCTGTACGTGGAAACTCTGGTAACCGTTGTCTTTGGGATAATCGATATAGTTTACGATGCTTGCGGGACGCTCCTTGAAATGACTCGTAAGACAAGAATAAATGAAAAGGCTCGTGTCTTTTTCAGGGGACTGTGACAGTCTCCACTCCGTAATGGGATTGTAAATAACGCGGACAAAGTGCTTGAAATCCACTCGTGCAAAGTCACACTGGTTTTCCCGCATCTCGCGCCACATGCTGTAGGGCTTGCGATATCGCACCTGCACACGGGCGTCGACTCCGGACTCATCAAGAATAGCCTTTATCTTGTCTGTAAACTCCTTGAGCGTAGCTTCCGTACGCAGGCGGTCTTCTTCCAGCTGACGTGTCAGGAGCTCGTACTCCCTGGGGCAGCGGAAACGGAAAGAGAGATTCTCCAGCTCCGTCTTCACATGATAAAGCCCCAGTCGGCCGGCCAACGGGGCGTAAAAGAAGTCGGTTTCCCCGGCAATCTTCATCTGCTTGTCCGGACGCATGCTGTCCAGGGTACGCATGTTATGGAGACGGTCGCTCAGCTTGACGAGGAGGGCGCGGATATCGAAGTGTACGGACTCCAGGATCTGGCGGTAGTTGTCGACCTGCTTGGTGTGCTCGTAATTATGCTTCTTACGCTTGGTGACCACGTCCACCAGGAAGGCCACGTCGTCGCCGAAGCGCTCACGGATATCTTCCAGAGTAAAGCTGGTATCTTCTACCACATCGTGAAGGAAGGCGGCGATAACCGTGTTGGCATCCAGCTCCAGTTCCTCCGCAGCGATGTTGGCGACCGCTATTGGATGCACGATATAAGGCTCCCCGGTATTCCGTTTCTGGCCTTCATGCGCAACGGCCGCCAAAACATAGGCGTCCTTGATTCTCTGAAGATCCTCTTCCGAAACCCGTTTGGCCATCACGTCAAAGACGTGCTGCGCTGCCTGCTCTATCGTGTTCGTTTCTTCCATCGTTACGGATTATCTAACGCAGCGCACGCTGGCAGCGAACGATTTCTTGTCCGCAGTGCCCACGAAAACGTTGTCGTACTCCTGAAAAATGTAGCGGTAAACTCCCTTGCTCTCGTACTCGTCCGAGGTCCAGAAAACGGCATACTGGTTATAGCCGCTGAACTTGTATGTATCTCCTGATACTGTGGCGTAACCCACAGGGATAGCGCTGAGTGCCTTATCTTCGATATTGACGTTTCTGTAATAGTCCCACATGAGGGTGCCGTTGAAACGGGCTTTCACCATCAGCTTGCCGGCCCCGCAAGGCGAGCTTTGAAGCGGTACGAGGTCTTCCGGAGCGCCCACCTCTTTCAACAGGGCTACCCATTCGGCTTCGGAAGGCAGATGCCATCCGGTCGGGCAAGCGGTCTGCGCCTCTTCCCATGTATAATACGCGCCGAATATGTTCTGCATCGCCGGGCTGTCCATGAACGAACGGCCGAAGATTTCCTTGTCGTTACCGTCTCTCTCTACATGTGAAAGGTTGCTCCGTACCCAGCTGCGGCCACCCACGTTTTCCGCATAGTATGTACGGTCGTCAAAACTTACCTGAGTATCGCCGGGATGGCTTTTGACATCGGTAATGGAACCGTCATCAAGGTCGTCACTCACAATGGTGAAAGTGATGGAAGCGGATGTTACATAATACTTGTCGGAAGACTCCTTAGGATATGCCACGCAAGAAATCGAATAAGTACCGAGAGACGCGGGAATCACGAATTCATAAGCAGCGCCTTCATACTTGAGCGTGTCTTTTTTCCCGGTAATGGGAGCATTGACATAATAGCCTACTGCAGTCCCGTCGGGTGCCGTAACGCCATGAGGCTTGAGGGTGAATACGTCACCGGGCTTGACATAAGGCGGCATTTCGCAGTCCATATACAAAGTGCCGGTCATATATTCCTTGGTCTCCTCCTCATTTTTACATGACGCAAACAGAAGGGGCAACAACAAAGCTGCAGACAATATACCGAGTAAGCGGACTTTCATTTTTCTAAGTTTACAAATTGCAAATATGCATAAATTTACGCGAATTTCCGCTACCTTTGTGCAAATACTTTGCCTAAATATGAGAGTCCGGATTATTCCACTTGCATTTGCACTGTTTTCGCTCATTGCCTGCGGCAGCAGGTACGAAACCGTGGGCGGTTACGCCCAGGGAGGCGTGTACCGCGTAGTTTACAACTCCGCCGGAGTCACAATGGGCAAGCAGCAAGTACAAGCCGCAATAGACGGCATCCTGGAGGCCATAGACACAACCCTTTCCGGCTACAACAAGAAGTCGCTGCTCAGTCGTCGCAACGCAGGCGAGACGGTAGAACTGAACGATATGTTCCGCGACGTCGAGGCCAGGGCCGACCTGTACTGCCGGCTCAGCGGTGGAGCGTTCGATGCTGCCGCGGGCCCGCTGTTCGACATCTGGGGCTTCGGGTTCACTGAAGGCAAACTTCCTGACGACGAACAAATTGCAGAGGCCAGAGAGCGCTGTCGCAGACGCGAAGTATTGAATTTCAACGCGATAGCCCAGGGGTACAGTTGCGACCAGGTTGCCGGCTTCCTTCATTCCATAGGCGTCAAGGACATGCTGGTCGATATAGGAGAAATCTTCTGCGAGGGCCTGAATCCCAAAGGCGAAGGTTGGTCGATCGGAATCGACACCCCGTCGGAGGATAATGCCGTACCCGGAGCCGAGCTTTCCGGCATCTGGCACTCCGACGGCGGCGCCCACGGCGTGGTCACATCCGGCAATTACCGCAAATTCTATTATGTAGACGGTAAGAAATATGCCCACACCATCGACCCCAGAACCGGTCGCCCCGTGGAGCACAACTTACTGAGTGCCACAGTGGTAGCAACCACGGCTACCGATGCCGACGCCCTGGCCACCTGGTTCATGGTCATCGGTCTCGACGAAGCCCGCAGCTACGTGGAGGCCCACCCCGATATCGAAGCCTGCCTCATCACTTCTGACAGCACCTGGAAATCGGACGGCTTCTGACAGCCGCCGCAGGGCCGGGCCAGGGGGTACTATTTGCAGTTGCAGTTAATAATGGCAGGGGGTGTCGGGGGGTACGCCCCCCGTCCCCTGGGGGTGCAGGGGGATAGTAAGTCCCAGCGTCCCGCTGGGATGAGCGAAGCGAAGGTTCTGCCGCAGCAGTACCCCTTGCCCGGCCCGCAGCGGCGTTATCTTGGGATTTCTATGCTGTAGGTCTTTCGAGCCTTGTTGGTAAGGCGGTCAGAGCGGAGCCAGAGGTTGGCGCGCTTGAGGGCGGCATAGGACACGCCGTAGCGTTCGGCCAGATCCACCAGGCTGGGAATCGGATCCGAAGTCGTGAAAGAAACCCTGGATTTGATAAGAGGATAACGGTCAAGGACATTGTAACCAAAGGCCGCAGGGTTCTCGAAAAGCATTTTCGCCGTAAGAATCCTGTAAACGTAACGCGTGGTCTCCTCCGGGAGCAAAAGGTCGAAGAAAGACTTCTGCCTCTGTTCGTCCACCCGCCTCGACATCCCGCCCATGCCGCAATTATAGCTGGCAGCAACGGTAAGCCAGTCCCCGAACCGCGCGTAGGCCCTCTTAATATACTCGCACGCCGCTTCCGTCTCCTTGGTTATGTGATAGCGCTCATCCACCTCGGCATTGACCTCCAGCCCGAACTCCTGCGCCGTTGCCCTTGTAAACTGCCACAAGCCAGCAGCACCCGTCACTGAAACCGCCTGCGGATCGAGGTTGCTCTCTATGACCATCAGATACTTGAAATCCTCCGGGATGCCCAGCTCCTTCATAATAGGAGCCACCTGCGAGAAGTAGCGGAGTGAGCGCTTGAGCATCAGGGTGGTCGTCGTGTGCATGTAGCTGAATGTTATCAGTTCCCTGTCCATACGCTCATACTTCTCCGGCGTATCGAAGCGCACCGTATCGCCGCAGAACACCACGTACGACGGCACCGACGGCGGCACCGGGTGGCTGTTCTGGTACACTCCCTGACCAGATGCAGGAATGCTGAGGAAGATGGACAGCAGCAACGCCGCCAGCGGAATCAGTATTATATGTCTCTTAATCATCAGTTGCTATTCCAGATGAAGGTGGTCTCTTTCGCAATCATAAGCACCCTCGCTTGTAGAGGGAGGGGCCCACGAAGTGGGAGGGCGAGGACCGAAGGTCCGAGGATGGAGAAAGAGACCACCTTCATCGTAAATCAAATTACACCGCTGCCGAGAAGTTCCGGAGCGTCATACGGGTCTGAGGGGTCCCGGAGAGCATAAAAAGCGGCGAACTGGCCTGGAGTAATACTCCTCTGCGGCCTGTCAAAGCAGACAAACAGCCCCTCCTGACGCATAAGCAACGTTGCATCCTGAAGCTCCTGACGATAACGTATACGGCAACGGCAGCGGCGGACGGCCCCGAGCGGCATCTCATGCTCCCGCCGCACCCAGTGCAGCTCCTCCGGCGCCACCCTCAACACGCTGCGGAACAAACCCTTATGCGCCTCGCCCTCACCAACGTAAACACGGTTCGACACTATATCCGTAGCTATCACGAACAACGGATTTTCATGCCCGCCTATAGCCAGCCCCTTACGCTGGCCTATGGTATAAAACTGCGCCCCCTCGTGACGTCCCGCGATCACCCCGTAAGGATTCAGCTTATAACGCGTCTTCTTGATATGCTTTTTTCCCGAACGGTAGGTCTCGGTCTCGAACTGAATGTCGTTGTAGCTCAACGGAGTCGAGAGCCCGGAAAGCTCCGCGTCAGACAGCGTCTCCCAGCCGTCCCGCTTCGCTTTCTCCACAAGAAGCGTATCTTCCCGATACTTTTCCGAGTCGGCGTACCAGGCGTCGAACACCTCCACAACATCTCCCTCGACCGACTTCAACTTCTGCTGAAGGAACACAGGAAGGTCAACCTTTCCAACGAAGCAAATACCCTGAGAATCCTTCTTGTCGGCAGACGGCAAGTCGGCTCCCGCAGCCAGCGCACGCACCTCCGACTTAAGCAGGCCGCCTATGGGAAACAGCGCTCGGGAAAGCTGCTCCTGGTTCAGCTGGCAAAGAAAGTAGCTCTGGTCTTTCCCGGGATCCACCCCCTCCAGCAGCTTCCAGGAACCGTCAGATGCCTGTTCCTTACGGCAATAGTGCCCGGTAGCCACCATATCCGCCCCCATCTCCATGGCTTTCTTCAGGAAAGCATCGAACTTAATCTCCCGGTTGCAAAGCACGTCGGGATTGGGTGTGCGGCCACGGGCATACTCGTCGAACATATAGTCCACCACCCTCTGGCGGTACTCCTTCGATAAATCCACGAAATAAAAAGGAATGCCTATCTTGCGGGCCACCAGCTCTGCAACGAACTTATCCTCCTCCCACTCACAATCGCCGTGAAGCGTGCCCTCCGTATCATGCCAATTCTGCATGAACATGGCAAAAACATCGTAGCCCTGCCGCTTAAGCAACAGGGCCGCAACGCTGGAGTCTACGCCTCCGGACAATCCCACGCAAACCTTCATCGCAAATCTGTTACCACCCACTCGGGACCAAGGGCAGAAGTATCAAACACAAAGCCTTTGGTGCTGCCGGTAAGCGGACTTGTGGTTAAGGATGAGAATCGGAAGCTTATGTCGGCATTCTGAAAATCGTCGTGATAATAACCGCTCGCAGTATTATCCACGACCTTAAGGTCAGAAACTTTGTCTATCCATGCTGCAGGGTCGGCAAGAAAATCGCGCGTTCCTTCCGAAGGCTCAACATAAACCTCCTTGGACTCTTTGTCTACAGTCCATTTGGTCTTGCCGTCGCAATAGAGCTCTATCTGGCCGCCGCGTGCACTATAGCAGTCTCCGTCTATCACCGCTTTTCCGCTCATCACAACAGGAGCCTTGCCTTTAACTCCAAGGCTGTACTTGAAACTCAACCTGTTCCCTGAAACAAGAGCCTTGAGGTACTCAGCGTCTTCCTGGGCAGCAAGCTGCAAGCTTGCGGCCACAAAAAGCAAAGCCATTAAAAACCTTTTCATTTTCCGTACGTGTCCAAAATACTCTGGAGGCTGTTCAGGTCCGGAACAAGGACCTGCCTGGGCTTTGCGCCCTCCTGAGGTCCGACTACTCCTGCCGTCTCCAGCTGCCCCATTACACGTGCTGCTTTCGCAAAACCCATACCGAGACGGGTCTGAAGATAAGAGGTAGAAGCTTTTTGTGTGGTAACGACGAGCTCCGCAGCCTCGCGGAAGCGCTCGTCCACATCGCTCATGTCTCCGCCTCCGGCACCGCCGCCACCGTCGCCAGCCTCTTCTACGTCCGGCAGGTAATACGGTGTGTTATAGCTCTTTGCGTAGCCCTGCTGGTCGCTGACGAACTCGGTAATGCTGTCGATTTCTTCTCCGCTAACATAGCCGCACTGAATACGTTCGGTGTCTATACCCGCAGAGAATAGCATATCGCCCTTACCTATGAGTTTCTCTGCCCCCGGAGCGTCAAGAATGGTCATGGAGTCCACCCTGGCGGCCACTCGGAATGCGATACGCATAGGGAAGTTACTCTTGATGAGGCCTGATATGACGTCGACGGAAGGCCTCTGGGTAGCCAGGATAACATGGATACCGGCAGCACGTCCCTTCTGAGCCAGACGGATGATAGAGCCTGTGATGCTGCGTCCGACTGCCTTGGCCTCTGGTCCGCCTCCGCTGGTCATGGTAAGGTCAGCATACTCGTCCACTACTACCACCAGGTACGGAAGGAAGCGGTGGCCCTGGTCGCTGCGCAGATGATGCTGCTTGAACTTATCGTTGTACAGCGAAATCTTGTTCACGCCGGCCTTGGAGAGCAGTTCGTAACGGTCGTCCATCTCTATACACACGGAACGTAGGATCTTTTCGGCATCCTTGGGCTTCTTGACGATGGCACTGCTCAGTTCGTCCTCTTCGCTGGCAGCACTGGGCAGCACGGCCAGGTAGTGGTGAAGCAGACGGGCGTATGAAGAGAATTCGACCATCTTGGGGTCGATGAAGACGAACTTAAGCTCCGACGGGTGGCGGCTATACAGCAGCGAGCTCACTATCACATTGAGGCCCACAGACTTACCCTGTTTGGTCGCACCTGCAATCAGGAGGTGCGGCGCGTCTGCCAGGTCGAATACCTTCACCTTCTGGGTGATGGTGTAGCCTATCGCCACCGGCAGGTCGGCTTTGCTCTGGCGGAAGGCATCGTCATTCAGAAGGGCCTTCAGAGGGACGATGGAGGCATAATCGTTGGCCACCTCTATGCCCACGGAGTCCTCCAGCGTAACCACGCGTACACCCTTGGCCTTCAGGGACATAGCTATATCTTCCTGCAGCTTCTTGATGTCGGAGATCTTGACTCCGGGGGCAGGATACACCTTGTATAGGGTAACGGTCGGACCGACGATTGCCGTTACATCGTTGACCTGAATCTTGTAATTCGCCAGGGCTGCACGGATCTTGTTGCGGTTGCGCACCAGCTCCTCCGTAGAGACGTCGTGACGATTGCTCTCATGCGCCTCCAGCAGGTCCAGAGACGGGGGGAAGTTGAACTTGGGCAGACCGTCCGGCGGATCCAGGCGGTTGTCTATCGGCTTTAGTTCCTTTTTGATTTCCGTATCCAGGCCCTCTCCGCGCTCGATTTCCATAGGGTCGTCACCGGCAGGAGCATTGGGAGTTTCCGCTTCGGATGGCTTGACGGCAGCGGCAGCAGCGGTAGCAGCGGCAGCCTCTTTTGCCAGCCTTTCCTTTTCGGCACGGGCCTTCTCCGCCTCCTCTTCTTTCTGACGGCGGCGCGCCTCGCGTTCTTCTTCTTTACGGCGCCGGCGTTCCTCACGTTCAGCCTCCAGCGCCAGCTCCTCTTCTTCCGTTTCGGGCTTGACCATGCCCATTCCAGCCAGGAAGCGGGTGAATTTGCTGGAGCAGAAGAAAAGCCACAGAGCTATCAGCAGCAGGATGGCGACAGCTGTGACCACCGGGCCAAGAACCCTTATGGACCACTCCGTAACCGAAGCGCCGCAGGCTCCCCCGAGCCCACCGCCAAAGGCGTACTGCAGCCCTGCCAGCCTGCCGGTATAAGCAAGCAGAAGCGAAGCGGCGAATGCGCCTGTAACCGTCAGGAGCAAGGTACGGGCGAAAGACAGTATCCAGCGACCGGTTAACAGCTTGACGGACATCACCACCAGAATCACCAGCAGGGCAACGCTCCCGAGCCCCAGGAAATCGCATACGAAAAACTTGCCTGTCCTGTAGCCCAGAGAGCCGGCCGCATTAGCCACTTCCTGGCCGGATACAAAGCTCATATCCTGCTTCCAGTGAAGCAGGTAAGACACAATGGCGATTAGTATGAAAAGGGTGACTGCCGCCACGCAGAGCCCCAGCAGCTTGACAGCTGCGGCCCTCTGGCTTTCATCCCAGTTGCGTATGAATGCAGGCGCTCTCATTATTTTCTCTTGCCCTTATTGTTTTTGCGGTGACCGTTGCGATTCTTTCCGCCTCCGCCCTGCCCCACGTTGATATTCAGTGAGGGACGGGAATAGTTGGCGTCT
The DNA here is from genome assembly GCA_947305645.1 of uncultured Bacteroidales bacterium. Lineage (GTDB taxonomy): Bacteria > Bacteroidota > Bacteroidia > Bacteroidales > UBA932 > Cryptobacteroides. The sequence continues at coordinate 10,317 of CAMZEC010000040.1, read as the reverse complement.
ATGTTGATCTGGTGCAGTTGTATGCTGTCCGGGACCTTGAGCCTGTAATCGGAAAGCTTCTCGATGTCGTTGAAAATGGTCTCGTCGGAGACGCTGTCCTTGTTCCAGATAAGATACTGCTGTCTCATGTAGATTGCCAGCGAGCGTATCATTTCGTTCTTCAGCTCGCTCTCCGGTTCATCACAAAGCAGATTGATGATTTTCTCTATGTTGCGCCCGTAATGGGTAGCCTTGATTTTTTCGCCCTTCATTGGAATGGGCACCGGGCGGGTATTGAATTCTTCGGCCACGGGACAAGGATAGGGGGAATCGACATCGAGGTCGAACCCCGCAATCATGTACAGATGGTCCCACAGCTTATGGTCGTAATTGTCCAGCTGACGCACCTGCGGATTCAGCAGTTCCATAACCTTCACTATGGCCCTGGCCTGCTCGCTGCGCTTCTCCCTGTCGGGAATCTCTCTCAGCTTTTCCACCATTTTCAGCACGTTGCGCCCGTATTCGGGCATCTCGAGCTTCTCCCTCTCAGTATTGTAATCCAGGCCGATATTATTTGTTGTCTCTTCCATTTTGTGCAGTATTCTGTTAGAAAGCAAATATAATAATAATTCTTATATTTGTAGTCTGGTATGATTAAGTATTTCAAAGTCGCAGAACACGTTTTTTCCCTGGAGATGCCGGAGACCTGCTCACTCTGGTCCCGCCTGTCCCAATACGACCCTTTCGAAGTTAAAGATCCTGCCGGATCACTTTTGTTCGGGCTCCGCTTAGACCAGGGCAGCTATTCCCCTGCCGACAAGCGGGACCTGGTGTATGATGCTCCTACAGAAGAAGGGGAAACCGTCATCCGCCTGTACAAAGAAGAAGGCGGATGGTCCTTCGACATGTCGCCGGACAAGAACATACCTTTCCACTCCCACATGCGTTCAACGGAGGATTTCTCCTCCGGCGTGTTGTATCTCGACACCCGCAGGGTAAACGACGCCGTCTTCGGCATCAACAACTCGCTCATGCTGCTTTACGCCTTCCGTACAGCCCCTCTGTGCACCCTGGAACTCCATGCATCGATGGTGAGCAACTCCGGCAAGGCCTTCCTCTTCCTGGCCAGGAGCGGCACCGGAAAGAGTACGCACAGCAGCCTGTGGCTCAAGCATATACCCGGCAGCGAACTGATGAACGACGACAATCCCGTCGTCCGGATATGGCCCGACGGCAGGGTGATTGCCTACGGCACGCCGTGGAGCGGCAAAACCCCCTGCTACCGAAACATAGAAGCGCCGGTAGGTGCTTTCGTACGCATCACAAGGGCTCCTTACAACAAGATCAAGCCGCTGAATCTGCTTCAGTCGTACGCTCTGCTGTATTCCTCCAGCTCCGGCTTCAAAGCCGACAGGGCCATGGCGGACGGCCTGCACGCCTCTCTGGAAAAGGCGGTTACCACCGTTCCCTGTTACGAACTGGAATGCCTGCCCGACGAAGAAGCGGCACGCGTGTGTTCCGCCGAAGTGCTCAGATGAACTCCCGTAAGGTCATACTGCCCAACGCCGTAATGCTCGGCGAAGTGTCCCGACTGCTTCAGGAAGGGCACACCGTCACGATTATGACCAAGGGGGCCAGCATGTCCCCGTTCATCCGTGGAGACAGGGACAGCGTGGAACTGGTAAAAAAGGATACGGTAGAAGTGGGCGACATAGCACTCTGCCACCTGGGAAACGGCCACTATGTGCTCCATCGTGTGAATGCCGTCAAAGGCGACAAGATACGCTTGAAGGGAGACGGGAACCTGGACGCCACAGAGTCCTGCACCCTGCAGGATGTATGCGGAACCGTGACGGGGATTTTTAAAAGAGACAAGCGACGCTTCGACTGCACCAGCCCCGGATTCAAGCGCATGAGCCGGCTGTGGGTAAACGCCCCGCGCATCGTAAGGCGCTATTGTTTAGGAATTTATAGAAGAGTCAAAATATTATGAAAACAGCTGAAGGTTTTATCCTGCGCTCACTTGCGAAGGAGTATATTATTACTGCCGAGAATATTCAGAACGTCAACTTCAACAAGTTGATTTCCCTCAACGAATCAGCCGCATATCTGTGGCAATCCGTACAAGGGAAAGAGTTCGACGCCGACACTCTGGCCGACCTGTTGGTAGAGCGTTACGAGATTGACCGCGAGACCGCACTGCGCGATTCCGAAGCCATCATTGAGAAGTGGAAGGAAGCCGGAATAGCAACTGAATAATGAAAGCTTTCCGCGATTGTTTCAGGGGTTTGATGAGGGCCTTGCGTCCGCATCGTTTCCGCATTTTCGTAAGCGGCCTCATAGGGCTGGTCGGGATTGCGGCATCCCTTGCATTCGTTTGGATATCAAAGAAGGTGGTAGATATAGCCACCGGAGAAGCCCCGGGCGAGCTTATGACTTTTGTCATGCTCATGCTGGGTATAATGCTCGTGCAGGTGATAGCACGCGTGGGCGCAAATTACTGGCAGGGCTACATAGTCGTGAAGGCCCAGAACAGCCTGCGGCAGATTATGTTCCGCAAAGTGATGTTCGGCAGATGGACGGGTAAGGACAAGCTGCACAGCGGCGACACGGTCAGCCGTCTGGAGGAAGATATAAGAGTGGTCGTGGACTTTATCTGCGTATCCCTTCCCGACGTTGTTGTAACGACCACCCAGCTTGTTGCCGCATCGGTTTATGTGTTCGTATTGTCGCCGGACCTGGCCTGGATACTGCTTATAATCATGCCGGTTGCCGTTCTGTGCAGCCGCCTGTTCTTCAAGAAGCTTCGAGCCCTCACCAACGAGATCAGGGCGGCCGACGCAAAAGTCCAGGGGCATATTCAGGAGAACACGCAGCGCCGCATCCTGGTGCGTATGCTTGGAGCTGCAGGACGCGTGCTGGAGAGGCTCGGCGGTCTTCAGGAGACTGTCTTCGACAAGACTATCGTGCGGCTTAACTACAACGCCGTCTCCCGCGGGTTCATGCACCTCGGATTCGCTTCCGGATATGCCCTGGTGTTTCTGTGGGGCGTTTTCGGCCTGAGAGACGGAACCATAGGATACGGCACCATGGTAGCTTTCCTGCAATTGGTGGGGCAGGTCCAGCGCCCGGTGGCGGGACTGGCCAATCAGATACCCTCATTCATCAAGGCCCTTGCCTCCGAAGACCGTCTGATGGACATAGAGAACGAGCCTCAGGAAGAAGAGGGAGAGGATATCGTACTGCCCGGAGCCCCAGGAGTGCGGGTAGAAGACCTCAGCTTTACTTATGAAGGCAACCGGGATGCCGTGGTTAAGGACCTTAACTTCGACTTCGAACCCGGCACGATGACAGCAATCATAGGTTCAACGGGTGCCGGCAAATCCACCCTGGTGCGGGTAATCATGGCCCTTTTGCAGCCGGACAGCGGACGCGTCGTGCTGTATTCCGACGGCAAAGAATTGCCCTCCGGTGTGCGTACGCGCTGCAATTTCATGTACGTCCCCCAGGGCAACAGCCTTATGAGCGGAACCATTCGCGAGAACCTTCTGATGGCCGATCCGGAGGCCGGCGAAGAGCGTCTGAAGGAGGTACTGCATCTTGCGGCGGCCGACTTCGTGTACGAGCTGCAGGATGGGTTGGATACCGTTTGCGCCGAGATTGGAGCGGGCTTGAGCGAGGGACAGGCACAGCGTATCGCGATTGCCCGTGCCTTGCTGCGTCCCGGCGGCATACTGGTACTCGACGAGGCCACCTCGGCTCTCGATGCCGACACGGAGCTTGAGCTCCTCGAGCGCCTCGGCGCCCGGTACCGCGGCAGCAAGACAATCCTCTGTATCACCCACCGCCCCGCCGCAACGTCTTATGCGGACAAGGTGCTGAAATTATAATTCCTCAAGCATCGCTCTGGCTGGAGCGTAACCACTTACGCCTCAAAGAATTACGAATTTTGCCTGCACGGAAAATGATGCAGGCAGAATCTTTATGTAGCTGATGGTCAGCGTGATACGCTCCAGCGGACGACCGATTCAATTTCCTCCGGCGTGATGTAAGGGCTGAGCGGCAGGCAAAGTACTCGTGACGACAGCTCCCGCGCTACGCTTGCAGGGGGAGGCCATCCGGCTACGTCCAATCCTCGCTGCGCTGCGGCTGAGTAACGCCGGACAGCCTCCCCCTGTCGCGCTGCGCTACGGTCGCTGATATAGCACCCCGCGTCGCATGTAAGCGGCCAGAAATACTTGCGGGAGCCGATTCCTGCGGTGGCAAGGGCGTCATAAGCCGCGTCCCGCCTGACCTGGGTGCTGAAAAGCACGGGGAAATAGGACCAGTTGGGTTCTACGTCTGCCTGCAACTCCGACGGGAAAGGCACAGGGTCGCCGGCGCCTGCCAGCAGCTCGCGGTAGAGCAGTGCCGCCTCGCGCCGGCGGGCAACCGCCTCGTCGAAATGGCGCAAGTTACAGATTCCCATGGCTGCACGCAGCTCATCCAGCTTGGCGTTACCGCCCACCGCCTCGCAGTGCTCGGTATCCCGTATACCGAAGTTCTTGAGGTCCTTCAGACGCTGCTCCATCCGGCCGTCGTGCCAGCAGACCGCACCACCTTCCACCGTGCTGAAGACTTTCGTGGCATGGAAACTGAGGACCGATGCATCGCCGAACGACTCTGCCGGGACACCCTTGTACCGCACTCCGAAAGCGTGTGCTGCATCGTATACCACTTTCAGGCCGTGCCGTGCCGCTATCGCCCCTATACGCTCTACATCGCAGACGTTCCCGTAAACGTGAACAGGCAGGATAGCGGAGGTGCGCTCGTTGATCAGCGGTTCCAGGCAATACGGGTCAAGGGTGCCGTCGGAGGCGCGGACGTCGCAGAATACGGGGTGCAGTCCCCGGCGGACTATGGCGTGAGTGGTGGAAACAAAGGTGAAGGGGGTGGTAATGACCTCCGAGCCTGCCGGCAGTTCAAGGGCTTCCAGCGCCGCCTCAATAGCAAGGTGGCCGCTGGAAAATAGAGTTACGCCGCATCCGGTACGCTCGCGCAAGGCGGTCTCCAGGGCATCATGCTTTTCGCCCATGTTCGTTACCCAGTGGCTGTCCCAAAGGGGGCGTATCTCGCTGCAGAACTCCTCGAAAGGAGGAAGAGTGGTGCGTGTAACTTTCAGTTTCATAATACTTTTCTGAAAAACTGATCTATCTTATATCGGCGTTGGCGGGCGCGTATGGCAGACGAATATCTACCTTCCGTAAAGCTGTCAAGGGTATCCAGCATACGGATGAACTTCATATAGTGGCTGGTTTTGTGACGGCCAATATTTCTGGCGGTCCAGGAGCTCGGCACCCCACGGCGATAAACGGCCATACAGTCAGGCAGATACAGCATGCCGCCCCGCAGGGAGCCCTGAATCTGGAGCGTGTAATCGAAAAAGAGTTCCCGCCGCATCGGAGTATCCTGCAGGTAGGCCTCCCGCCGGCACATCAGGGTGCAGGTGGCAACGAATCCGCCGCCGCCCCTAATCACCCGCTCCACAGAAATAATGCGCTGGCGACACCATGGGCCTACGTGCCCGCAAGGCTTGCCGTTACGCTTTTTGAGCGCCCGGTGGGCACAGATATCCAGCTCCGGATGCGCTTCCAGAGCCGCCACCTGTTTGCTCAGCTTCAATGGGTCGCTCCAGTAGTCGTCGCCCTCGCACAGAGCAATATAGCGCCCGCGTACCAGCGGGAAAAGAATATCCCTTGCGATAACGACCTCTTTGGAATACTGGTTTTCGGTTTCTATGATGGGGCGTATGGTTTCCGGGTAGCGTTCCGCGTATTCCCGTATTATTTCTGCAGTTCCGTCGGTAGATGCGTCGTCATGCACCAGCACTTCGAATGGGAAGTCCGTCTGCTGCCTTACGAAGCCCTCGAGGGCGTCGCGAATATAGGCCTTATGGTTGTAGGCCAGGCAAATGACGCTTACCATCATATCAGGCGGTATTGCCCCAGACGTTCGTGAAGGGCGTTACGGGAGTTGAACATTATGGCGTCTATTACCGAAAGGTCGGGGACAAAGTGGTCCAGGCCCTGGTCGTATGGCGCAGCTTCGGAGCATATGAAATGCAAGTCTATGCCCTCTTTCCTGAAAGCATCCTTGAAGTATAGATTCTGCCCTCCGATTGCATTGATATACCTGTCCGCCCCCAGGCGCCGGCAGAAATCGTAAACGCGTTTCTCCTTGCGCAACAGGCAGTTGCCTGGCAAGTCGGAAGTTTTCATAAGCCTTGTGGTAATGCCGAGATACTCGCAGACTTCTATGATGGAGTGATGCAGGAAGCCAGCCAGGTTGGTATCCGGATAGCGCAATATCCTTTCTGCCAGTTCGTATCCGTCAACGAAGTTGGGGGCCTTGTGATAGGCCATCTCGAGGGTGCGGAGCTTCTCGCGAACGGCAATGGGGACTATGCGGCAGTCTTTAATGAGCCGGTGACAACTCTGGTCCTCGACCTCAATCCTGAAGTATTGCGGCCGCCCGTTGACCAGAATACGGTTGCGTGGTATCCACGTGCCTTTCATGAAAGCGTAGTCGTCGCTGACGAGGAAGATATCGGCCGCTGCAATCAGCTGCCAGTAAGGGAAATACGGGAGGAAGTACGGCTGGTTGGCGGATAGGGTCATAGCAGGTCGCAGAGCTTGAGGGTAGCCGTGTCGTCCGTATGAATTACTGCCGCTTTTCGGTCGTCTCCCTGATTGGTGACGGGGAGGCTGGAACAACGGAAGTAGCCGGAATCGAAGTATTTATCGTCAACGCACAACATCATGCCGCAGGCGTAATCGTCGAAGGACGTACCTTCAAATTCGGTTCTGCAGGTCCGCTGGCGCAGGAAGGGCTGGGCAATCATTCCGTCGGTTGCGCCGCTGTCGAACAACTGATCCCAATCGGCCGCCGGGGTCAGCGGGCCGGCATGCACCCCTTCGCTCTTGCCGAGCCGCCAGGGCTTGAGGATGTAAGCGTCCTTGTTGACGCGTGCGTCTTCAGGGGGCGTGAGATACGTGGGAATAGCGTGCGCCCGCAGGAAAGCGGCGTCCTCCGGGCTCAGGCAGCCGCCGGTGAAGCTGTCCTCGAACCACATATGCATGAAGCGTTTGTCGTGGATAAGGAAGATGTTGCGGAAGTCGCTGTAGCAGCCGAGGCGCATCATGGCGCGCAGGGTGTCCATCTGCAGGGCGAGTATGTCCTTCTGGTTGAGGGCGCTTACAAGGAAGGTACCCGGGCGGTCCCACTCATGCCGGGCAGGCTCTATCTCCGCCGCCTCAAGCACCTTCACCTCTATGCCGTGGGCCTCGTAGAAACGCTGGTAGAGCCGAATTTCGCTGGTGCGGTCGGAGCTCTTGAAGACATACATGCGCCTGGCTCCGCCGGTGATTTCCAACATATAATCCATCATCTCGCCGAAGCGGCTCTCCGGCTCCGGGAGGCCGTGTGCTTGACAGAAGGACTTGGCGTACTGGTCCCCGAACCAGCCCATAAAGATGCCGTGGGCGAAGAAACGGGAGGTGATTTCGCAGAGCTTGAATTCTCCGGCGTCGGTGATAATATAGTCCGGGCGGAAGGTGCCGGCCCTGAAAGGACTTATGCGGCACTGCTCGGACAGTATCTCCAGCTCCTTTTCGCTCAGCGGCATGTATCTGGCCGTCAGACTCTCGTAATGCTGCACGAAGTGATTGATGCACGCCATCAGGCAACGGTGTACGCGGCGCAGCTCGTCACGCCTCTGCGACGTCACGGCAACAGGACGTTCGTGATACCAGTGAAGGTAATAATCTGAGAGGTCGCTATACATTCTCGAACAGTTCGGACTGATATCCAAGGCACTGGAAGCCGTTGCGGTTTACTATAGGGATAAGATCCTCACTTATACCGAGTTGGGCCCTTACCCAGTAACAGATGCTTACGCTCATGCCCAGGGTGTCTGTATACTTCATCATACGCTTAAGACACTCCACGCTGCGCTGCTTGTCAGGAGCGATACGGCAGCGTTGCTTGCGGTGTGTGGCATTCGAAGGCATCAGATAATCCTCATAGAGCTGCCGCTCCAGCGCCTTGTCGAATACTCCCAGATACTGACCGATCATGGCCAGATTCTCAACGCAGGCGGTAAGGAACTCAGGCTTGTAGTTGATGATGCCTGCCTCGTTAAGCATACCGAAAAAATCCTGAATATGCTGATCGCTTAACCAGGGGGTGATGATTGGCTGGACGAGGGCGGAGTTAGCGGCCACACCGGCATCGCGACATGCACGGACGGCAGCCATACGCTCACTCAGCGGTGCAGCATAAGGCTCCAGGATGTCGCGAAATGAGTCAGGCATGATGGAGACACTGGTGTTGAACTGCATTTTAGTTTTGAGCAGGGAGAACAGGTCGAGTATGCTCTCCCCTTCATCTTCTATCTGGAGATGTTTTAGGCCGGCTTTTGAAGCTATGAACAAGCGCGCTTGAGACTTAGGGTTGCGCTTGAAGTGGGCAATAAACTCTCTCAGGATGCGGTGCGCAATGCCTGTGTACAAAGTAGCTTCCTGGAAGGCCTCTGTCTTGGGCGAGAAATAATAGTAATGTCTTGCGTTCGGGCTGCCGGGGCCGTTCTGCTCTTCAAGGAGACGGCGCACATACAGATGATAGTTGAGATGTGCAGTAAGCTCCTGCTCATGGACTCCGTCAGAAACCAGGCAGTACTGGCACCCTACGCCGCATCCCTGCACGGGATTGATTTCCCAGGTAAGCGCAGGACATCTGCCGGTGTAATTATGAACCTCCTTGGTAATTGCCTCAGGATATATTTCATCCTCAGTAAAGCGCTGGCGGGGGATAAGCAGGCGTTCATTGAAACGTTTCCGAAACACTTCCGAGCCCCGTTTGAGGGCTTCCAAAGTCTCCGACGAGGGCCCGGTTTGAACGTCCAGATTTGTAAGATACTCCGCATCAACCAATTGCGGCTTAAAGCCCGGAATATCATATACCGTTAACTTCTTAGAGTATAGAGGTTCAAAGGTTTTCATAGGTTGCAAAGTTAGGTATTTTTTCGACTAGCTGAGCGTTTTTCTCGCTCTATTCGGAAGCGGCATTCGGAGTATTATAACTCCAGCACCTTGTCGGCGTAAGAAGTGGCGGCGGGGCGGGCGCATTGCCCTGGATTAATCGCGCAGCATCGAGGGTCTGGAGCAAATAGTGCCGCAAATCGGGCTGAATTGCGGCAGTTTGGCAAAAAAATCAGGCGTTTTGCCGCAAATCGGGCTGAATTGCGGCAGTTTGGCAAAAAAATCAGGCGTTTTGCCGCAAATCGGGCTGAATTGCTGCAATCGAGCGGCAATCAGACTTTCAGGGTCGTTGCAGCTGCTACGGCACAGCGGATTCCGTCGATGGCGGAAGAGACTATGCCTCCGGAGTAGCCTGCGCCCTCGCCGCAAGGATATACGCCCGGCAGTTCAAGGGCCTCGAGAGTCTCCGGATCGCGAGGGACGCGTATTGGCGACGAAGTGCGTGACTCAACGCCCAGCAGCAGGGCCGCATTGGTGTAGTAGCCTTTCATTTTTACCCTCGGGAAGGCCTTCTGAAGGCGCTGGGCGACTATTGGCGGCAGGAGTTCGTGAAGCGGTGCGCTTATCACCCCCGGGAAATAGGAGGTCGGGGGCATCTTCTTGCTGATTTTGCCGAGGCAGAAGTCTTCCATCCTTTGGGCGGGTGCGGCCATGGGATTCTGCGGGAGGTCCTTTTCCCCGCTGCAGCGGCGTTGCTCGCAATAGTCGAACATCTCCCTTTCCACCTTCTGCTGGAAGTCCATGAGGCGAAAGGGGCTGTCGCCGGGAACGTCTTCCGGTTCAATCTGCACCACGACGCCGGCGTTGGCGAATTTGCCGTTGCGGCCGGAGTTGGACATGCCGTTCAGCACTACCGTGCCGGGCTCGGTGGAGGAGGGCACCAGTATGCCGCCGGGGCACATGCAGAAGGAGAATACTCCCCTGCCGTCTACCTGCTCGACGAAGGAGTATTCGGCGGCCGGCACGCCTGGTTTCCATGTACCGTGGTACTGGTGGAAGTTTATCTTTTCCTGCGGGTGCTCGACGCGGACGCCGAGGGCAAATCCTTTGGCCTCGAGGGGCACGCCGCCGCGGTCAAGCATCTCGTAGATGTCGCGGGCGGAATGGCCGGTGGCCAATATCACTTTCGCCCCTTTGAACTCTCGTCCGTCGGCAGTCTTGACCAGCATCTGCTCTGCTACGATGGACGGCAGATGTCGCCCAGCTGCGTCGGCAAACTGCCCCTTCGCGGACTCCGCTTCGCTCCGGCCCCTCCCATCGC
>CAMZEC010000039.1 GCA_947305645.1 uncultured Bacteroidales bacterium | reverse complement strand
AGCGAAGGCCATTACGCCAGCGACTGCCAGAAACATGAAAAACTTTTTCATAAATTGTAATTGATGTATTAGTTAAAATTAATTTCCTACGAAATCGGTGCAATTTAGCAAAAAAAAATCATTATTCAATACCTATAAAGAGATTTCTCCCCTCAAATCCTCCTCCAAATGGGCCTTAACATACTCATTATCACTGGACTTGCCCATGAGGAAGAAAAGTTTGCCGAGGGCGCTTTCCGTGGTGATGTCTCCTCCGGAGAGCACTCCGGCGTCTTTCAGGGCGTGCCCTGTGGCATACAGATCCATGTTCACCCGCCCCTTGAGGCATTGGGAAACGTTAAGCAGTATCTTGCCGCGGGCGCAGGCCTCACGCACAATATCGATGAACCAGTCGCGTGAGGGCGCGTTTCCGCAGCCGAAGGTTTCGATTATCACGGCGCGTGTCCGACGGCCCAGCAGGATGTCTTCCACGACTCTCTCGGTGATGCCCGGATGCACCTTCAGGATAGAGACGGCGGTGTCCAGCTCCGTGCTGACGGAAAACTTTCCGCCGGCGGGCCTGCGTATTGCGTCCCTGTTGAAGCGGATGTCGATCCCGGCTTTCGCAAGAGGCGGGAAGTTGGGGGAGAGGAAGGCCTCGAAGCCGCTGGCGTCCACCTTGGTGCTGCGGTTGCCCCTCAGCAGCAGGTCGTTGAAGAAGATACACACTTCCGGCACGGTGGCGGTGCCGTCAGGCTCGCGTGCGCCGGCAATCTCTACCGAGGAAATCAGGTTCTCCTTGCCGTCGGTGCGCGGCATGCCTATGGGGAGCTGGCTGCCGGTAAAGATCACCGGCTTGTCCAGGTTGTCCAGCATGAAGCTGAGGGCTGCGGCGCTGTAGGCCATGGTGTCGGTGCCGTGCAGGACCACGAAACCGTCGTAGTCGTCGTAGTTATGCTGAATCAGCTCCGCCAGCTTTTTCCACATCCCCGGTTCTATGTCGGAGGAGTCTATCAGCGGGTCGAAGGTGTAGGAGTCGATTTTCAGTGCGAACTTCTGCAGCTCCGGCACCTCCTGCATCAGGCTTCCGAAGTCGAAGGGCTTCAGGGTCTGGTCCAGCGGGTCTTCTTTCATTCCTATCGTGCCTCCGGTGTAGATCAGGAGCACGGACGCTTTGGCTTTGGTCATATCGAGAACAGTGTTTCTGCGTTTCTGGTGGTTACGGCGGCCACTTCTTCCAGGCTCACGCCCTTCAGTTCGGCGAGTTTGGCGGCGATGACGGGTATGTGGGCGCTCTCGTTGCGGGTGCCACGGAAGGGTGTGGGGGCGAGGTACGGGGAGTCGGTTTCCAGCAGTATGCGTTCCAGCGGAATGCGTTTGACGTCCTCGGCGATGTGGGCATTCTTGAAGGTGAGCACGCCGCCGATTCCAACGTACCATTCGCCGTAGCGCTGCATGCGTTCGAACACTTCCGCGCTTGCGCTGAAAGCGTGGAGGTTGCCTCTCAGGCCCATCCCGCGGCACTCTTCCATCACGGCGAACCAGTCTTCCGTGGCCTCCCGCAGGTGGATGTTGACCGGCAGTCCATGGTCGCGCGCGAGCTCCAGCTGCACTTTCAGGGCCTCTTTCTGAAGCTCCGCCGTTTCCGGGTAGTAGTGGTACTCGAGTCCTATTTCACCGATGGCTACGGGGCCCTTCGAGAGCCACGGAAGCATGGCGTCAAGCTCGTCCCGCCAGTTTTCGGTAACGTTTCCGGGGTAGAGGCCGAGCATGGGAAACAGCACGCCCGGATGCCGCTCGCAGAGGGCGTACGACTCCTCCCGGTCGGCAGTTCCGGTATCGGCCTGAATCATCCTGGTAACTCCCGCCGCAACGGCCCTTTCTACCGCAGCATCTTCTTCTCCCGCAAAGGCTTCGTCGGCGAGGTGGGTATGGGTATCTACAAATTCCATCAGGCACAAAGATACGCTTTTTTGTTGTCAATGGAGCAGCGTTGGAGCAAATCCATGCAGATGAAGCCGTCGCTTTCCAGCAGGCTGCAGGCGGCGGCCACGTCTCCGTATGGCATGCCGAGCGCGCGGCAAATCTCCTCCGGCGTGGTCCCCCGGTTGGCTTTGATGTGAAGGGCAATCGAGGTGAGGCGTCCGCAGACCTGCCCGCCGGCGTTGCCGTAGCAGGCCTTCAGCATCTCCTGAAGGTCCCGTGCTCTTTTGCCCGTGCTGCCCAGGCCGAGCTGTGCCGCTATGCCGTCCGGTTCGGTGATGGCCTCTGCCAACTGTTCCTTTATCAGGATGTTGCATCCCGACGAGCGCACGTCATCTATGCGTCCCGGGAGGCAGAAGAGTTCGCGGCCGTAGCTTGCTGCCAGGCGTGCGGTCATGGTGCCGCCACCCTTTGCTTTGGATTCCGTGAGGATGGTGGCGCGAGACATGCCGGCGATGATGCGGTTGCGACGCAGGAAGTTGAAGGCCACGGGGCTGGTGTCCGGCGGGAAATCGGTCACCAGCGCGCAGCCCGGGGCGTCCATCATTTTCGCAGCTACCGTACGGTGCCGCAGAGGGTACACGTTATCTATGCCCACCGGGATTACCGCCACTGTCGGCAGCCCGAAGGCCAGGGCAGCCAGGTGGGCGGTGATGTCTACGCCTATGGCGAAGCCGCTGACTATCATTGGTTTGGCGGGCGAGCGGGAGATGCATCCCACTATCTTTTCCGTCCACTCCTTGCCGTATGGCGACAGGTCCCTTGTGCCTACGATGGAGATGGTGTCCCGGGTGGTGTTGCTGTTGGCATTGCTGCTGCCGGTTCCGCCGAAGAGCTCCTCCGGAGGGGTCCCGCTGCGGATATACAGGCCCACGGGGGCGTCCGGGCAATCCGTCAGCAACGGGGGATAACCGGGCTCGCCGTAATTGACAAAGGTGCATCCGAGTTCCTTCAGCCGTTCCCATTCTTTTTGGGATGCTTCCAGTTCGTCGTGAGTGAGAAGGCCCCTGTACTTGCTGTACGGGCCGATAGCGTTGTCCAGCGTCTTGCTGTCCTGGGAGAAAACGGCTCCCGGGGAGCCGAAGTGCTTGATAAGCGAAAGCGCGGCGGCCGGTTCGTATCCGAAAATCCGGTTCAGTGTAATGCCGCAAACAGTTTCATAGTCCATAGTTTAGTAATGTTTGGTTATCTAGTTCCTATCCCTGACACCCTTAGGGTATGGGCAATTTCTTCCCGGTCAAGTTGAAATGCCCTGGCAAGTTGATGGACAGTGGTTTTCTTTGTCCTGAAGATGTATGGAATCAGTCGTTTCTTCTTTTCTTTCGAGAGTTGTGAAACTTCACATTTGAACCATCTGTCGCTTATTTCGTTGAGGTCTTTCAGAAAATCCGTGTCATTTAACATCTTGCGTGGTGCTTCAACCAGCTTGTGGTCCATCTCAGCGGAATTCTGGGAGCCCAGAACCCTCAGGAAGAATTTCAAGTCGTTATTGAAGACCTGCTCAAAAAACTCAACGTCGCAGAAGCTGGACGGGACCAGGCGGCCGGAAGTGTCGAGAAGCCATGTAACATCATCCAGATTGTCACCGGTATGAAGCAATTCCCGTTTTGCCCGTTTACCGAGGGAACTAACTTTGATTGTGTCCTGAGTTTTATGGGTGCTGAACATGGCGCGTATTCCGGACCAGTCATACTCATTAACATTACATCCGTTATCCAGAGCATTCCTCGGGATATACGCCAACGCATTTCTGACATACCAGTCGTTGTCCAGGAGGATAGCTTTGATGTCAACACTTTCCAAAACCTTTGATTCACCATATTTGCGTTGGAACCATATAGAGTACATCCTTTTGATTTCGCAGCCGTATTTATGTGCGGCGGCCTGATTCTCAGCCAGTATGGCAACATGGCAGTGATTTGAGACAACGGCGTAGATAATGACAATAACGTTTTTTCTCCTCGCGCAAACGCAGAGTATTTTTACCATTGCGTCATAATCCAGATCATCTCTGCACAGAATGAGCTTTTCCATGCCCTGCATACTGAGATGAAAAGGAGACACATACGCAGTTTTGCCGCCGGGCAGCGTTCTTCTGACTACTCGTTGCATATCCGCGCGGTTTTAGGGGAGAATGGGTCTGCCGTGAATACAGGCAGTAAAATAATTACGCTTTTCATAGTACAAATAGTTTAAGTGATGGCAAAACTAAGGAATTAATCCCAAATAACCAACAAAAGCGGGCAAGGTCCCGTTTTATGTGGGGGACCTTGCCCGGCAATATGGCTCAGAGTGGCTTCCAGGGCAGGTTGGCGTGTAAGGTCCTCGCCCTGAAACGGGACCTTGCCCGGAAACCCTTAGATTATCAGCAGCGCGTCGCCGTAGGGGCCGAAACGGTAATCGTTCTCGAGGGCCACGTCGTAGGCGTTCATCACCTTCTCAAAGCCACCGAAAGCCGCTTCCATCATAAGCATGGTGGAACAAGGGCGGTGGAAGTTAGACACGAAGGCGTCTGCAATAGAGAATTCGTAAGGAGGGAAGATGAATTTGTTGGTCCAGGTATCGTTGGCCCTGATCTCATTGGAGGTAGTTACGTAGGTTTCCAGGGCGCGGATCACGGTAACGCCGACGGCGCAAATCTTGTGACCGGCGCGCTTGGTGGCGTTGATTTCTGCCGCCGCCTCGTCGCTGATAATCATGTGCTCGCTGTCGACGCGGTGCTTTGAGAGATCTTCCACATCTACGCTGCGGAAGTGGCCAATGCCCATGTGGACGGTGATGAAAGTCTTCTCCACATCGCTGAGTATCATTCTGTTAAGCAGCTCACGAGAGAAGTGCAGACCGGCAGCGGGAGCTGATACGGCTCCTTCCTTGGCGGCATAAATGGTCTGGAAATTCTCTGCGTCCTCGAGGCCCACTTCTTCCTTTACCCACTCCGGAACAGGAGTCTGGCCCAGGGCGAAGAGGGACTCTTTGAATTCCTCGTAAGGGCCGTCGTAGAGGAAACGCAGGGTACGGCCGCGGGATGTGGTGTTGTCGATTACCTCGGCAACCATGCTCTCGTCCTCGCCGAAGTAGAGCTTGTTGCCTATACGAATCTTACGTGCGGGCTCTACTATAACATCCCAAAGACGCTGCTCCTTGTTGAGTTCGCGGAGCAGGAAAACCATGATGTCGGCTCCGGTCTTCTCCTTCTTTCCGAAGAGTTTGGCGGGGAATACCTTGGTGTCGTTGAAAACGAAGCGGTCGCCTTTGCCGAAGTATTCCAGTATGTCTTTGAACTGCCTGTGCTCTATTTCACCGGTGTCCTTGTGAAGGACCATAAGTTTGCACTCATCACGCCAGCGGGTAGGTTCCTTAGCGATTTTCTCCTCGGGGAGATCGAAGTTGAATTGGGAAAGTTTCATCTTGTTCCGTAGTAAAGATACTTTATATATACGGAACAGGAAGACAAAAAGTTTCACACTTTTGCTTCCCTGAATACTTCAAGTATGGAAGGATATGTATTTTTAAGATAAGGGGGAAGGCTGGACTTGGCCACCCAGGCCGCCTTGCTGATATCCTCTTCCCTCTGCGGGGTAAGGTCTACGGGGTTGGTATAGAGCATGTCGTACCACCAGGTATGCTTAAGATGCCAGATGCCGTCGCGCAGATAGCAGTGGTCGGTTACGCAGATAAGCCCGCGCAACTCTAGTTCGTCCACGCCCGTCTCTTCCTGTACCTCCCGCAGGGCCGTGACGCTGATGTCTTCGCCCCTTTCCTGATGCCCTTTGGGCAGGTCCCACAGACCGCTGCGGCTTATCAGCAGGTAGTCCCCGCGACGGTTGCTCACCAGTCCGCCGGCGGCGTTCACTTCCCGAAACTCCGCGCAGAGCCTGCGGTACATACGCTCTGTATTCTCCGTAGGAATGTACACACGGCTCAGCGACTCCGATGCCTTGAACATGCTCACGAGGGTATGCATGTCTATGCGCTCCCCGAAGTGAAACTCGATGGAATTGGGGTCGGCGAGCGCCTGGTCCGCAGGTTCGCAGATGATAATACAGCGTTTCTCGAAGTATATCTTGTGCATGGGAATTTTTGTATCTTTGCAAGCAGTTCGCAAATTTAAAAAAATTACCCGATATGGCGGCACACTATGAGAGCAAGCACGGAACCGTGGCTATCCCTTCCGAGCAATTATATATGAGTTTCACCGACTTGCGCGTGTTTACCCAGTCCCTTCCGGCGGAGTACAGAGACTCCGTCACGGCCGACTACGACACGCTGCACGCCACTGTGAAGGGCTTCACCATCGGCGTGAAAGTGGCGGAGCGCAGGCCCTACAGCCTCATACGTCTGGAGGACGACGACGCCCCCTTCCACTTCAGCGCAACCGCCCATTTCGACCCCGCCGGCCCCGGCAGCACCGACTTCTGGCTGGAGGTTGATGCAGACCTCAACCTTGTGATGAAGGCCATGCTCGGCAGTCGCATCCAGGATGCCCTCGACAAAGCGGTAGACGGCCTCGTGGCGGTCTCCCAAGGCAAGCAGCCCCAGTTCCCCTCAGACCTCGGCTGATGGAAGAAGCCTCCGTCTCCATACGTCTGAATCCTTTCAAGGGGCTTGACGGTCCCGAAGGTTCGCCCGTACCATGGAGCCCCTTCGGACGCATCCTTGACAGCCGTCCCCAATTCACTCTCGACCCCCGTCTGCACGCCGGTTGCTACTACGTACAGGACTCCTCGGCCATGTTCGTCGGCCACATCTTCCGGCGCGAGCTGGAATGCATGGGCGTGCGGGAAGGACTGCGGGTGCTGGACCTGTGCGCGTCGCCCGGCGGCAAGACCACCGACATCGCCGCCTCGCTGCGGCAGGCCTGTGGAGGCTCCTTCACGCTGGTCAGCAATGAGGTAATGAAGAATCGCACCGGCGCCTTGCTGGACAACGTTGCGCTCTGGGGCGACCCGGCAGTTACCGTGACCAGCGTCGACCCGGCAGTCATCGGACGCAAGCTCCCTGGATACTTCGACATTATAGTGGCCGACGTGCCCTGCAGCGGCGAAGGCATGTTCCGCAAGGACGCCCGCGCACGCGAGGAATGGAGCCCGGCGGTGGTGGAACTCTGCGCCGCCCGCCAGAAACGCATCCTGGCCGATGTCTGGCCTGCCCTGCGGGAAGGAGGCGTGCTGGTATATTCCACCTGTACCTACGAGGAAGCGGAGAACGACGCCAACCTTCGTTGGGCCGCAAGCGAACTCGGTGGCGGACTGATGCCTCCGGAGGAATGCTTCGGCAGCTGGGGCGTACGCGTTACGGACTGCGGCAACCTGCTCATGGCGGGCGAGGTACCCGGCGAGGGCCAGTGGGCCGGAGCGCTCGTGAAAACCGCCGCCGCCCCGTCGCAGAAGCGATACGACCTGCAGGCTCTCCGGCCCCTGAGGAGCGGCATCCCCGGCCCTCTGCAGAAAGGTCACGACCTCGTACCGCATCCCGATATGGCCCTTAGCATAGAATTTGACAGGAACGCATATCCATGTGCGGAGGTAGACCTCCAGACGGCACTGCGCTTCCTTCACAGGGATGCCCTGGTGCTGCCGGACGCCCCCCGTGGCTACAATGTAATAATGTATAACGGTCACCCGCTGGGCTTCGTGAAGAACCTCGGAAACCGGTGCAACAACCTCTACCCGCTGGGCCGGAGAATACTGATGGACGTATGAAACGCATTTTGATGATAATGGCATGCCTGACGCTCGCCTCTGCAGCACTGGCGCAGACTGACGCCGCCGATTTCAAAGCCCGCTTCGAAAGGCAGACCCGCATGGTAGGGAATGCAGGCGTAGGCGTAGAGACCATACTCGACCGCTGGGAAGAAGCATACCCGGACGACCCCGCCATGCTCGAAGGCCGCTACATGTTCTGGCTGGCCAAATCTATGGAGAATAAAGTGGTGGCTAAAGACAAGCCGCGCTATCTCGGCAAAGAGCCCCTGCTCACCCTTAAAGACAGCACAGGCAGGGATGCTTTCTACTTCGAAGACAACGTGTTCACCGACTCCCTCTTTGCCAAGTCGCAGAGAGCCATAGACCGAGCAATCGATCTGAGACCGGACGAACTGGGCTACCGGATAGATAAGATTACCGCCCTTATGCTTTACGAGAAGGAAAGCCCGGACATGGCGACCCAGGAACTCCTTAGTCTGATAAATTACCAGAAAACCGCCAGGCCGGAATGGGTTTACTACGGTCTCGCCATAGATGAAGACAGCTTCAAGAACACTGTTCAGGAGTATTGCATCAACCTATTCAGATACGCAACCCCGGGATCTTATGAAGCTTTCCGGACCGTCTCGGAGACAATGCTTAAACTCTATCCCAAAGATACCAGCTTCATGAGCAACCTTGGCTCTTACTGGCTGGTTTGCAAGAAGAACAACAGGAAAGCCCTGCAGTGGTACAACAAGGTACTGAAAATCAACCCTAAAGACTACACGGCCGCAAAGAACTGCGTCATACTTGCCCGCAAAGACAACAACGTCAAGCTGGAGAATAAGTACCTTCCCATACTTATAGAAGCCACAGACTCCGAATCCGAACGGCTTTCTTCGCAGGCGAGGCTGGAAAATCTTTCGGTGAAAAAGAAATAACGGGTTTCCGGGCAAGGTCCCGCTTCAGGGCGGGGACCTTACACGCCAATCCGCCCTGGAAGTCACTCTGAGCCATATTGCCGGGCAAGGTCCTCAACATAAAACGGGACCTTGCCCACGTTTGTAACTACTCCAGTCCCAGGTCGGTATTACGTGGATTCACTCGTTGGTAAACGGTAAAAGCTCCGTTGCGAATCTCCATGGTGCTGCCGTCCGGGCAGGTGAGGTCATATTCAAAATCTATGGTATAGGCTATTGAGGGCAGGAGGCTGCGTTTGAAAGACATGCTTCCGGATGCGCATTTGTATTCCTTGCCTCCGTACAGCCAGTCGAAAGACGCGTCAAAGAACTCATCTCCCTGTTTGAAACTGTATTTTGTGCCGTTTTTGAAAGGGGCTTCATTAGCTGCCTGGAGCTTGAGGCCGGTGTTTTTGTCGTAGAATCGGAAAATGACTACACCGTCTTCCCGGATGAAGAACTCCGGAACAGAATATTCAAAGGTCTCCGGATACGTGTCGTTCCCACATACCTCACGCTGTTGTTCTCCGTCGCAGGTGAAGGTACATTTCCATCGTGGAAAATCATACCTGATTTCTATCATACAGGCCGATATGCAGAGGAAGGTAGCGAGAACAGCAAATATGTTGAGGATGCGTGTCTTCATAATTCCGCCTCCTTTTTTACCAGACCGGAAATGTCTCCCCTTTGGAACCTCCTGCCTACCTGAATAATGCCTTCAGTAACATCGACTGGCATACCGTCGCTGTCCGAGCCGTGAAACTCGAAGCGGAAGTCGAAACTGCAATATGGCTCTACGGTGTGCCGGGTAAAGCTGTACCAGCCTTCTGTCAATACCACCCGCTGGGATTCCAGGTAATAACAGACTTTTGTTCCTTCCCTATGATAATAATCATAGCGTTTGCCGTCTATGAAGAATGGTTTGTTGCTTTCTACATACAGTCCCAGCTTTTCAGTGCCAAGATCGAAACAGGCAATGCTTTCGTTTACGTCAAGTGTAAGAAGTCCCAGTCCGTCGCCCCTGGAAACGGCTCCGAAGCTGTTCCTGAAAAAACCTGACAAAACGTGCCCCCAGTCTTCATAGACATGATGCTCTCCGTCCAATGTATATTCCATATGAAGGAACGGCTCGCCGGTATAATCGTCGTGCAGCTTGCATCCGACAAGGCAAACAAGCGAGAGGATTATGATTGCAGCCTTCCTCATGTCAGAAATACATTTTGAAGCCAAACTTGCCGTACCCGAGGGTGCCGACGCCAAGTTCGCAGAAAAAATCCAGATTCTTGACAGCGGTGTTTACGTCCATGCAAAAAGGACTCAGCTGGATGCCGAACGGAGGACATATCATGAATGCCAGCCACGAGCCGAGCTGCAATTCCGAGCTTAATTGTGAAATCAAATCAGAAGAACGTACAGAGCCGTAACTGACATTATCCCCTAACTGGACCTTGTAAAACGAGCCGGAGTAGCCGGCGGCTAATTTGGAATAGATTCTGAGATTATTGTCGCTAAGCCAACTTAGCTTAACGTCAGGCATAATGCTGATATTGCCAACTATGATATAGGGTAAGCCGGAAACGATATCGGTATTCAGGGATACGCCAAGAGCGACTTTATCGTTTAACCAATGGTCATATTCCAGGGAGAATGGAATCGGAACCGGTATCATAACGAAGATGTCGTTTTTAACCAGGGGGCCTATTACCGATACCAGAGCGCTTGCTTGAAAAGCTGCCGATTGCAATCCCGTTCCGGTAATCACTGAAAGCCCGATTTCATTCTTGTTTGTCATCCTCGAACGCAAATCATTGTTCTCAGTTACCGACTGAGCCTTGCAGGGCATGAGAATCAAGCAAAGGGCAATAATGGAAAACAGTTTCTTCATTCTGTTTAATAAATGCACAAAAACCCTGAATCTTGCACTGTTATTTAACTCTGACCGTTTGAGCCGGGTCAACCTTGGAAATAAACAAAGTAGGAATGAGAAGCAGGAGCATGATGGCTGCGAAGGCAAGGACGTCGACGAGTGCGATGAGTCCCCAGTTTACGTGTACCGGCACATACGAGACGAAGTAATTGGCGGGGTTGAGCTTGATGAGGTGCGTGCTGCCCTGAATCCGGCAGAAGAGCAGTGCAGCCGCGTTTCCTATAAGTGTTCCTATAAGCACTATGCGCGCGGCAACCCTCAGGAATACCCTTGCGATGGCTTTGTTCCCCATGCCCATGCTCTTCAGCATACCTATTGTAGATATGTGGCGGAACAACAGTATAAGCAGGCCGGAGATCATGTTGAAGCCAGCGACTACAGTCATCAGCAAGATAATGATCAGCACGTTGAAGTCTATGAGCTCCAGCCAGTCGAACAGCTGAATGTAGCGTTCCCTTATGGTGGAGGCATGAAGAATGTCTTCGTCTTCTTCGTGCAGCTCATAAGACAACCAGCTTATCTCGTCCGCCTTCATCCTGAGCCTCCAGTCCTCTTTCCAGGCGGGGGTGACATTCAGCTCCAGGGCGGACGCCTCGTCGCCGCTCCAGCCGCAGAGTCTCTGCATATCGGCCAGCGGCACCTTCACTATCAGGGCTCCGTCTGCGCCTACGATGCTGTCGTATGTGTCGCTTACGGTAAAACGGCGGGCCTTGACCTTCTCGTCCACGAACCAGGTGGTCATGCCGTCTCCGACTTGAAGCTTCATGCGCTTGGCGAGCTCGTCGGGAATAATCGCCTGCAGCGAGCAGGAGTCGGGCATGGGTATGCCTTTCACCATCACACCGCAGATGTCGTCTTTCCCTTTTACGATTCCGGGTTTCCAGATGACGGGGGTGATGGAAGCTATGCCTTCCGTGGCCAGGAGCTTGTCGTAGTAGGAAGGACTAAGGTTCATGGGTTCCTCAGAACCGGAGATGCTGATGTCGCCGCCGATGGAGGTGATGCCGCTTCGGATCTCCGTGCGGAAGCCTCCGGAGATGGCAAGGGACAGTATCATTACAAAGAACGACACCGAGATGGCCACCGTGGCGAGGCGGCCCTTGAAGCTCAGCTTGTCTGCTATGAAGGGTACGGCTCTCACGGGCAAATATGTAGGTAATGCTTATAATACCTGTTGACCCTGCGCACGTAGGATACGGTTTCCCGCCCGTGGAAGGCTCCGAGTTTGATAGTGTCCAGGGCTGCGATGGAGTCGTGTTTCATGTCGGGAATCACCGCGGCAACGTTCTCCCAGCGGGAAACGTCCGCCCCCAGGTGCCTGGCGTAATTGATGCAGTCTGCTATACGTGCCGCGCCGGCGTTGTATGCGGCCAATGTGAACTTTGCAAGCTCGTTGCGGTCGGCGGCTATGCCCTTGTACTTCTTTTCCACCGTTTTGAGCATCATGGCTCCCGCCCGTAAGTTCTCTTCCGGATTCAGCCAGTCATGGCATCCGAATCTGCGTGCGGTGTTCGGCAAGAGCTGCATGAGTCCTGACGCCCCTTTGGGCGAACGGGCTTCTATGTGGAATTTGGATTCCTGATAGATGAGTGCCGCCAGCATCTTCCAGTCCCAACCCAACGTGTCTGCGTAAACCTTTATAAGGGAATCGTAAGGGGAGATGAAATCGGCGCTCACCCGGGTCATGGGATTGTAGATGTTGAAGAACGGCTGTCGCAGCTGGGCGTAGTACGGCATGGTATGAAGCTGCTGCAGCCAACCGCCTGCGAATTCCGCCTGTGCCTGGTCTTCCGCCGCAAATACCCAGATACCGCAACTGTCGGCCCGATGCCAGACGAGCAGGCTGTCGGGCGCAAGAGTGTCGGCATAAGGAAGTATCACCAGGTCCAGCCGGCCGTGCCTGAGGGAGTCGAGTACACTCTCCCGTTTTCCGGCGAGACGAATCTCCGCACTTCTGCCTTCTGCCTCGGCAAAACGCTCCGCCAGCTCGTAATTGTAGCCGCAGAGCAGCCTGGAATCCGGTTCTGCCTCGGCCAGGCTGATAGCGCAGCGCAGGGGGCTCCCGTCGTGCAGGGGCCCGCGCAGGCAAGATGCCATGCACAGCATGCCAAGTACAGCGCAGATCAGCTTGAAGGGAGGTCTCATCGCGGCTTAATGTGAGTGTTCGTGCTTCTCGGTGGTTATGTAGAACGGCCAGAAAATTCCGAGCTTGAGACCGTCGGTGCCGTCGGCGGTGTATACGTAATGGTCGGCGGTAAAGTAGTCTTTGGGACGCATGGGCCATCCGCGTCCGAAGTTCTGGTACTTCAGGAAGATACAGCAGCGTTTCCACTGTATGTTCATGAAAATGTCGAAGTAGAGGCCGTTGTTGTACAGATTGACGTTCTGGTTATGGAAGACTCCCAGGGCGGGGTTCCATGCCGGTGCGTACCAGCTTGTGTTCCAGAATGCATTGACACCCAGCTGCATTTCCATGACGTTGTGTGTCTTGGTCTCGTCTCTCTGGACCACGAACTGTGCGTACCAGCGGAGATTGACGGCCGCCAGGGGGAGGGGCACTATGTCCTGCTCGGAGGAGTATTGCACCAGTACCCTGTTGTCGAAGTGCATGGGGCCGAGTACGAAGTCTTTGCGCACGGAGGCCGAGATGATGCTCATCGGCTTGGTGTTCTGACGCACAATGCCGAGGGTATCGTAGTAGATGTTGTTCGCCAGCAGCGCGTAGCCCACTTCCGCATCCATGCGCCAGCGGGGAATTGATATGCGGCCCTTGATTTGTGTGGTGGATATCTTGGAGAAGCTGTTCTCCCAGCTGAAGTGGTTGGTGTTCAGCACTTGCTGGTAGTAGTCCGGAGTGAGAAGGCGTGTCTCGAAATGGCCCGTTACGGTAATGGGGCTCTTGCGTGCCCTGCGGAAGGGATAGAAGCTGAAGCCTAAATTCGCCTCCACTTCGGTATCGCCCAGATTGTATCCGAGCACGTTGAATTTGGCCTTTGCATTCCAGTTAAGGTATTTGCTGAACTGCCCCTCGGCTCCGGCGTACACATAGATGGAATTCTCTATGTGCTTAACAGGGCGTACGGAGGAGCTGTCGAAGTAGTGTCGCAGCATGTCTCCCGCACCCACGTCCAGCTTGGAAACAATGCCCTCGCTGCTCCACGGCTGCAGACGGAGGAAGATCTTGTTGTCAAGTTTCATAGTGCCGAGCGAGTCGGCGCTCGCCGGGCCGAAATTAAAGACGTTGTTGTAGAATTTGCGCCCGGCCAGGGAAGTGATGTTATCCGTGTAATTACGCGTATAGGTGGACCATTCGCTGCTGTGGCCGATGAAGGCGGTGGTGATGTCGCGGTTGAGCGTGTCAGCGGCAGCTTCAAGGGTGTCACGCGCTGCAGTGGTATCCTTGCGCGCCTTCAGCTTCTCTATGAAGTCGAAGGGTATGCGGTACTGCTGGTTGAGGTACCAGGTGTTCTTGGTAATCTTTGACTTGGCCCCGCTGAGCGTTACCGGGATTTCACGCGGTTCCACCGTGGTATCCCTTATCCAGGTGTTGTCCGCAACACCGCCGTTCTCCATCCGGTCTACCATGTTGTAGATATAGCCAAAGTGGCCCATATACTTCTTGCCCAGGTAGTTGGCTCGGGCGGAGAAGGTCTTGTTGATGGTGGTTTCCCCTTCCAGTATGCCGCCTCCGCCGAAGCGGTCGAACGACAGCGTCAGGTTAAGCTCCGGCAGTATGTTCTGGGTCGTAAGTATGTGCAGGTTGTCCGATTCCTTGGCGTCTCCTGCCAGCAGGGTGCCGAAATATCCGAGCTCCGTATGCGGAGTCTTGGTGTTGTAGTTGGGTATTGTCCTGGGCGAGAAGGACCATGATTCCTGGGCGTTGTAGAACTCCACCCTTTCGTCGCTGGCGCGGTTGAAGTAGTTGTAATACTGTACCGGAGATCCGGGGACGCCCAGCCAGGTGGCATTTACGTCCTTGCGGAAGAACGGATAGTCGTAGTAATGGTAGTTGTAGGTGGTGTCCGGCTCCTTTACATCCAGCCGGTGGAAGTCCTGATCTACGGTCCACTCGATGATGCGTTTGTACTGCATCGTGTCGTTGAGGGCGAAGGTCTCCAGGATACGGGGAGTGTACTCGGTGATGGAGTCACGTTCGGCCTTCTTTGCCTCCTTAAGCTTCTGCAGGGAGTCGGCTTCCGCCAGCTTCCTTGGAAGGGCCATCTTCATGTCGTAGGCTCTCCGTTCCTTGCGGCTGAGGGAGTTGTACCACTTCAGGAAGATTGCCTTGGCCACGGCGGCCGAATCGGCCACGTAGATGGAGTCGATCATGCGCCAGTCGAGGGAGTCCTGAAGGGCGTGCAGGCGGTTGCGCTCTGCCGAATCTTCCAGACTGCGTGCGAGCAGCGTGTCCACGGTCACCTTGAGCGAGTCGGAGCTGCGCTTGAGCGAGTCGCGCACGATTACGTGGGTGAGCGAATCTATCAGGGCAACGTAGTACTTGAAGCGGAAGGGATCCGTAAACCGCAGGGAATCAGGTACCTTGATGGTGTCGCGGGCGGTCAGGTGGGGCAGGGTGTCAATCGCGGTCTCCGTAGTGTCGGCGGCATCTGCAAGCAGGCTGTCGGCAATGGTGATCGCCCCAAGGTCGCCCACCCGTTTGAGTTTATATGCGTCCTTGACGTAAACGACCGTGTCCGGAAATGCCGCAGGGTCGGGCAGCAGATGGTAGGATACCTTCGTGTTGCCTAAACCGAAGGCTCCGGCGATGGCCAGAGAGACCACCGCTGCCGGGAACCATATGCGGGACAGGACGTTCACTTATTCTACTCTTCGAAGAGGGAAGGGACTTCGTCGAAACTGCCCTCTGGCCTTTGCGGCTGAATCTTCCTGAATGCCATTACAGCAAGGACGGTAAGCAGGAAGCATGCCACGGCCGTTACGGTAAAGTAGCCTTCGGGCATGATGTCTTTCCAGCTGTCCACGTCTTTCAGGGAGTTGATGTGGCCGACCACCAGGGCGAAGGTATTGTTGACGAAGTGCATGAACATGGTAAGCTTGAGCGAACCGGTACGGTAGTACGCTATGCCGAAGACGCAGCCCATAAGGAAGGCGGGTATCGCCTGCCAGGGGTTCATGTGAATGAGTGCAAAGAACGCTGCGGAGATAACTATGGCCCAGACGGGCTTGAGTTTGACTTTCTGAAGCAGTCCTCGCAGAACCATTCCCCTGCAGAGCCACTCTTCGAATAACGGGGCAAAGATGCTGACCGACAGCAAGTTGAGCCAGAAGTTGCCCTGGGTGAGCTGCTCCAGGGCGGCCTTCAGGGACGCCGGCATTTCAGGCAGCAGCTCGACTATTCCGTCGGTCCAGAATCCCAGAGAGATAGTGGCGATTATAGCCAGAAGCGCGCATTTGAGGGCACCGAGGGGCGCAAAGTGTGAACTGTCCAGCTTCCACCCTCTGCTGTCCATGGAATTGGCCGCACTCTTGCTGCTGGCGTACATCATGGGCGGGATGAACATGACCGGATAGCTGATAAGGGTTCCGTATTCGGTTACGAAATCCGCCCCGAAAGCTAAGGACAAAATGACTACGATAAGGCCTCCGAGAAACGCACCCACCAGAAGCCACGCCAGAAGGGCGAACATGCCGCCTACCCCGGGAAGATAATAGCTGAATTTCCCAAGGAACTTATAGTTGCCTCTCTTTCTCATCAATACAGAGGTGTGGGATATACGCCCTGTGCTACCAGCTCGGCGAATTTGGCCACGACGCCGGGCCTGTCTTCCTTGAAGGTTACTCCGAACCAGTGGGAATCGGTAGAGAGTACATCGCAGACGGCGGTGCCGCCTTTGACCATGAGGTCGACTGCGTAAGGGATGTAGAACTCGGATTTCAGCTCCTTGCTGCGTTCCTTGAGGAAGAGCCTGAATGCCTCGGCGCTCTTGTCGAAGTAGTCGGGAGTAAAGCACCACATGTTCATTGAGCAGAGATCCTTGGGGCGAATCTCCACTCGCTCGCCTGTGACGGAATTGTCGCCACGGAGTTTGCCGTCCTCCTCGAAATGCACGTTATGGTGCTCCACGACGGTGGTGAGGCGTCCGTTTTCGTCGTAGCGGCAGATACCGCGGGATACGCCGCCGGACTCGCTGAGGGTATTGTCGACTTCGAAACCTATAATAGCATAAACGTCTTTTCCGTTCTCGTGCTTGCGGCACCATTCTGCTGCGATGCGGAAAGAGTCGCGGCCGTAGAAGTCGTCACCGTTGATGACCACGAAGGGCTCGTGGATGACGTCTTTTGCCATCAGCACTGCGTGTGCGGTGCCCCAGGGCTTCTCGCGGGCGGGATCTACGGGATAACCGGAAGGAATTTTGTTCAGCTCCTGGGTGACGAAATCGAACTGCAGGGGGCTGCCGTCGGTGCACTTGATATGGTCGTACTTAGTATGAACCGCATCCTTGAATGCATCCAGGAAGTACTCGCGGACGATATAAACTACTTTGCCGAAGCCTGCGCGGACAGCGTCGTAGATGGAGTAATCTATGATGGTTTCGCCGGAGGGGCCAAGGCCGTCAATCTGCTTGAGGCCTCCGTAACGGCTGCCCATGCCGGCAGCGAGGACTAAAAGAGTAGGTTTCATAAAAATATTCGTATTAATTCCGCAAATTTAATTAAATTTGTCATTATGGGAAAATTTAAGGACATATGGGATAGGGAAAAGGACGGCAGCAAGGCCGGACAGCGCTCTTTCCTGCGTTTTGCGATAGTCATAACAGCCATATTCGTGCTTTTCCTTTTCATAAAGAAAGACAATCTGGTGCGATGGATGCAGGCCGGTTTTACCCTTGGCCAGCAGGAGCGCCGCATCGAGCAGCTGAAAAAGGAAAACAAGGAACTGGATGCGCAGATTCACATGTTGTCCACCTCCCGCGATTCTTTGGAAAGTTTTGCCCGCGAGGAATTCGGATTTGCCGAGCCCGGGGATGATGTTTATTTGGAGGAATAAAGATGCTGGTAGTTATTGAAGGCCTCGACGGGGCGGGCAAGTCCACTCAGGTTCAAATGATGAAAAAGTAC
This sequence comes from uncultured Bacteroidales bacterium, assembly GCA_947305645.1. Lineage (GTDB taxonomy): Bacteria > Bacteroidota > Bacteroidia > Bacteroidales > UBA932 > Cryptobacteroides. The sequence goes on along the minus strand of CAMZEC010000039.1, from coordinate 5,263 downwards.
TTGGGGGGAGTATGCTCCCGCCTGGAGTACATTCATTTCCCCCGTTACGATGCGCCCGTGTACGGCGGTCTGATCGGCAAGTTCCTGCGGGGCGGATTCGGGGAGATAGACAAGGTCCATCCACAGCTGGTGGCCCTGCTGTTTGCGGAAGACCGCCATGGAGCTGCGCCCGGAATGAAGAAGGTGCTTGCAGAAGGCGGTACAGTGCTGCTTGACCGGTATGTCTATTCCAATATAGCCTATCAGTGTGCCAAGATGCCGGATGCCGAAAGTGCCGAGGAGCTTAGGGAGTGGATATTCAATACGGAGTATGGGCAGTTCGACCTGCCGCGTCCGGACTTGAATATTTTCCTGGACGTTCCCATAGGCTTTGTAGAGGAAAGCCTGGCCCGCCAGCGTGAAGGCAACGACAGGGGATACCTGCACGGCGCTCAGGATATCCATGAGGCAGATATAGAATTCCAGAAGAAGGTGCGTGCGATGTACCTGCGACAAGCCTTGCTCGATTCTTCTTTCGTGGTGGTGGATTGTTCCGGCGCAGACGGCCGTATGCTGCCTCCGGACGAAATCTTTGCCAAATTGCGTTCTGTTTATGAAAAGTATTAAGCGCATCTGCGCGGTTCTTATTGGCTTCGTGTTTTTCGGGGCCGGATTTCTTAAACTGATGGACCCCGTGGGGGCAGGACTTGTGGTACGGGAGTATTTCAATTTCATGCATCTCGGATTCCTTACGCCCGCTTCCAATTTCTTCGGTGTCTTTATGGCGCTTCTGGAGACTTTTCTGGGCGCGGCGCTGATTACCGGCGTTTTCCCTGTGCCCACAGCTGTCGTCAGCGGTGTGGTCATAGCCTTCTTTACCGTCCTGACTTTCATCATGTGGCGTCTCAATCCCGCCATGGACTGCGGCTGCTTCGGCGAGGCGGTGCATCTTACGCACTTGCAGTCGTTTCTAAAGAACGTAGTGCTCTGTGTCTTGTGGGCAGGGGCATATTTGCCTTTCTCCTCCATACCTAAGCCAAAGAAAATCAAATACATATCTTTTGCGATAGCTGCCGTGTCGGTTATTTTGTTCTCGATTTGGTCCATGGTGAGCATACCGGCAATCGACTTTACTCCTTTCGCTCCCGGCGCCACACTTATGCAGGCCGATTTGTCCGGCAATTCTGATTCTCCGCTTCTTTCCGTTTGCGATTCGGAAGGGGAGTATTGCGACGAGATATTGGCGTCCGGTGATGTCCTTCTGCTTTCAGTTTACGACGTAGAAAAGGCTCAGGAGGCCATGCGCGAGCATATTTCCGATTTCAGGCACACGGCGGAGGATGCTGGACTGCGGCCGGTGGTGATATCATCGGGCGAGCTGCCCGGCGTGCCGCAGTGCTTCAGTTCCGACCGCCGTACACTCATGACCGTCAACCGCTCCAACGGCGGCGTAACCTTGCTGCGGGACGGCATGGTCGTAGCCAAGTGGCCCTATCGCTCCCTGCCGGACGCATCCCTCCTTGCCGAGCTGGGTGGATACGATGCCACCGAGGCCATGCAGAAAGAAAACACCCCGAAGCGCCTTAAGCTTCAGGGCTTTCTTCTGTACGTGTTTGCTATACTGGTGTTGATGTAGCGATTTCCTCCAGCCAGGGGCGCAGCAGTATTCTATGGGTTTACATTATTTCAATCTTCCAAAATCGTCCCAGCCAGGCTGCATCCTGCCTGCGTGACAGTCTTTTACAAAGCGTTGCAAAGCCTTCTGTGCCTGCTCATTGCGGCCGGTTTGGCGGTAATGTTGAATGTAATCCACCCGGATGCGGCGGTAAGTTTCAGGAAATGAGTTGTAATTGACCCAGGCCGTTTCATCTGACCTGATGGCATCCAGCACCCAGTCCTCAAAGACAAATAGCGACGGGTCCAGGTCCGGAGCCGCAGCCAGTCCGGCAGGAGTCATTTCTCCTGACTCGACAAGACGGCGGCAACGGATCAGGTTCCGTTCGCACCAGTTGCTCCCCTTGCGGCGCGGCGTGAAATGCTGAACGGGCTTCCCCTCGTCAATCTTTTTCTGGGTGCTGTCTATCCACCCGAAGCAGAGAGCCACTTCCACGGCATCGACATAACGCACTATACCGGGACAGCCTGTCTGCGCCCGGTTTACGCGTATCCAGAAGTCACTCACCTTGTCGTAATTCTCCTGGTACCACCGGTATAACTCCGCGCGGGTGTGTATGTCAAGCAGCCTGGTTATTTCCATAGTCTTCATCCTTTGTGAGCGGCATCCCGCAGTTTTGGCAGAACTGGGGAAGTTGACCGGGTTTCAGGTGTTTCTCCTTAGGCGGAAAACCGGCCTCGTAAGCCGCGAAGGCCTCCGGCTGCGCATCGGCCACAAAGTAACCCGCGGGCGGGCAATACGTTCCCTCGCGGTTTCCCCAATAGCCGGGAATCAGTTCCTGGGCCAGGAAATACGGCACTTCGGCATCGGTCGGTTCTCCGTGATAATGGATCCGTATTTTGCTGGCGAGGTCAAAACCGGCGTGCTTGTAAAAGTCGATATTGCCTTCCATCTGCAGCAGGCCGATACCCATCTCACGAGCCTTCTCCAATGCATATTGCAGCAGCTTGATTCCGTAGCCCTTGCGCTTATAGTCAGGATGGATGCTGATGGGGCCGAAGGTCCAGGAAGGGAACACTGTTCCATCTGATAGCGTGATTTTGGCCTTGGAGAACATGACATGGCCGATAATGCGCCCGTCTTCCTCCATCACAAAGTCCAACTCCGGGATGAACGCCGGATTGCTCCTATATTGATTGAGCACAAAATGCTCCTGGCAGCCGGGACGATATACATTCCAGAACGCCTCCCGCGTGAGGTTCTCGACCTCCCGCCAGTCTTTGGGTTGTTCTAATCGGATAGTCATTTTTCGGTTTTAAATCTACTATTATCTATCACGCATTCTGCGAGTAATCAGCATGGGATATGCTTCAATCGCATCGCGGAAGGTGAGGCCGGCGTTCTCCCGCAGCCAGCTTTGGAATTCCACCTTGAAACGGAATCCTTTGCCAAGGTACTGTTCAAAGAATGCCCGCAGGTCCTGGGAGCAGACGATGTTGGGGGCTATGGCCTCGTCCAAAGAAGTGGGAACCTGGCGGTTGACCGCACTTCTTTTTGCCTTTGACTTGCCTGACATCAGTTCCGGCAGTGTTGCCCGGATGACGTCCTCCAGGTAATCTCTGTCGTCAACATTCGTGATGTAGAAATGGTCCCGGGCGCTGGGGTAAGGCGGACGAAGCACAACTTCTTCCAGAACAGCTTCACCTGCATCTGTCTGTTTTATATACAAGTTGTTGTCGCAGATCAGACCAAACAGGACACCGTCGCAGTAGATGCAATAGTCTCCCATCATCTTCTTCACGGCAATCTCGCCGGCGCCGGAGCACTGGTCGATTATGAATTGAACGAAATCGGGGTTACAAGCCATATCATTACGCTACCTGTGCATAATGGTCAAGGTATCTATTGAATGCCGCTAATTCCGTGAGGTTCCGTTCGAGGAAGGCCTTACAATATAGTTCCCTGAATCGGCAAAGTTCTTCCAGCATGGTGGAGCGGAGCCTGGGCGAGGCATCAGTACGGCCATATTTGATGGTTAGGTCGATAAGTTCCTGAAAACGGGCGAATGCACTTTCGGCCCTGGACTCTTTGCCTGCCTCCAGTGCCCGATAGATACGGGAGGTCTCGCTGCCGATGTTTGCCATCTGCTGCGGGAAAGTCAACTCAGCCCAACGGCCGTTTTTCAAAGAAGAGTGCTGCATGGCTGTGTTTTCGCAAAGGTAATAAAAACGGAGGAAAAACTTTGCGATTTTGGGTTGCTTCAAATCCCACCTTGCCTATTTGCGTTATCCGGGTAAAAGAAAACACCCTGGAACCGTTTGTAATAGGTTTCAAGGTGTTTTTTAGGTTTGTTTAGTAGACTACACAGATAAATTCTCGAACTTTTTTGAAGACCTTGCGAAGCTCGATAGGTTTGCGCAAAGTATTGAGGATGAGGTTAATAACTGACTATTGCCTGGCGAATGAACACTTTCACGTTTTCCCAACTCACATCATCGAACATCACCGGCATAGGATCCGCTTCTGCATCTTCGAAATAGGACAGACTCTTCATGGCGATGAACATAGATCCATCGGGGTATTTCTGCATATAAAAGTCGAGAATCTCGTGGAGGGAGAAATGCTGGAGCAGGAAATACAAGTCAATGAAATCCTTTTTTGTTCCTCTCCCCACAACGGCGGCAATCTTCATGGCGGCAATGTCCTTCAGCCCGGCCAGAACAATGCCGTCCCCGACGACCGGTGTGTCAATCCATTGGTAACGGTAATTGACAATATCCACCTTTATCCCGTCGATCAGATAAATGTTAATATTCCTAGACTCCTTGACAATGGTGATTGAATGCTCTTCTGATAAGAAATTGCGGATATCCTCTGAAGATGCCTGAATTGAGCCAAAGAAGTCTAAGTCAATGGAACTACGATGACCCAGTTGAAGGGCAAGCGCAGTCCCTCCGACAAGACGCGTCCCTTCAAAATAAGGAGAAGATTGCAATTCTTTCAGAAGCTGCAGTGTTCCGGGTTCGATTGTCTTGTATTGTAACATCTGAACTGCTCAACCGGGGTTTGTGAAACCGTGCTAATAAATGAGAGCGCCCTGGGCTCCAATGTCCGCAACCGCTTGGAAACTCTGACTATCTTATCCAGCCCATAATAGCCAAGCAACAGCTTCCAATCCCCTATTTGCCCATACTCAAGCACACGTTGAATAACAAAAGGAGCATTCGAAGCCAGATCGATAGAGTTCCTGTCCACATCCCAAAAGATGTAGTCTGAAAAACCCTGTATGCACTCCTGTTTAGACATAAGCACTCTAATCTGCAAATATATAAAAAAACAGGACAAATCTTGCGACTTGTCCTGTTTAGTAGACTACACAGGTAAATCCTCGAACTTTTTTGAAAACCTCACGGCTTTTGATGAGTATTCGCAAAGCGTTGAGAATAATATAGATACACTGACCGACAAGACGTTATCGAATCTCGAACCTGATTGAAGATTTCAACCGTCATTATTGATTCGCCATCGAGGTACTTTAGGGAATAATGATTATATTTGTAAGAGCCCGTCTCATCGGGAATCAATGTTTATGGAAGACACTGGTAATATCGTTATTTACGAGTCAGAAGGAGGAGATGTCCGGCTAGATGTAAGGCTGGAGAATGGTAA
>CAMZEC010000038.1 GCA_947305645.1 uncultured Bacteroidales bacterium | reverse complement strand
CGCCGTTGCGCAGGTGGCTGTAGATGTAAGCCGCGCCCTTGCCGGAAGTCTCCGCGGTCGTGCCGTACAGCGTCACAGGGCCGTAGATGATTACCTCATCACCAACCTCAACGTCGGGCTGTCCGCTCTTCCACTGCTTGCCGCCCAGATAGTACACCTGGAATGCCTCGAAATCATCGGAAGCTGCCTGACCGTCATCGGAGATGAAGAACACAGCATTACCGTAGTTGCCGCTCGCCGCGAAAGTCGTCTGCACCTTGTGTATAAAGCCCTTCACATAGTAGCTATCTGTCGTTACCTGTTTGTCTGCAAGGTTGGCCTTGATCCATTGGTTGGCCTCGCTTGCGCTCCAGGCAGTTTCCGGAGATTTACCGTCGCCGGGTTTCTGGGAACCGGGCTGGGATGCGGTAACGGAAACATAGCCCGCCATACCGGCGTTTATCTTCAGGCCAGTCTTGCGGTCCTTGCCATTGTTGGCAGTGGCAACAAAGGTAATGGTCGCGTTGCCTGTTCCGCTGGCCGGGTCTGCGGAAAGCCAGTCCTGAGCATTGGACGGTATTTTCACAGTCCAGGCCTGAGCGGTTGTCACCTTGACCTGGGAGGTTCCGCCACCCTGGGGGAATTCGATGACATCCTGGTCTGCAGAAATGCCAAAGACGGGCTTCTCCTGCTGGCAGGACACAGCAAATGCGACTGCAGCAAGAATAATTCCGATGAATAATCTCTTGAGATTCATAATGTGGTGTTATTTGAAAATAATATGCAGTTTAAACATTTTCAAAGATAAAAAAATATTTATTAAGATGAAAAATAAATTAAGGCCCCGGGGTTTCCGGAGCCTTAATGATAAAATATTTTAAGAACGACCTATTCAGTCTTTCCGTTGAGGGAATAGAGCCAGGCCTTCTTGCTGGAGGTCTCGTAAGTACCCTTGTAGACAGTGAGCTGACCCTTTACGACAACATCGTCACCGGCAGCAATCTGCTTGTTGCCTTCTGCCCAGGGCTGATTGTTGAAGTAGTAAAGGCTGTAGGCCTCGAAATCCTTTCCGCTGCCGCTGTCGGACATCCAGAACGTGCAAGTGCCGTACTGGGCGCTGTAGGTATAAACCACCTCGGAGATCTTGCCCTTTACGCAAACATCGGGGAATACGGGTGCTGCAGCACCGGCCTCCTTGGCTGCAGCTTCGGCTGCGGCCTTGGCGTCGATGAATGCCTTTGCACCGGCGATGTTGAACGGGAAGCTTGCATTACCCACGCCGTTGGCGTCGGAGGTGGCTCCGTTCACGCTGTAAACCCATGCCTTCTTGCTGGAGGTCTCTGCAATGCCGTTGTAAACGGTAGTCTTGCCGCAGATGACAACCTCGTCGCCTACCTCTACCTGTGCATTACCGTCGGCCCAAGGGGTATTGTTGAACCATACCACGCTGTAGCACTCGAAGTCCTTGGTGGGCTCGGTGGTCTTCTTCTTGTCGGAGGACACTCCGTATGCGGTGCCGTCGTCGGAGATCCAGAAGGTAGCGGTGCCGTACTGGGCGCTGAAGGTATAGAGGATAGCGGATACCTTACCCTTGATGTACACGTTATCGTCGAAGGTGGTGCCGCTTGTGAGCAGCTGGGCGATCTCGGATGCGGAATAAGGGTTCGTCGCGGTTCCCTTGGGATTATCCACGAACTCCACGATCTTGGTGGCTATGATGTTGATGTACTTATCCTTGCTGGACAGACCGTTGAAGTAACCGGTGACCGTAATCTTCTTACCGTCGAAGGACTTGGCGTTGAGCTCGTCCACCGGGTACACGATGGAGCCCTGCTTGGAGCCGTCGGCGAATGCATCCAGGGTGATGTTGTAGTAGTTGCCGGAAATGGCAAGGGTACCGGAGAGCTTGACGAGCTCGGCCTTTCCAGCCTTGTAGGTGCCGGCTTCGGCGGTGATGTCCTTGGCCTCGGGGTACTCAACCGCATTGCCCTTGCTGTCCACGAATACGTCGGTCAGGTCGGTAAGCTCGGGAACACCGTTGTAGGTGGTCTTCTTTCCGCTGATGCGTACGTTGTCGCCAATGACTGCGTCTGCAACCTTGTCGCCATACACATAGAGGGAGTTGGTGCCGTCGGATACTACAACGCCCCTGGTGGTCTTGGCAACGACGGTGGTCTTGTCAGCGAGCGTCTGGACCTGGTCGTTGTCTGCTGCAGCTATGATCTCGGTGACGGTGGAACCGGTTGCCTCAACACCCTTCTGGGTGATGGCTACGCTCTTGCGGGCGGTAGGACCGGAGATGGAGATGACGGCGCTGCGCTCTGCGGTGCGGGGGTTCTCGTCGGCGTGGAGCTTGTAGCTGCCATCGGCGTTGACATCTACGACCTGGAGCCACTCGGAGTCGCTGGAGATGAGCAGCGGGCTCTCCTTGGCAGTGACGACCATGTTGAAGGTGGTGTCGATTGCAGGGAGTTTCTCGAATGTGAAGTCTTCCACGGAGATGAGGGACTTCTTGATGTTAACAACATATGCGGTGTTCTGGACGGTCTCGGGAGTACCCTTGTAACTCATGAGGGAGCCAATGATGGTAAGCTCGTCGCCCACGGAGAACTCGTCACCCTTGGTGAACTTCTCGCTGTTGAGCCAGTAGCCCCTGTAGACCTCGAGCCACTTGCCGCCCTCGAACTTGCCGTCATCGGACAGATAATAGGTGGCGTTGCCGTAAGAGACGCTGATTTCGTCGATCTTGCATACGATACCCTTGACGCAGTACTCGCCGTCCACGTTGTAGGACTGGCCGTCTCCCTTGTCGACAGTCTTGATGACGGCAAGGGCCTCGGCAACAGACAGAACCACAGGTTCCGCCTTGGCGGCGTACTGGATCACGTTGATATACTGGGTCTCGTTGAGGCAGTTCAGTTTGACTTCGGCATTGTTGGTAGATGTCGTCGCGCCTGCCGAGAAAGTCAAGACTTCTTCACCGGCGCCGCCGGACATAGGGGTAATGGTGAGCCATTCGGGAACGGTAGCCGCGTCGATGGCCCATGCATCGTCGGCCCTGAGATTGATAGTAGTCGAGCCTCCGCTTGCGGGAAGGGCTACATACGATTCGGTAACCTGGATATTATTGAGATCCAGAGGTTTCAACTCCTCCTGGCAGGCGGTAGCGAGACCGAGACCGAGAATGAGAGCTCCAATTATATATCTGAGTTTCATAATTGTATGATTTCGGATTAGTTGAACATATACTTAATACCGATGGAAGCGTACCAGCACTGGCCGACTGAGGTATTGTTACCCCAAACCTGGGTGTCGCCGCTGACAACTTCGGGAGTGGAGAAGGTAGGATAGCCTTCTGCATCCACACCCTCATACTGGAGAATACGTCCGGAGTTGAGCGAAGGATTCATAAACTTGCTCACGCCCCAGTTGTTGTTGAAGAGGTTCAGAACATTCTTGATGTCCAGATTGAGCTGAAGGGTGTTGGTGGTGCTGCCGATCCTCACCTTGAAGTCGTGCTTGTAACCGAAGTCCACGCGGTGCACCCAAGGGGAATACACGGCATAACCTTCAGCGTACTCACCCTGGTGCTTGCTCAGATACTCATCCTTGTGCACGAAATCCATGAAGCGGTTGCGGTCGTCATCGGAGACGAAGCGGAACTCGTTGTTGGCGACCTGCTCGTCTGTAGGGATGAACAGGGAGTCATACTTGTAGTTGTCGCCGTTCATGTCGTTGGTGAGCATGTAGGAATAGTTGTAACCGCCTCTCCATGCCTCATAGATGAAGCTGAAGTGGTTGCCGCTCATGTCGCTATGAGTAAGTGCGGCGACTACACGGTCAGGAGTGTTGTTCTGGGAAAGGTGAACAGTTGTGTAGTTGGGACCGCAAACGGTAGGAACGTAGTTGAAGATGGATGCAGGGTCGGAGCCGGGAAGGGAGGTGAGCTCCTTGGCGACCACGTGGGTGTATGCGGCCATGAAGCTGAGGCCCTGGACGGGCTGCATGTTTACGGTGATGTTGCCGGACCAGGTGTAACCCTTGCTGGTATTGGTCAGGACATATGCAGGAGAGTTGGTGTACTTGTAATCAGTCGGATAGATGGGACGGTCGTCTGCTCCCTTGAAGGTGGCGAAACCGCCTACCGGCTTCATGTTCCAGTCTTCCATCGTAGAAGCGTTCACGTTCTTGTTGTACATTCCTTCAAGGGTAACCGTGAAGGGGAAAGAAGTCGGGAACGCGTAGTCGATGGCGAGGGAGGTCTTCCAGACCTGAGGCATCTTGAAGTTGGGATCGACTGCAGCCAGCTTGGAAGGAATCTTGCCGTCTTCGGAGGAGATGGTCTGGGGATAGCCCAGGTCATACCACTTCTGGCGCATCTGCTCGCGGTCGACGATAAGGTCGCCGGCGAAAGCCTCCAGGTTCGGGTCGGCCTTGACCACCTTGCCGTCCTTGTAGGTAGTGGTCATGATACCGTTGTACTGGTTCATGGAAGAGTTGGAAGGCATGTTGGTGAGGAACACCAGAGGGATACGGCCGGTGAAGATACCGGTACCGCCGCGGACCTTCAGGGATTTGTTGCCGAACACATCCCAGATAAAGCCCAAACGGGGAGAAATCAGAGGAACGGGGTTGGGCCACTTGCCGGTGTCGATGTGGCGGATATTGCCATTTGCATCGGGATACTCGAGCTCGTAAACGGCGTTGTTCCTGATAATATTGCTGTTATCGAAGAAGAAGTCGTCGATACGAACGCCTGCAGTAAGTTTCAGTTTTTCGGTAACATCCCAGTCATCCTGAGCATAAAGGCTCACCTTGTGGTAAGTAACACGGCTTGCAGGGTTGTCACGCATGAGGTTCTCGTAACCGTAGGTAAAGTTCACGGTCTCGGGAGTAGCACCGGTGAGGAAATCCTGGAGGGAATTGTAACGATAATAACCGGTACCGTTGCGGAGGTAGGCGTTGTCTGCCATCTGGTACTCGTATGCGGCACCTGCGGTAAGCTTGTGGGAACCGAGGTACATGGTGAAGTCATCCTTCACGTTCACAACGTCGTTGTGGTAACCGTTCTGCCAGGTGAAGAGCTCATAACCCACGGACATGTAAGGAGTGATGGTTCCGCTTCCGTCGAGGATATCGATGAACGGGAAGTACTCGGACGGGGTGTCGCGGGTTGTGTCCAGCTTGGAATAAGTTGCCAGGAACTGGTTCTCCATGGTGTTTGAAATCCTGCTGTTGAGGTCAAAGGAGAAGGAGTGCACCAGGTTGTTCATGTTGTAGAACGCGTTGGCAAAAGACATGGAGTACTGGGAGAGACGGGCCTCGGTAGTACGCTGTCCGCAGTCGGAAGAAGACGCGTTGGTGTAATTGCACTCACGGGAATTGGTGTAGTTGTAGCGGAGTGCAAGCTTGTGCTTATCGTTGATATTCCAGTCGATACGTGCGAGGGCCTTGATATTGCTCTCGTTGCCGTTGAAATCCTTGATTGCACCGGTGTCATATCCGTACTTTTCCCACAAATAATTCTTGACCGTCATCATGTCGGCCTCGGTCACGCGGGAGATGCTGAGGGCAGGATTTGCGACACCGTCAGCGGAAGGCTTCCAATAAGAAGTCACCTCGGGATGGGGAATGTACTCGAAGTTCACAAAGAAGAACAGCTTGTTCTTGATGATAGGGCCGCCGAGGGTCATACCGTAGGTGGTGGTGCGGTCTTCGGCACGGTCTCCGAGCTCAAGGCCTGCGACGGTGTTACCGCGCAGCATCTCGTTGCGGTGATAGACATAAGCGCTACCCTTGAAGGTGTTGGTACCGGACTTGGTGATAGCGTTCACGCCGCCGCCGATGAAGTTGGTCTGGCGGACATCGTAAGGGCTGATCACGACCTGCATTTCCTCGATTGCATCAATGGAAACAGGGTTGCCGCCGCCGGGGAGGTTGCCGCTCAGGCCGAAGTTGTTGTTGAAGTTTGCACCGTCGATGGTGAAGTTCGAAGAACGGTCGTCTGCACCCATGAAGGTCATGCCGTTTCCGCCGTAAGGAGAAAGGCGGGTCACGTCGGTCAGGTTACGGCTGACGGTAGGCAGGTTGACGATCTGCTGGTTGTTGATGTTGGTTGCAGCTCCGGTCTTCTCCGTTGCGAACTTTGTGGTGGCGGTGGAAATCACGACCGCCTCGTTAAGGAGTTCGGCATCGTCGGGAAGGATGGCGCTGAGTGAATAAGCCTCAGCAAGCTTGAGCGTTACGTCGGTATAGTTGACCTTACGGTAACCGAGGCAGGAAACCTCTACGGTGTAAGGGCCGCCGGAACGCATACCGTTGATATTGTAACGGCCTTCCTCGTTGGTAAGTCCGTAGTACTGTGAGCCCGATGGGGTATGCACAGCCACGACGGTAGCTCCGGGGATGGCCTCTCCGCTGGCATCAACGACCTTGCCGGCGAGAGATGATGTCGTGACCTGCGCATAGGCAGACACGACAAAGAGCATTGCTGAGATGCTCAGCAACAGTGCTTTGAATGATTTTTTCATAAACGTTAAAATAACTATATCGTTTTAAGTTTTTGCCGATGCAAAGTTACTTTAAGAATTTATCATGCAAAAAAAAGATACTAACAATTTATTAACATTTTTTGAGTATCTTTGCACCCTAAAACCCGCGAGGAAAGATTTGCCCGCTTGCAACCTCGCCATAAAAAAATGCTAAAATGAACTATCTGTTTACATCGGAGTCAGTATCCGAAGGTCATCCAGACAAAGTCGCCGACCAGATTTCAGACGCAATCCTTGACGAATTCCTGTCCCAGGACCCCGAATCAAAGGTGGCCTGCGAAACCTTTTGCACCGCAGGACTTGTGGTCGTGGGCGGAGAAGTCCGCTCGGAGCACGCCTACGTGGACATTCACGCCACCGTTCGCAACACTATCCGCCGTATAGGCTATACCAAGGCTGAATATCAATTCGATGCGGCTTCTTGCGGCATCATCAGCACCATACACGAGCAGAGTGCGGACATCAACCGCGGAGTCGTGCGCGCTACCGAAGAAGAACAAGGTGCCGGCGACCAGGGAATGATGTTCGGTTACGCCTGCCGCGACACCGAGGAGTACATGCCGCTTGCGCTTTCCCTGTCGCATGCCCTGCTTCGCGAGCTGGCTGCCATACGCCACAACGAGCCCGATCTCATGCCTTACCTGCGTCCGGACGCCAAAGCCCAGTTCACGGTGGAGTTCTCTTCGCATCATCATCCGGTGCGCGTTCACACCATAGTGCTCAGCACACAGCACGACGAGTTCGGCACCGACGAGGAGATGCACGAGCGCATCGAGCACGACGTGCGTGAGATCCTGATTCCCAGGATGATAGCAAAGCTCCCCGAGCGCACCGCCGCCCTCTTCAAGGGCGACTGGATACTGCATGTCAATCCCACCGGCAAGTTCGTAATCGGCGGTCCCGCAGGCGACACCGGACTGACCGGACGCAAGATTGTGGTCGATACTTACGGCGGACGCGGAGCCCACGGCGGCGGCGCGTTCTCCGGGAAGGACTCATCCAAGGTGGACCGCAGCGCCGCTTATGCCGCACGCCATATCGCAAAGAACCTGGTGGCCGCCGGTGTATGCGACGAGGCCCTGGTTCAGCTAGCCTACGCCATCGGAGTGGCGGAACCCGTGAGCATTTTCGTCGAGACGTACGGGAGTGCGCACGTCGAGGGTGGGGACGCTTACATCGCCTCCCGCGTCCGTGAGCTGTTCGACCTGAGGCCCGCCGCCATCGTGCGCCGCTTCGGCCTCAAGAATCCCATATTCTCCCCCACCGCCGCCTACGGGCATGTGGGCCGCAAGCCTTACCGGGCCGTCGTGAAGGTGCAGGGAGAGGAGCGCGAGGTGCAGTTCTTCGGCTGGGAACTGCTGGACATGGTGGATGAAATCAAAAAGGCGTTCGGTCTATGAGTGCTGCCGGGAAGAAAAAGTCACCGCGGGTGCAGATCAGCAACAAGCGGGCGTCGTTCGACTACGAGTTCCTCGAGCAGTACGATGCCGGCATAGTGCTGGTGGGCACGGAGATCAAGTCGCTGCGGGCCGGAAAGGCCTCGCTGGCGGATGCGTGGTGCTACTTTTCCGGCGGCGAGCTCTATGTGAAGGGGATGAACATCTCCACCTATTTCTGGGCCTCCAAGTGGGGCAGCCACGAGCCCGCCCGCGACCGCAAACTCCTGCTGACCAGGCGTGAACTGCGCCATCTGGAACAGGCCACCAAGACCAAGGGCCTCACCATCGTGGCCGTGCGTGCATACATCGCCGACAACGGCTTTGCCAAGCTTCATATCGCCCTCGCCCGCGGCAAGAAGGAATTCGACAAGCGCGCCACCATCCGCGAAAAAGACATACGCCGCGAGATGGAGAGGGGATAAAAACGCTATCTTTACAACATGAAACGTACATTTTTTCTTGCTGCTGCGCTCCTGCTTTGCGTCTTCCGCACCTGGGCGCAGGAATTCGACGGGCAAAGCTGCACCAGCATCATGGTGGGCCGCCTGGCCAGCACCGACGGATCAGTCATCACGTCCCATACTTGCGACGGCCGCTATCGTACCTGGGTAAAGATGGAACCGGCCGCTGACCACGAGCCTGGATCCATGCATGTAGTCCTGCGCGGAACCATGAACACGGCATCTCCGGACGACACCACAGGCGTAAAGCTGATAGGAGAAATACCCGAGGTGCCGCACACCTACGCGTACCTGAACACGGCCTATCCATGCCTGAACGAGAAGCAGTTAGCTATAGGAGAGACCACTTTCGGCGGGCCCGAGGAGCTGGAAAATCCGTCGGGAATGTTCACCATCGAGGAGCTTGAACGCATTGCCCTCCAGCGATGCACCAATGCCCGCGAGGCTGTGTTGCTGATGGGGGCGCTGGCCGAAAAATACGGCTACGGCGACAGCGGTGAGTGCCTGACGGTGGCCGACAAGAATGAGATCTGGCAGTTCGAGATTCTTGGGGTAGGCAAGGATAAAATTGGCGCCGTATGGGCTGCCAAACGTATCCCGGACGACCACGTGGCAGTTTCCGCCAACGTCCCCCGTATCTCCTGGAAGAATCGTAAGGACAAAGACGTGCTGTTCTCCGCCAACGTGGAGCAGGTGGCCCTCGACAACGGCCTCTGGGACGGAAAGGGAGAGTTCGTCTTCTGGAAAGCATATAATTGCGACTACAGCAACGGGCGCAACTTCCACGACCGCGAGTACTTCATACTCAACCACTTCGCCCCGTCGCTCGGGCTCACGTACAACATGGACGAGCTCCCGTTCTCCGTCAAGCCGGAGAAGCCGGTGGACATCCGCGAAGTAATGGCTCTCTTCCGCGAGACCTACGAGGGCACCGACTTCGACATGACACGCAAGGTTTTGATGGCACGACCCGAGACCAAGCAGCATCCTGCCGACACCATTGTGAGCCCGGTGGCTAACCCCTGGCTAACCACAACCATGCGCAACACTCTCAACACCCTGGCCCCCGGGACGGTGGAGTTCCGCCGTACGGTGGCGGTGGCGTGGTGTGCATATTCGCATGTAACCCAGCTTCGCAACTGGCTTCCGGACAGCGTAGGAGGCATATGCTGGCTTTCGTTGGACAACCCGGCACAGAGTCCCCGTATCCCTATTTTCTGCGGCACGACCGATTTACCGTCGGCTTACGGTCATTGCGGTCAGAAAGAATACATCCCTGACTGCGCCCTGTGGCAGTTCCGCCGCGCCAACAAGCTTGCTACCGTTGCCTGGCAGAGTACCAAAGAGCGGTTCAATAAAGAAGTATTGGCGGTTGAAGAGCTGGCTGTCAGCGGGATACCGCAGGCGGAAGAACCGTCTGCCGTTCTGAATGCATACACAGAGTATGTCTACGACGAAGCCGTCCGCCGCTGGCAGAAACTGGAAGGCTCGCTCTGGAATCAATTCGGAATGGGATTCTGATGGCTTACCGGCCGTCGTACACACCCTCGAAGAGGATTGCGCCGGACGATTTCTCAGCGATAACGTATACGAACGGGTGGTCGGCAATAAAGTCGACCTCCTTGATTTGATCGGGACCGACCGAGGTAGCCTTGTCCATAATCACAGCCGTTACTGCAGCGGCTTCGGTGCCCCATTCGGCCACGGATATCTTGGCCTTCTGAATTATATTGCTGATAACGAAGTCCCAGCCTGTGACGTCGAACATGGAGTCGAATTGCGCTGCTCCGCCGACGAAGGCGCGCTTGATTCCGAGTGCCTGCATGGCCTCGACAAGTCCGAATTTGCTTTCCACGTCAAACTTAGGCATACGGAGGTTTACCATGTAATCCGTCTTAAGGGATGCTGTGATGTCTTCCCACTTCTCGCTCTTAAGCTTCTTGACCAGATCTGCCGCACCGTTTTTGCCTTTATCTGTAGGAAGGAGCAGGAACATTGCAAAACTGCCATTCGAATATGGGACAGAAACCACACTGTAACCGTTGCGCTTTGCAAAGGGGAGGCATCGGTAAGTGCGCATCAGGTCAACTTTAATACTGCCATTATTGTTGTCCAGCACGAACTCCTGATCCTTTGCTGTGGACTCCTCCAAGAACATTGGCTCACTTTTGCTACCACTCCATTTCGCCTTGAAATACAGGGCGTTAAGTATGGCGGCAACGAAATCGTCGGTTATGTCGCCGGCGTCCAGGAAAGGTTTGATCAGGCCGTTGGTATTGCGGCTCGCCCACTCGTTGATGCGGGCGACTATCTCCTGCTTGTTGGCAGGTGAGAAATACTCGATTGGTGCATAATATTGCTCGTTCAGCACCTTGGTAAAATCTTTCTGGCAAGGGAAATCTTCAAGGACCATCATGGCGTCGGTAAGCTTTATGGTGACATCCTTGTCCAGCGCCGGCAACTGGTTGAGCAGGAGGTTGCAATAGGTATTGAGGGCATTAACGTCGGTCCCATAGCCGAGGGTCCTGGTTATCTCAGCGGCGGTCTCTCCCGATGCACCGTTCACTGTCATTGCGAGGGCGAACTGAAGGCTCAATGGCGAGAAGATAATTGTTTGATCATTATACAGTTGTGCCAGGCAGTTGAATGCAAATGCATTGCCCGCGTTCATATATCCCTGCTGCTCCTTGGTCAGAGTCACTTTGGTCAGGTCCCCTGAAGGATCCGGATCCGGAAAATTGATATCAATAGGATCAATAACGAGGTAGTCGCATGCCGTCATTGCTGCAGCAGCAGCCAAAACCATGAAGAGACGTTTCATAATGAATACTGTTTACACTCTATAAATTCTCGGGGCGCCACATTCTTGCATGCAAAATTACTATATTTGAGGGAAAAACCTAATAGATTTGCGAGCCGGTAATGGCGGCGCAAGACAGAAAGCGGGGCAGGTCCGAAACAATTGCCGACACCTGCCCCGCAGATCGTTATCTCACGCAATTCAGTGCTGCAGGTCCCCCGGGGAAAATCGGACCTGCCCCAGCCGCGGCTTCGCTTGCCTGGGGGACTGTCGCGGCAGAACCTTCGCTTCGCTCATCCCTCCCAGCCTGCGGCTGGGCCCCTCCCGTTTCTTCGAAACTATGTCTCCCCCTGTAGTCCCCCAGGGGACATCTGCCCTTCGGGGTGGCCACGGGCGGCCACGGGTTGCCGCGTCAGCCCCCCTGGCCAGCTTCGCCGCGACCCCTACGGTTCCTGGGCGAGGCTGAGGATGATTTCGTCGAGGATGGAGCCGACCGCGTAGGAGGGGGCGGTGACGTTGTTGGTGAGGATAGAGAAGACGATGGTCCTGGAACGGTCGCCGTCGGGAGAAAGAATGTAGCCGCTGAAACAGAGCACCCCGTTCATGGAACCGCTCTTCATCTTGATTCGGGACTTGATGCTGGCGGGAACTTTGCCCATACGGTACTGCAAGGTGCTCTTGCTGCCCGGCGAAGGCAACGACTCGAGGAAGTAGTCCCTCACTGGCCCGGAGTACATTTTCTTGAGATAACGCACAAAAAACTCCGGCGAAACGTAGTTCTTACGCGACAACCCGCTTCCGTCTATCTGCCTGTAAGAGTTACTGGTATTGAGCCCCATGCCCTCAAGTATCCGTGACGCGGCAATGATGGAGCTGTCCCGGTCAACGTGCCCAAAGCAACTCTGGGACAGCATATTGAATAGAGTTTCCGCATAGAAGTTGTCGCTGTCGTAGTTGGTATCCTTGACTATGCGCCACAGCTCCGGAGACTGGCAAGTTCCGAGTTCCACAAGATCCATCCAGGAGGCAGCAGCCTCGCCCACATCGGAGAACAGCAGGTCGTCGCGCACGTTGCCCTGCGGCGAAACATCCGCAAAACCGCCCTCTGCAATGAGGCCTGCGGCCATCAGGTAATTATAGAAAAAGTAGGCGCATGTATATGCTCCGAAAGGATTGGAACAGTCCAGCTTGTACTCATTGCGGTTAACGGGAAAGCTCCCCTGGAACTCCCCGAACGGACCGAATTCCGTATTGATGTAATTCAGCGTGTTGGAACTGCCTGCCGCACCCGTACGCGCAGAATTGACATAATTCATCCACGGCGTATCCGGATAAAGCGGCGTTATTAGTGGCGCCTCACCCAAAGACCCCGGGCGAACGGAAAAGCTCTGGGAATTCTCAAAGAAATTCAGTCCCGAGGGGCCTGCCCCGTAATAGAAGCCAAGGTCTTCCAGCTGCCAGGAGAGCCCCTGTGAGGGACGTTTGAAAAAACGCGGGTCGCCTATCACCCGCCCCTTGATGGTCTTGACTCCTTTTGCGTCGAGCACCTCCTTCCAGCGTGAGAAAGTACGCTCCAGCGAGTCGGCGCAAGAGGAACCTGAGGCGACGGTGGGATCTCCCCCGCCGACTATATAAAGGTCGCCGTCAAGTATGCCGTCACAAAGCGTCCCGCTGTAGGCCAGAAGGGTACCGAAGCGCATATCCGGTCCCAGCCTGGTTAGAGCCATTCCGGTCGTCAACAACTTCATGTTGGACGCCGGAACCATCTTCAACGTACTGTTGTACTGCGCCAGGGTGTCGGCACCGCGCATGGCGAGCACCCCCATTATACCTGAACGCAGGGGCTCCTTCCGGGCATAACCGGAAACGAGCCTCTGCGTCTCTGTGTCTCTTGCCGCCGTTCCAAAGCTCGCCAAAAGGAGCAGGACGACGGGGACAATTATCTTACTTAACGCTTTCAAGCCTTTTTGACGGCTGCAGAAAGCTTCTCGTACAGAGCGTCGGTCTTCTCAAGGAGTTCCTTGCGGAGATCGGTGTAGTACTGACGGGGAGAACCTTCTACCTTGCCAACCTTGTCGCGGAGCTCATTGTAGAGATCCACGGCCTCTTCCATCAGCCCGGAAGCCTTCTCCTCGGAAACCTTGGAATTTACTGCTGCCACAAGGGAGCAATCCTCGATAAATGCGCTCAGGATGTAATCAATGTCCTTCTTAATGTCTCTAAGATTCATAATTTCTTGAATTAATTCGGGTGCAAAGATACAAAAATAATTTTACTACCACCAGCAGGTGAGATACATGCCTTCCACATCTTCGAGGTACCACTGGGGATGACTCGCGCCATTGGAATTCACCCATTCCTGATAATGAGGATATGCCCTGCCGAAGCCCAACTTGTTCCAGACATGTTTGGTAAGCGTAGGACACTTGAACCCCCAGACCTCACCGCCCTTGCCCATATAGTAGGTGGAAGCGGACAAATTGTCCTTATTTGCGTTGTACACCGACTGGTATTTGGCAGAATAATCCGCGTAATGCTTCACTGAGAAATCGTAAGGTGCATAGCCCTTCAGACCAACGGGGGTGTAATCGCTCTTCACAATGTAGAAGTTCTGGGATGTGGTATTCACCACGGCATCCATCATATTCTGCTTTACGGCCGCACTCTTTGCAGCATCCATAGAAGCCCTTGGCTTCATCATGTAGATTACCGTATAGGTGTACAGGCCTCCGGCCACGTTCACATAACCGGGAACCACGTTATAGTACTTGGTATTCTGGGCCTTTTTCAGGACATCCGCAGGCAGGTCTGCGCTATACTGCTCCTTGTGCTCACCACCCCATGCCGCATACTGCCGGAGGGCAGGATTCATAACATGCTCCTTGTCCCCCTCGTTGTTGTGGTAAATGTAGGTCTGCGTACCGGCGCCACGGCTGGAATTATTGTAAATGTCGATTTTGCCTATCTCGATGGCCGGACGGTCCCAAGCATCGCTGGGATATTCCGTGGCGAGGGGATCGTAGTGGAGAGAGTTCTCCTGAAGGGTCACATTCGTCCATTCGGGGAGCTCTCCATGGCCGCTGGCATAACTGTCAAGGGTCTTAAACTCAAGCACTTTCTCTACGTTATGCATGTCAAAACCTTCCAGAACCATACCCACGCGGTGAGGCTGATCTCCGCTGACTGCCCTCACATGAAGTACCACCTTCACCTGTTCGGTATTCACTCGGGCCTTGTCATCGGGAACGACTACTGCGGTGACGTCATAATCCACCACCACATCGTTGAAGTCTTCATCATTGATGTTGTTGCTGAGCTGGGGCCAGCTGTCCTCAAACATCACCACGCCGCTGGACTGATAGACTGTCTGCACCAGATCCGTGGTCTCATACTCGGCGGGCTCCGGAAGATAAACGGTAACGGGATCGACCGCCTTTGTGGTCGCGCCCATGCCGGGCTGGTCAACAGGAAGCCTGTCCACTACATACTGGGCCAGATGAGTACGGTCTTCCGTGGCCGGACTCTTTGTCTCCTGAACCGTTCCGCACACGGTATAATACACTGACACCAGTGTTTTGTTGGGAGCGGTAAGAAGAAGAGTCACCTCACCGAAAGGTTCAACGTCCTTTCCCCCGACCGGAGTTTCTACATGGGGAGTTACCGGAACGCTCTGATAAGCGACGCCCACCTTGTTTCCTTTGGAATTCAAGGAATAGGACTCAACCATCACTTCACGTGTACCGCAGGGAACGGACATTCTGGCATAGGCATGATAGCCATCTTCAACGACCGGAGTATCTTCCGGGTCATTGTTCCGGTTGCAGGAAACGGCGAACTGCATAGACACTGCAACGCCGAGGAACAACAGTAAATACTTTTTCAAGTCTCTAAAGTTTTTGTTAGTAGTCGTAATACAGACTGCAAATGTACAAAAAATTCAGTTTACTTGAACAAAGCTTTCACAAGCTCCGGCACGTCGGCGACCTTAACCACCCTGATACCCGCAGGTGCCTTTGCGTCCAGCGAACTGTAGGCGCTGACAAAGATGCGTTTGAAGCCGAGACGGGCGGCCTCCCCTATGCGGCGGTCGGTCTGGCCGACGGGCCGTATCTCGCCGCTCAGGCCGACTTCTCCGGTGAAGCAGCAATCGCCCGGAAGGGCGTAATCGAAATTGGACGACAGCACTGCAGCGATTACCGCCAGGTCGCACGCCGGGTCGTTCACCTTCAGGCCGCCGGCCATGTTCAGGAAGACGTCCTTCGCGCTCAGGTGGAAGCCGGCGCGCTTCTCCAGAACAGCCAACAGCATGTTCAGGCGACGGCCGTCGAAGCCGGTGGCCGAACGCTGGGCCGTACCGTATGCGGCCGACGACACCAGGGCCTGCACCTCGAAGAGCAGCGGACGCGTGCCGTCGAGCATGGCGGCGATGGCTGTGCCGCTCAGCCCCTCCTCGTGCATGGGAATCAGCATCTCCGAGGGATTCTCCACCTCCCGCAGGCCTGCTCCCGTCATCTCGAACACCGCCAGTTCGGAAGTGCTGCCGAAGCGGTTCTTGATGCCCCGAAGGATGCGGTACGAGCCGCGGTTCTCACCTTCGAACTGCAGCACCACGTCCACAATGTGTTCGAGTATCTTGGGGCCGGCGATGTAGCCGTCCTTGGTGATATGGCCGATAAGGATGACAGGCACGCCCGTCTCCTTGGCGAAGCGCAGCAGCGACGCCGCCACTTCTTTAATCTGGCTGACGGAGCCGGGGGTCGATTCCACAGAGTCGGTGAACATCGTCTGCACGGAGTCCACTATCATGAGGTCCGGCTGTATGACGCGGGCCTGCTCCAGAATGTCCTCGATGCGGGTTTCGCAGAAGATCAGGCACTCGTCGGCAGCATCTCCGGCCAGCCTTTCGGCACGCATCTTCACCTGCTTCTCGCTTTCCTCACCGGTGACGTAAAGCGTACGCAGCGTCGGGCAGCCCAGCGGAATCTGCAGGCTCAGGGTGGACTTCCCTATTCCCGGTTCGCCGCCTATGAGTATCAGCGACCCGGGCACCATTCCGCCGCCCAGCAGACGGTCAAGCTCCTTCATGCCGAGCGAGATACGGGCCTCGGAGGAATAGTCTATATCCTTCAGCTTCCGGGGCTTGCGCTCGTCGGAACGGGCCTTGGATGGGGCGGCGGATTTCTTGGATTCCGCAGGAGCCTCTACCATGGTGTTCCACTCGCCGCACGCCGGGCAACGTCCCATCCATTTGGGACTTTCGTTGCCGCAGTTAGTGCAGAACCAGACTGTTTTACTCTTACTCGCCATCTTGCCTGAAATAGTATGGGCTGCGCAGTATGCTTACAGCGCCTTTGTCGTTGTCTATATTACCCAGAATGCGTGTAGCTGCCACCACCTCGCGTTCGTAATTCTCCAGCTTGACCACTTTGACCGACTGCGAAGCATGAACCATGCGCCCGTCGCCCATATAAATGCCTACATGAGTGATTTTCAGCGGCTTCCTGGATCCGAAGAATAGCAGGTCGCCCGGCTCGTAGCGGCCGTCGGTCACCGGAGTTCCGCATTTCTGCTGCTGGCTGGCGTTGCGCGGCAGAAGTATGCCGTTCATGAAGAAGCAGAACTTTACCAGGCCGCTGCAGTCGAAATACTTGACTGTATTGCCGCCCCACATGTACGGAGTGCCGGCAAAACCGGCGGCAAGACCTGGTATTTCACGGGCGAGATCATTGCTGCTGCGGGTCTCTGCCCAGAGGCGGAAGTCCATGAGTTCGTGCGACAGCACCCAGCCCTCACGGCCGTCGGGCAGCAGCACCCGGGTCCACCCGTTGCGGCATTTGCCCGTCTGCCTGAGTATGTTGCCCATGCTGATGTCGGCAATGGGCGCCGACGTCTCCGAAGGGGCTTCCCTTACGCGGGAGTACTCTGCCACGCATATCCACTTGGAGGCATCCATGTAGCGTTCCTTCTCCTCATCTGTCAGCGGCGCAAGGGCGGTTTCTGTGACCCAGCCGGTATAATCTTCGGCGACCACTTTTACCCAGTAGCGGCTGGTCTCTAAGGTCTGCACGACGGCTCCCATCATGAGCTGGTTGTCCAGCGGAGCTTCGTAATCCGGCCCCGAGCGCATGAAAGCCGACGAAAAGCTCACGACGGCCCAGCCCAACAGTGTGGCTAGCAGCATCTTATGTGGTTGATTGAATCTACCATATTGAAGTCGTACTTCACAACTCCGGGGTCAATTTCTGCCATCCTGTCCCAGGAGCAGATGTCCAGATGGGCCATCTTTTCCCTCTTCAGTTCTCCCTTGCGGCCGGAATCTGCGGCACCGGACTCCAGCACCCACTTCTGCTCACTGGCCGTAAGGGCGCGGAACTGCATGAGCAGCTGTTCGGTATTCCAGCGGTTATGCTCCGTCCACGCCAGGGCCTCACGCATGCCCTCGGGGACACTGCCGTCTTCCGAACCGGCACTGCGGAGCTTGGTCCATATGTTGCTGGCGTTGTATATGTTAGACCACATGTTGGCGGAATCGGACTTGGATGCGAGTATCTCTGCAGAAGTCTTACCGGGATCCTTCTCCAGCGAGCCGGCAGCCCTGAGCAGGACGTCCACCAGCGACAGGTCGAAACTCTCGGCCCCCATGCCGAAGGGACGCATCTTGCGATAGGGCGAAACGCTCACCGTGATACCGGAAGCCAACGCCTCTACGACGGAGCTGCGTTCGGGCTGATACACAAGTATTTGCTCCGCAGCGTCGCATACCTCGCGCGGAAGGGCCATGGCAGCGGCCACCGAAGCGGAGGAATCCGGGAGGCATATGGCAACGGTCAAACGGGTATGCTTGTCGGCGGCCGCCTCCTTGAGGTAAGAGCGCACTTCCGGACTGTCCGTGCTGCCCTTCACGAACTCCCACTCTATGTCCATGAAGTCGCCCCCGAGATGCTTGGTGCCATGCGGCATCGTCCAGGAGGCCGACTGCACTTCCCCGTCGGCATAGCGCCAGCGGCATAGCTGGAACATGCCTTCCAGGCGTGCCTGAAGGGCCTGCATACCATCACTTACGTTACTGTCTATAAAGGTGATACGGGTACGGGCGTCCGAATGCTTGCGGAAGTTGGGATAGTGGCCGAGCAGGGCCGCCTCCAATCCCATAGCCACTCCCATGGGCGACATACCCGCGACCACAAGATGAACGTGATCTTTTGAGTCGGGACCTATGCCGCTGGTACCCTCCAACGGGAGCCAGCCATCGGCCGAGGGCCTCAGAGACCTGTTAATGAGCACCTTATGCGCCCATAACTCATAGCGGTTGAATGGGAAGAACGCCAACTTGCCGCCTATCTTGCGGCCAATGTCTGCAAACTGGAAAACGGCGAACGCACTGCGCTCGGCGAACATCACATAGCAAGGGATGCGTTTGGGGGCCTCCACTTCCGGCAGAGATGCGGCTATTACCTGCACGCACTGCATCAGCTCCGTATCCCCTCCGGCGTCACCGAAAATGTGGATTTCCTGCGCAGTCTCTACATGCATGCGCTTTATTCCCTCCGGCGAAGCAATATCACCGTTGAGCACTATCACCCGTTTGCGCTGCTTTCTGTCCAACACGGCAGCAAGACGGGAATATGCATCTTGAACGTTACCGGAAGTAAGAACCAGAAAATAGCAGGAGGCATATCGCCCGTCAAGCATCTGCCTGAGCAAGTCTGGAACGGTACGGTCGAAACCGAAGAATGCAATATGGTCCTTCAGTCTGTAATCGGAGCGGCCGTCCTTGTAGTCCTGGGATACGCTGGCGAAGAAATTTGTAAAAATGGACGTAAACAGAGCCACCAGGGCAAGACCGACCACGGTATTGATCCAACCCGGACCGCGGGAGATAACATCAACTCCGCCAGTTGTAAACAGGTGATAGAACGCTATACCGAACAAATTCTTATCCAAAAGGTCTGAGCGCATGCTGGTCAGCGTGTCAATGTCGGTCTGGCCCATGACAAGAAGCAAAGCCAGGACTGCCGTGAAAAGCAGCCACATGACCACCAGGAACGACACCGGCACGAGCAACTGCACCCAGCCGCCGCGCGACAAAGCACGCTGAACGGCCAGCTTAAGGCCCGAAAGCCAGGAGATGGACGACGGTCTCATAATTAAAATACCCTGAGGATATTCTGGCCCCTGCTGTTACCGGCGCCAAGCGTAAATCCGACAGTGACTACGAACTGCAGAGGCTGGGTACAATCAACTGTTGAATAGACCCCGTTGGTAACGTTTGTCGATCCGGGGCGGCAGATGTTGGCCTTACCGTCGAAGAGGCCCTGCATACCGGCCTTTAGGTTAAAGTTGATTATCTTCATTCGCGAGCTGATCTCCGCTCCGAAGAACACATCATGGCCGGACATGTGAGTAAACGGCAGAATCTTGGAAAGATTGGGGTACCATGCATATGTCGCCAGGAGATCGACATCAAGGAAAGGAAGGATGGAGCCGCCTACGCGGAATTCTTCGTTGATCAGCAGGATGGAAAATGCAGGAAGCATCACGACATCTTTGTAACCGGCATCTCCGAATTTCAGTTCGTTATTCTCGCCTTCATTATAAATAAGATGAGAAGAATCCGTCTGCAAGAACAGACTCGCTTTCGCTAGATTTGTTGTAAGACCGGGAAGGATCCTCAGGCTGGAAAGGCTTGCGTCTGCCACCCTCTGGAAAGGCTTGTTCACACCGGAAGAAGCTTGTAATGTTTCAAAGGGCAGAGGTTTAATCAAAAACCAGTTCGCGGAAAGGATAGGAGTACCATCCGTCCATGTAAGCACCTTGACCTTGTTGTTCTGCTGCTTGGAGAAAAGGAAATTACCCTTATATGCCGTCTTCTTGTCGCTCTTAAGGATCTCAAGGTGGTACGGAGTCTTGCTGAGAGGAAGCTGAACCGTGGCCGGCGTTTTAACGCCTTCCGCATAAACTATACGGTTCTTGCCCGAGCCCTTGCTCACTACTACGTCCATACTGTCCTTGTCGCATGCAATGGTCATGGGATAAGCATTCTCAAGAGACAGATGTATATTCGTAACGGCGCTGTTATCCAAATCCGGTATGAGACGCTGCTCTACAGGATAGAAACCGTTCTTCTCCGCACGGAGTTTATGCTCGCCTTCCTTCAAGCGGAGCTGGAGAGGTGTGGTTCCTGCATATTTTTCGTCAAGATAAATCTTGCAATATGCCGGATCGGAAGTAAGGGCGTACTCCCCGTAGCGCTGCATCACCACCTTGTATTCGGTATTCTTGTCTTCGAACACCTCAACTTCGTACTCCTCATCCTCCGTCATATGGCCGGGCTTCTGGATACGGATCACGTGAACACCCGTCTTAAGGGTAACTCCCTCCAGGGGGACGGTTCCGACCTCTTTGTTGTCGACGAAGACAACTGCACCTGCAGCATTTTCCTCATCACTCACTGAAAGGGTGCCGCATACCGGCGCGAGCGTAAACTCGTAATGATTGTTCTGCGCCTTTACGGCCTCGATGTTTATCTTTTCGGGCACGAAGCCTTTGGCTGCCACCCTCAGCACGTACTGACCGGGATGCAGAGGAATCACGTTGCCGTCATAGATGCTGTAGTAGCTGATATCCTTATCCACATCGAAGTGCTGGACTATGCTTGGATGCAGGTTTACCTCGTTACCGCTGATGTCGAGAGTAGGATCCACATCGAAGGAGTAGCCTTCCGCCGGCTTCACGTCGACGGTAATCGTCGCGAACAGGGGCTTAAGGGCAAATTCATAAACCGCACCGTCCTGATTGTCCTTTCCGATGACGACAGTGGTATCCTTGCGCTCGTAGCCGCTCTTCTCTATACGTATGCGGTGTTTTCCCTCGCTGAGCACGAAATCCTCGGAGAGCATGCCCTGGTTGCTGTCGATAAAGACCATCGCACGCTCGGGACGGGTGAGCACCCTCACAGGGCAATTGATATCGAGCCGCTTCTCTTGACTCACGAGTATATATGCCGTGCGCTCCTTGCCCATTGACACTTCGATTATGCCCTTCTTGGGAGTGCTCTCTTTGTTGGGCAGCACCTCGATGAACAGCACGTCGTCTTCTTTCCATGTTTCGCACCAGGCAGGGCATGAAGTCACTTCCCACTTTTTGCCGGCAGTCACGTAGATGCTGTCTGTCTGGCCGACTCCGGGAGCAAACACGGACTCTTTGGAAAGATTCAGGTCGCTCTGCTTCTGCTTTGATGCCTGGCACTGACTCTTGAGGCGGTTGGCCTTGGCAATCTGGTCCTTGGTAACTCCGGGGCTTTTCTTTGCGGCGTCCAGCACCTTGATTGCCTTGTCGTATTGCTTGGAAGTGTAATACTCGACAGCTTCGTTGTATCGCATGTCGAAGGATTTCTGGGCATAAGCGGGTGCTGCAGCCAGCAAGAAAACGAACAAGAGGAGAATAAGCTTCTTCATTCTGCAAGTTTATTTTTAATTGATTCCAGTTGGGCGTTGGGTTTTATAGCGAGCGCATGCGCTATGCAGTCGAGGGTGTTGCCGGCCTCGGATGCACTGTGCGTGACTTTATACAAGTCCCACGAGTCCAGGGCGTACTCAGTCCAGGCCAGGTGCATCGAGTCAAGCTTCTCGTTGATTTGTTTATTCAATTCCGAATTACTGCGGGAGAACAAACCAATATGCTCGCCATGTATGTATGCAGCACGGATGCTGTCCGAACGCTCGAGTAAAGATGCGGCTGATTTCAACGCGGCAATCTGAGCGGCGGTAGTTTCTATCGAATTGTCCGCCCGGCTCATTCTGCCTGCCTCCTGTATTAAGGAATCCGCTGCATCCAGGCACCTCTCGTAGCGCTGGCGGTCCTGAAGCGCTGCCTCCCGGGCAATCTTCCGGTTATGGTCTTCGATAACCACCTTGGCCACACCTGCCGCAGCTGCAAGCACAATCGGCACCAGCAGCCAGAGATACCACTTCTTGCGCACCTTGCGTCCTGCAATCGTGCCGCTGTCGGGGTTGTCGAGTGCCTTGCGGACCTCCACCGGAAGTTCAGACACAGGGCAGTTCTTGCTGTACAGCCAGTTAACGTTGCCCAGCAGGAACTCCAGGTCGGAGGGCATAGGGCAGTCGTCGATGAGGTAAGGCAGTATGCAGCCGCTGCGTTTGTGGTTGAAGGCGTAAAGAATTTCCGCCTTGGTAAACTTGGACTTATACGCGTTCTCACTGGCCACCAGCAGGAACACAGTAGCAGAATCGATAGTGCGTGCAAGCACCTCCGGGAAATTGGCGCCGCCGGCTATTCCTTCCTTGTCTATGAAGAAACTGATTCCCGCCTTCGAAAGAGCCTCACAAATGGCCTCTGCCGTCTTTGTGTCCCTGCGGGAATAACTAATAAAAACGTCGTACTGCATATTTTGCAAATATAGCATTTTTACTCTAAAATTCCCATATTTGCAGACGGTATGGAATTATTCTACAGTTGCGATATAGAAGACGGCCTGCTGAGGCTGGATGCCGAGGAGTCCGGGCATTGCGTGAGGGTGCTGAGGCACCGGGCAGGAGATGAGATTTCCGTTATCGACGGCTGCGGCACGCTGCTGCGATGCGTGCTGACGGATGCCGACCCCAAAGGCGCCACTGCGCAGATAGTCGAACGCGTGAGCGACTTCGGAAGTCACCCCTACCGCCTCACTATGGCGGTCTGCCCCACCAAGAACATCGACCGCTACGAATGGTTCGCCGAAAAGGCCACCGAGATAGGCCTGGACGTGCTTGCACCGGTCATAGGCGACCGCTCCGAACGCAAGGTTCTCAAGACCGAACGACTCGAACGACTGGTGAAATCCGCCGCCAAGCAGTCACTCAAAGGGGCCATCCCTGAGGTCCTCGAACCCGTAAGCGTGAAGGAGTTTATAGCCTCCGTCCCCGAGGACGCGGTGAAGATGATTTGCTACTGCTTCGAGGGTTCCAAGAAGTCCGTTCGGGAGGTGCTGTCCGAGGCTGCCGGGCAGCCCTGCACCTCCCCCGAAATCTACATCCTTATCGGGCCCGAAGGGGATTTCTCGCCAGAAGAAGCCTCGCTGGCACTCAATCGCGGTTGGGACCCAGTCACCCTCGGCAACAGCCGCCTCCGCACGGAAACCGCCGCCCTCGTCGCCGCCACGATGGTGTATTCGGAATTCTAAAAATGTCTTTATTCCCATTTTTGCTTTGCGACGTGATTCTCAGGTATCTCAGAGTCACGTCACAAGCCTTTTTTACCTCAAAAGGCCGAAAAACCGTTTGCGACGTGACAAAATGGGGTGCAGGAGTCACTTCGCGCACAGTCGGACACTACAGATGTTACGGCCTGACTGCATAAACAGTCTCTAGCCGCCTACGGAGCGGAAAGGCTGGAGGCAGAGAGGCTGGCGGACGTGCCCACCCCCGGGCACGGGCAGGGGGAAGGGCCCGCAAGATACGAGTTCCGCTCTGCGGGACGAAGCAGATTGTGGGAGGGGCCGTAGTGCAGCCGCGTTTCAACGCGGCGAACGAAGTTCCGCCAGCCTCTCTACCTCCAGCCCCAGCGAAGAAAGGCGGCGTCATTTGATACCATTCCAAAAGAATTGTCGTCAAATCTTTTTTACTCTTATAAGAATCGTAAATAATTGAGAGCGTGAGAATTGATAGTATTGCCGCAGATGTAATAATTGTATAGATTCGCAATTACCCGATCATAATGTTCGTAAAATTGTTGCATAAGTGTACAACTTTATCTAACTTGCACAGTGAAACAGATTATTGCTTTCAGAGATTATTACAAAGAGTTCTATGATTCGTTGCACCGCGCGCGAGAAGTAGACACGGAAAGATTTTTCCGTTAATACTTATTTTC